>CAMDBH010000010.1 GCA_945889325.1 Klebsiella pneumoniae
GTTTTTCCTGTCACAACTGTCCCGATTTCAAAGATTTGGCCATTGACCCACGCCCTCATCCAATCGCCAGGCGACGTGGTTGCGGCGAAGAGCCGATTCTTCATGGCCAACTTAACCGAAGTGTTCGTCAGCGGATCCCAGCGAAATGAATACTCCTCCTTCTCGTATTGCGGATCCGGCGCTTCAACAATGGCCCAAACGTAGGTGCCGTCCCAGTGTGCTTCGACATCGCGATGAATGGACTTTGTCACCGGCGTATTGATCATTTCCCAGCCTTTGCCCGACTTTGGATTCCACCGCTCCGCGGTGATCGGATATTGCGGAAACGCCCCCGGCCAGCCGCCGACCGCGACAATTTCCGTGCCAGTCCAGACCATGCTCGCGCCCCAGCGCGGCTGCACCAGCGGCGGCGTCTGCACCCACGCGCAATCGCCGCAGACGCACGGGTGATCCGGCGCGCACGCGCTGGTACAAGTGCCGTCGTCGGACAGGGAATCGGCGTAAAGTGTCAGGTCTTTGCTGACGCAGGGGCCGAGATCTGGCATGGACAAGAAAGTGTCTTTTTGTGCGTCGGTGCTGTCCGCGACTTCGCTTTGATCGAGTTGTGCCGCATCGGGCTCGTCCATTTCATCGATTTCACTTGTGTCGGCGATCGCGTCGGGCAAAAGATCTGGCGCAATGATGACATCGACGACTTCGGCCGCGTCCGCGGCGTCCGACGCGTCACTGACTCCTTCCGGAGCATCAGCTAGTTCATCAGGTGGAATCACAACATCGACGATTTCTACGCCATCCGCGTCGGCTACGTCGCCGATCTCGTCCGCCAAGGCGGCTTCTGGCGCCGCGGGCGTGTCCTGTTGAGCATCCTTTGGAGGAATCACTACATCCATCGGCGCGTCGGCCACGACCGCGTCGCCGACCGCAGCATCGGAGTCGGCAGGTTTTGGGCCGCACGCGGAGGCGAAGAGCGCAAACGCGACACCGCAGCACAAAATCCGGGATTTGAGTCGAACTTTCATCTAGTCACCGTCAGTTTGAGCGGTTGGCGTTGGGGTGCACCCAGCTTGCGCGCGTGCTCAGACATTGTCAACCGCTTGTTTTTAATGTCAATTCTTACCAATGGCAGGTTGGTGGATCCGGTTTGAGTGGGCTCAACGACGACGAACGGCGTCGTCAACGCCAGACTTGGACGCACTTCAACGGCCGCAACGCGCTCAAGGACAGCGCGCGCGACGCGGTATCCGATCGCCCATGAAACGACAGACCGATACATCTCCTTGTCATTATGCCAAAATTGTGGAACCGGATCGCTCAGCGTTAGCCGCCACGGTTGGCCCCGCTGGACCTCCCACTCCTTTGGCAACCAGTACGAGCTCGCTGCGCCTAAATGCGCAACATCGCGTTGAATTTCCCGCTTCGCGGCTGCGAGGGCGCTTGCGCGACGACACGCATTTTTTCACGGAGACTTTCACACTTTTTCCAACGCTTTTGCTCCTTGCCACAAAGCGTCCAATTCGTCTGCCGAGGCCCGATAGGCATTGCCGTGCTCGGATTCGATAGAAGCCTCTACATGGCTGAAGCGTTTAGTGAATTTGTCCAGCGTGCCGCGCAACGCCTGCTCCGCGTCGACTTCCAGATGGCGGGCTAGGCTGGTAAGCGCGAACAGCAAATCGCCTAACTCTTCAGCAATATGGGCGGGATTTTTTGCTGCGATCGCTTCGCGCAATTCGGCCAATTCTTCGTCGACTTTTTCTAGCACCTCGGCGGGCTTTTGCCAGTCAAAACCGATGCGGGCGGCCTTTTCGCCGATGCGCTGGCCGCGCAAAAGCGCTGGAAGGTTGCGGGGTACGCCGGATAGCGCGCCTTTGCCCTCTTGGCGCTTGGTTTGTTCCCAATTGCGCAAGACTGTGGAGGAATCGGTGACTTGGAGGTTGCCAAATACGTGCGGATGGCGACGGATCATTTTGTCGGCGATGCCGGTTGCGACCGCGTCGGCGTCAAACCACCCAAGTTCTTTGGCAATTTGTGACTGAAACGCGATCTGCAACAGCACATCGCCCAGTTCCTCGCGGAACTGCGCGATCAGGCGGGGATTTGTCCCCCCGTGTTGCGCAAAGTCGGCGGGAAGGGCGGTGGATGGCGGTCCAAGATCGTCAATGGCATCCAGCAGTTCGTAAGACTCTTCCACGAGGTACGCCCGCAGAGTCGCGAGCGTCTGTTCGCGGTCCCATGGGCAGCCGCCGTCGGGCGCGCGCAGGCAGGCCATCACCGCGACAAGGCGATCAAATCCTTGTTGCGGCAGTGTGTTGGCGTCGAACATCGGCGGCTTTGGGTGAAGCTATTTGCTCGGAGCCGCTTCTGGCGCGGCCGGAGCGACGGCTTTCAATTCAGCGGGTTTCGCGGCAACTGCGGGCAACATCGGCAGCGCGGGGCGCATCGGCGCTCCGTCGGGGGCGTTGGCGCCCGCTGGCGTGGCTTGGGTCAAAATGAACGTACCCGCGCCGTCTAACTTATGGAAATCACCGCCGACGGGCGCCCAAGCGCCCATGTGGGCCAAGTCGTGTGGGCCCTTGTTGTCGATGCGGTAGATATTGGCCGCCATCTTGGTGCCGATGGGCGGCGCGCCTTCCAATCCGAGACCTTTCCATGGGATGGCAGCTTCAACGCTCCAGCTTTTGTCGTCGCCGTCGGCGTTTACGCTGCCGTCTACCAGCACTTTGTACGTCATGCCGCTGCTGAACTTGGCCGCTTCTTTCCATTCCGGTTCGCGTGGCCCCGTGAATTTCGCATCGAAATGGCTGCCATTCGGCGTAAATTGCAATTCAACATATTGCCCTTTCATACCGGGCAGTTGCAAGAACAGTTCGATGACGTCGCCCTCCCAAGTTTCTGTGTCGTTTTCGCTGTGGGTGTTGCGCGCGTCGCTGTCGCGGGTCGTCGCCGAAAAATACAGATTCTCCTTGTCCCACGCCAGTTTGGCTGTCGTGGCATGCTCAGGCGACAGCGGCTTGCTGTCCGGTTGTTGCCCAATGGTGAGCGAACGCACGGCCTGCCACATGGCCTCGTCGGTTTTGCCGTCGATGGCTGGAGCGGCGGAACTCTCCGTGACGCCATACATCTGCGCGCGCGGCGCATCCTGCCGCGGCGGATGATTTTCGGCGGCGCCGCCAGCTTGGCCACCGGCCACGTCAAGCGTGGTCAAAAGCAAACGATCTTCGGACAGGATCATCTTTGGATCCGGCGCAGCAACGACTTTCAGGCGGCGATTGGGCGCCGAAGGATTGGCCTTGTAGGCACCCCAATCGAAAAACCCGAGCATGATCTGCGTTGGACCAGCGGGCCAATCGGCGGGAACGGCGATATTGATGACATCTTTGATGATTTCACCCTTTTTCCATTGACCGGGCGGGTACAAACCACCGACGCCGTAATGGTCAAACGGCTGGCGGCGCTGGCCAGGTGATTCAAAATGCACAAAGATTTTCCAGTCGCCGCTCACCGGTTCGTTGACGCGCCAGTACAAAGTCAAATCCAAGGTGCCGCCGCGTTTGGCCGGCGTGCCCTTGAGGTCGTAGCCCAGCAGGACGATCTTGTCTTCAAACTTGACTTCGCCTTTGTTTTGAATGGTCGCGGGGGGGGCATTGAGCACGTTTTCGGCGATTTGCTGCTCTTGATCCTTGGTCAGGACAATCGATTGGGCGCCGGGACGCTTGCAGCCGGTGGCCGAAGTGGCCAGCATCAAAGCGAAAGTAGCGGTAAAAAAGCGACGGTGGGCGTTCGTGAACATGCCTAAATTCTCTCCCCAGTGTTTACACACAGAAATCATTGACAAATTGGGCGCAAAATCCTGCAAGTGAGGCTGCGCGCGCGGTAGGGTACTCGGATTGCTCGCACGATTCAAGAGCAACGCCAAATGTTCAGCTATTTCGTCAAACAATCAGCTAGTTGGCCGCTGCACTGCGTCGCCGTGCATTTGTCCTGGCAGGTCTTGTCGCCGTTGCAGAACGGAGTGCAGTTCGAATTGATGCAATTGAACAGCCCGTCGGCGAACTGGATGCCTTGAGGCGTAGCATTGCCCAAACATTTCCAAGTGCAGACCTGATCGCCGCCGCATGCTTGGCTGCACTGCAATGTCTCATTGCAACTGGCGCTGGGAGAAGCACTTTGAAAGCATTTGCCAATTTGTTTGAAACAGCTTTCGGTCTGCGGCTTGGTGCTGCAACTGATCAGGCCGTCGAGTTGCAACTGCGCGTCTTTGCTTGCATTGGCATAGCAGATCGCGCCGATGGTCAATAATTTTCCGGGGTATTGTTGCGCGCAGGTCCACGTGGCGGCGCAGTCGGCGCTATCGCTGCTGTTGTTGCTGACACAGCCCAAGAACGGCCCAGTGCAGTATTTGCCCATGCACTGGTTCATGCAGGTTTCGTCGACCGCAAGGGCGCATAAATCGGTGCAAATGGCGGTTTCACAGGCGCGCAACGGTTCAAAAATGTAGTTGGCGTACAGCGATCCCTTTTTGGCGATTTGGTCGATGCAAACCGCGCTTGGGTTGTGCTTGCCGCACGTTTCCTGTTGAAACAGAAACAAGCTGAGGCAACTGTTGATCGGCCCACCATAAATGTCTGCATCTGCGGGGAAATTTGCGTCTGGATAACCCTGCCAATCAAACTTGGGTGCGTCAACGCCAGTGGCCCCATCCACAACATCGGCCAAACCGCCGTCACCGACTGCTTGATCAAATCCGCCGCCATCGCCTTGATCGACCTCGCCTACCGGCGCGTCGCCAACCGGTGCGTCGGCGACAGGGACATCCATCACCGTGATATCGCTGACAATTCCGTCGATGGCGGCGCCATCGATCCCGCCCGAATCGTCTTGCACCAAGTCAGACCCGCCGCCGTCGGTCGAACCGAGATCAGATTGGACGGCCACATCGGGCGCAACATCAGGCGGCGGCACGGGAATACACACAAGCGCTGGCGGTGTGCACACCCAGCCCCCGGGGCAACCAAGCGTTTTGCAACTGACCCCGCAGACAAGTCCTGTTGGGCCGTACACACACAAACCACTGCCACATTGCGCACTTGCGTTGCAGTAGCACCCCAATGGCCGGTTCTTGCCGGCACACGCCGGATCGACATCGGGCCCGCCGTCCGCCAGCTTGCCATCGGCCACGGCACCGTCCAGCGACGCGCCATCCAGCGTCGCTGTGTCGGAGGGTTGAGCGTCAAGCAGCCCAACGTCTGCGGCAATGGCATCCGCCACGCCAGAATCGCCAGTATTTTGCCCATCTTCGCCGTCAGGCTCCTCTGCATCCACGACGCTGACTTCGATCAGCGGCACGTCGTCGCCCGCCTCGATCTGCTGCGCGTCGTTGGAAACCGGCAAATTGTCGGGCGATTCCGCGTCGGCAACGGCGGTGTCCTCGCCTTGAATTGAGCCGGCATCATAGGGCGTTGCGCCCGGCGGCAGCCAAGTTTCCCATGCCTTGATGCCGCCCGTCCCCGCGTCCGCGGGCTGTAGGCTGCCGTTGCCAGGAACACTTGATAAAACGGGACCTTGTGCTCCGCCGTTCGCGTCCCAGTCCGTGCAGGCGACCAAGGCCAAGCCCAATGAAATTGCGCCTAAATATTGCCAAAACCGCTGCATCCGGCACCTATGCGGAGCGACCGCGACGCGCAGCTTAAGCCATGCCGCGCGCAGAATCTACAAATTGCACCACAACTTTTGCCGATTTGGCCAAGAAAAGGCCAACCGTAAGGCGATCACCAGCCCAAAAGCGCCTAAGACCGCCGTCTTTGCGAGACGGCGGCCCGAGGAGTTGCGTATTGCATTGTTATTTAGCGCGTTTGCCCGCTAAAATGGCTCCGCCTGCTTGATGGAACCGCTGCCGCGGCGGGCGCGTTCGCGACCGGTGCGCTTTTCAGCTTCGTCTTCGTATTGGCGTGTCAATTTGTCGACGGCGGCGTCGACGGCCTTGAGCGGTTGTTCTCCGTGGGCTTTTCCGATGAGCTCGGAAGCGCCGTGTAATGTAATTGTACAGTCAAACCCGACACTTCTGCCTTCAATCACCGCACGCGCGGTGATCGGTTTGCCCACACGAACCTCAATTTTCTCCAATTTGGTCTGTAAGTGCTTGTGCGCTAGACCATCCATTTTGATTTCCACACCATCCGGCCCAGGCTTGGTCACGACAGTCAATTCCATCGGCTTCCTCCTTCACCCCAAAATCGGCAAATCTATGCGAAATGTATGGATTTGCTTATGGGAACCCTTGCTTGATTGGCACTGTGCTGCCAGCTTGGAGCAACCTGTCGTCGTCTCAACGACGGCCGTCCCAGCGCTACCAACATAGCCCAGTTTGGCAAGGTCGCCACACCTTGGCTACATGCCCAAGCACGATTTTTTTAAAGTGTGACAATTTACCGACGATCGGGCGTGAAATGCCCACCCGGTCCAAGGTTGCGCGGCGGTCTACGCGACGACCCAGCTTTTGTTGCCGGTCAGGAGCCGCTGCAAATCCGCTTTCTTCGTCAAGCGTTGCGAGGCGGTCTGCGCATTCATCAGTTCATCGTACACGGGCTTTTGCACCGCACGCAGCAGGCCGATCGGCACAGGAAAATGCGGCCATTCCATGCGTGACAGCAAAAAAGTGCGTGTTGGATCAACATCATAGGCGTCGTGCACCCATAAATCCGCCTCGGTCACACCGTCCACCCCGATCCTCACAACCTGCGGCGTCAAACCCTTGAGCACAATGCCCTTATCGCGCGCGGCGCCGTAGATCATCGGCTTGCCGTGCTCGAGCGTGATCGTCGCTTCGGCGCGGTGTTCCTTGGCGGCGAGGTGATCCCACGCGCCATCATTGAAAATATTGCAATTTTGCAGGATTTCAATGAAGGCAGTGCCGTGATGTGCTGCAGCTGCCGCAAAAACGTCGGCGGAAGTCTTGGCATCGACATCAATGGTGCGCGCGATAAAACTCGCCTCCGCGCCGATCGCAAGTGACACCGGATTGAACGGATTGTCCACCGATCCCAGCGGCGTCGACTTGGTTTTCTTGCCAAATTCGGAAGTTGGAGAGTACTGCCCCTTGGTCAAGCCATAGATTCGGTTGTTGAACAACAGGACCTTAATGTCGACGTTGCGGCGCAACAGGTGAATGAAATGGTTGCCGCCGATGGAAAGTGAGTCGCCATCACCAGTTGCCATCCACACTTGTAGGTCAGGTCGGGCGATCTTGAGGCCGGTGGCGATCGCCGGCGCACGGCCGTGGATGCTGTGGAATCCGTAAGTGGCCATGTAGTAAGGAAAACGCGATGAGCAGCCGATACCCGCGACCGTCGCGATTTGATGCGGCGGCAGGCCTTGTTTGGCCAACGCGCGCTGCACGCCGGCCAAGATCGCGTAATCGCCGCAACCGGGACACCAGCGAACTTCTTGATCGGTCGCGAAATCTTTAGGTTTTAGCGCGACTGGTTGGATGACGTCTGTCATAGGACCTCATGCGTGGTCGCGCCGAGCGCGACAGAAAAGTTTGGTTCAACTGGCCAAGTGACTGACGATCGCGTCGGTGACTTCTGAAATCGCGAGCGGCAAACCGTTGATGCGATTGTAGCTTTTGATGTCCATGGCGAACTTGGCCCGCAACACTTTGGACAGTTGGCCATTGTTGATCTCGGGCACGAGAATTGTGCGAAACCGCGCCAGCACCTCGCCCAGATCGGCGGGCAGCGGATTGAGCCAGCGCAAATGCACGTGCGACACAGATTTCCCTTGATCGGCCAACTGTTGTACTGCGGTCGAACAAGTGCCGTACGGCGACCCCCAACTGACCACCAGCACGTCACCGCTCGCCTGACCGACCACTTGGGTTGGCGGAATATCCGCAACAATGCCATCGACTTTGGCCTGGCGGGTTTTCACCATATGTTCGTGATTGGCAGGGTCATATGAAATATGTCCTGTAATATCCCACTTCTCCAAGCCACCCAAGCGGTGCTCCATGCCTTCGCTGCCCAACTTGATCCACGGTCGCGCCAGCGTCACCGGATCGCGCAAGTAAGGCAGAATTTTGTCATCGGCGAAATCGTGCCGGTTGTCGGTCAATCGCGTAATGATTTTCGGGAGCTTTTCGACGTCGGGAATCAGCCACGGTTCCGCGCCGTTGGCGATGTAGCCGTCGGACAAAAGAATGACGGGCACCATGTACTTCAAGGAAATCCGCACGGCCTCATAGGTTGTATCGAACGCGTCGGACGGGCTGCGAATCGCCAGCACCGGCACCGGACATTCGCCGTTGCGACCGTACAAAACTTGCATTAAATCGCTCTGTTCGGTCTTGGTCGGCAAGCCAGTCGACGGCCCGCCGCGCTGTACGTCGATGATGATGAGCGGCAGTTCGGTCATCACGGCCAAGCCAATCGCTTCAGATTTCAAGGCAATACCGGGACCCGACGTACCAGTCACACCGATCTGATTGCCAAAACTTGCGCCAATCGACGAACAGATCGCGGCAATTTCATCTTCGGCTTGAAACGTGCGCACGCCGAATTCTTTGTAATTTGAAAGATTGTGCAAAATGTCCGATGCCGGCGTGATCGGATAACTGCCGTAAAACAAATCCAATCCCGCCTGATTGGCCGCGGCGATCAAGCCGATGGCCGTCGCTTCATTGCCAGAGATACTCCGGTAGGTACCGGGCGCGATCGTGGCCGGCGGCACGCTGTAGCGAATGGCAAAAAGGTCCGTGTTCTCGCCATAATCCCAACCAGCGCGGAACACCCGCTGGTTGGCTTCCAACATATCGGGTTTGCTGGCGAATTTGCGTTTGAGTTCGCGATCGACAATTTCAGTCGGCCGGTCGTACAGCCAAAATACCAAGCCAAGGCCAAAATAGTTTTTGCAGCGTTCGACTTCTTTGGATGAAAGGCCCATGCCAGAAAGCGCGTCGTTGGTTAACCGGCTGAGATCGACGGGAAAAATTTGATAATCGTCGAGAGAATTGTCCTCAAGCGGATTGCTTTCATAACCTGCCATCTTGAGGTTTTTTTGCGAAAACGCGTCCGAATTGACGATCAAAAGTCCGTTTTTCTTCAGCCACTTGCGATGCGCTGCCAACGCGGCCGGATTCATCACCACCAACACGTCCGCGCGATCGCCGGGCGTGAGGATGTCGTGGCTTGAAAAATGCAGCTGATAGCCCGAAACACCGGCCAAAGTGCCGGCAGGTGCGCGAATCTCCGCGGGAAAATCCGGAAACGTCGCCGTGTCGTTGCCCACCGCGGCTGACGCCTCGGTGAATTGGCCACCGGTCAGCTGGATGCCATCGCCGGAGTCGCCAGCAAAACGAATGACGACAGATTCTAATGATTCCGTAGGCTTGCTGCTTGGGTGTGCTGCGAATTCTTGCATCGAAACGGCTCCGTTACGTAAGATGATCGACGTCCATGCGTCGGAGATTTTTGCAGTCGATTTGGCACCAAAGTCTAGTCGTCGTCGTCATTTACCGTGGCAACTTCAGGGGCCTTGCCCACCTTGGCCGCGGCTTGTCGCGCGATCGCCTTGCGCCGACGGTTCAACCTCGGACCTGTTTCAGCAGCGGCAGCATCCGCGCCGCCAATCGTATTGTGCGCCGTCACTTCAGACAGATCCACGTGATGGCCCCGCAAAAGCATTGCAGATACGCCCAAATACAGACCTATGAAAAAAAGCAGAACCAGCATTTCGCGCATAAAATCGGCATCCATGTCATCACCTCCAAATTGCGATCGATTCAATTATTCTGTTATCTGTTCAACCAATTGCGGGCGCCAAGTCGAAGCATCGCGCGCATCGCGCACTTCGACGTTGCGCTCAGTCAGTTTGGCCCGCAACACGTCCGCGGCGGCCCAGTCTTTGTCCTGTCGCGCCTGCTGCCGTTGCAGCATGAGTTCTTGGACTTCTCGTAAGTTTTCACTGCCATGCGGAAAAAGTCGGTCGCGCACGGTCTCCACGATCTCATCAGCCACTTGTTGCGGCGGCCGGTGAAAGACACCGAGCAGCGCACCCGCTTGGGCGATCAGCGCGCGAACTGCCGTGATCATCGGCAGATTGGCCGCCAATTTCGGTTTTTGCAGCGCATGGGCCAGTGCGCTTAACGGCTCACTCAGTGCCGCCAACGCTTGCGGCGTGTTGAAATCGTCCGCCAGTGCGTGGAGCAACGCCGTCTGGGCGCGCTCGACAACGTCGGGCAATTTGTCCAACACGTACGGCGGGTTTTGCGCCAGAACCTCGTCAGCTAGCGCCATTTTTTCGTAGACGTAAAGCACGCGTCGTGTGGTCTCATCCAGCATTTTATCTGCAAAATTCAACGGATGCAGATAGTGCGCCGTCAGCAGAAAATAGCGCAGCACTTGCGGGTGGTAGCGATCTAGAACTTCGCGGATGGTAAAAAAATTGCCCAGCGACTTGGACATTTTTTCTGCATCAATGGTCAAGAAACCCAAATGCATCCAACCGCGCGAAAATACGTCGCCGTTGGCCGCGATCGCTTGGGCGATTTCATTTTCATGGTGCGGAAAGATCAAATCTTTGCCGCCGCCGTGCAGATCAAAAGCGCTGCCCAAATGCTTGCACGACATGGCGGAGCATTCGATATGCCAACCCGGCCGGCCTTGACCCCAAGGAGATTCCCATTGTGGTTCACCGACTTTGGCCGATTTCCACAAGGCAAAATCCGCCTGATTGTGCTTGCGCGCATCGTGTTGCACGCGATCGGATGCGCCTTCTTGGTTGTCATCCTGACTGCGCCCGGAAAGGGCACCGTACGTTGGGAAGCTACTGACCTCAAAATACACGTCTTTTCCGCCGGGCAGGCTGTCGGCGTCGCCGGGCACCACGTAGGCGTGGCCACGAGCGATGATTTCCTGAATCATCGAAATAATTTCAGGCATATGTGTCGTAACGCGCGGCTCAATATCCGGCGCCTCGCACTCCAGCCTTCGGTCGACGTCTTGGTGAAAGGCTTCAATAAATCGTGAAGTTAGCGCGTCGCAGGTCTCGCCATTTTCATTGGCGCGGCGAATGATCTTGTCGTCCACATCAGTGAAATTGCGTACATATTTGACATCATAGCCAAAATGCCGCAACGTGCGCCGAACGACATCGAAAAAAACGTAAACCCGCGCATGGCCAACGTGGCTGTAATCATAAACAGTCACGCCGCAAACGTAGAGACTGACCTTGCCCGAGACCAATGGTTCAAACGGCTCTTTTTGCCGACTCAGCGTGTTGTAGATGCGTAATTGCAAACGAAATCCTAACTTGCCTGCTCTGTGGCAGCGTCGAGTCAACCGCAAATTTTCCACACCAACGCGAATTCCCGCGGCGGTAAAGGAAATGGAAGGGGCGAAAGTGTAACGCTTCGGCGCCCTCAACTCAAGTCCACAGCGGCCGCCCAAGGCAAAGGCAAAAGGCAAGTCGCTTGGGTTGACAGAATGGCTTTGGATCTTTACAACGCCAAACATCGCGCTGTCACCGGTTTGTGACATTGCCGACGTTCAACCGCCTCGTGCGGCTGTCGAAGGCGAGCGACTGGGCTCGGCCGCCCGAACCAAATTATCTGTCAACTCGGACGGTTATCCGTCAATTGGTTTAGCTGATTCTGAACTGGCGCAAGGTGAAACCGACGGCATGAGGTTACAGACCCCGACATCGCACCGCTCGCGCAGCGCGCTACTGCCCTCTTTGGGGGCTGCGGCGATCATTGCTGGTGTTGCGGGGGCCAATCTGTGGTCGATGTGGCACGCTGCGCCTGAATTGACGCCGCTTTCGACGTTGGAACGCTTGAGCGCGCTTCAGCAATCGCAGCGCCTGCCGGAAACGGCTGAAGCCGCAAATAACCGGGAAAACTCAGTATATTCAGATGGAACGGCCGCGGGCGCTTCGACCCTGCAGCCGGTGCACGTCAATGTTGGCGCTTCGCCATCTGCCGCGCCAGCTACGGCAGCGACGCGCTCGGTTGTGGTCCAAGCCGGTGAAACCCTAGGTGGTGCCTTGGCTCGCCTCTACATTCACGGCAACGCCGCCCGCGACGTGATCAAAGCCTACGGTGAGTTGCGCGATCCCGCCAAATTTCAAGCCGGTTGGCGCCTTTGGGCCCGTTTTGCCTCCGCTGGATTGATGGATTCGTCTGCGCTGCAAACACTTGTCATTGCACCGGCTTTTGGCGAGGGCCTGACGGTCGACCGCGACGCCGACGGCGAAACTTTTTCTGCGCGCGAAGGCGGACTGCCAGGCACATTGCTGCGCCAAGCCGTCCGCTGCGGCATCGTGGGCACGCTGGAAGCCAGTTTGCGCCGCTGCGGCGAGGGCCCTGGCTTGGTTGATTTGGTTCAGGGTTTGCTTTCAGAACGGCTGTCGGTGCCTGTTGAATTGCAGCCTGGTGATGAATTGCGTATTGTAATCGATAAGTTGATGGACGGCGACTTGTTGGTGCGCTACCATCACATCGCCGCGATTGAGGTCCGCCCGGGTCAAGGCAGCGCCAAAACCTTAGCGCTCTGGTACAACAACGGTCGCGGCGACAGCGGGTATTACGGCAGCGACGGTGAATCGATCGAGCCGATGTTCCTGCGCCAGCCGCTGCACCTCGGCCACCAGACCTCGGCGTTCGGCATGCGCCTGCATCCGATCTTGCACAAAATGAAAGCGCACATGGGCGTGGATTTCGCGGCACCGCGCGGCACCCCGATCTTTGCTGCGGCCGCGGGCCAATTGGTTTCGGCCGGCCGCGCGGGCGCCGCGGGCAACATGGTTCGCATCCGCCACGCTGACAGTTACACGACGGAGTACATGCACATGCAGAAATTCGCCGGCAATCTCAAAGCAGGCGATCGCGTCACCAAGGGCCAACTGATCGGCTACGTCGGCACAACGGGACGATCAACCGGTCCGCACCTGCATTTCGGGGCCAAACAGCGAGGCAAGTACATGGATCCGCAGGGCCTAAATGCCAGCGAGCCGCCCGTGCCCTTCAAGGACCGCAAGGCTTTTGCCGAAGACGCCAAAGCGCTTTTGTTGCTGCTGGAAGCTGTCGGCAAGCCAAAAGCCGGCGATGCTTCGTAACCGGTTAGTTTTTTTCGACATCAGCGCACGCAATCCCGTCTAAATCGGCGTGTGCCAAATCCGCCCAAACACATCGACGCCGACCCACATCTCCGGCACCCGATCAGCTTGGAATACCAAACAAGTTTGTACCTTTTCGCGCTTGCGCTGCGCCGCAGCGTCCCACCACGCCAGCGCGCTGAGAACGTTGCCGGTGGCGCGCCCAAAGACGCCCCACGCACTCAAGAAATCCACGCCGTGCAACCGATGGTTGTCAGTAAGCCAACCGCTCACCGCCGGTTTGATCGGCAACAAGGGGGGTGGCCATGGCAGGGTAAAAGCACGTAAAACCGCGTTATTACCTTCAATGCGCAGCGGAGCTGCTGGCAGTTCGGTACTTTGCAGCGCCCCATTGACCGCGTCCAGCGCAATTTGCGCTCCGATCGCGTGCGCGCGACCGCGCGATACATCCAACGCAAGCGCGCCGCGATCACCCAACGTAGCATGGCCGCCGGCGTGCAAAGCCGCGATACCAATCGTGCCCGAACCAGACATCAGGTCGAGCACCTGCCCATTCGGCGGCAGCGAGGCCTGAACGATCCGCGCTGCGAGCGATAGCGGCTTTTGTGTTGGATAGCCCGTGCGCTCAAAGTCACGGTTGGACAACGTGCGTTCGATCAATGGATCAGGCCAGGTGCGCAGTATTGTCCCGCCGGGCGCGGCGGTTGGTGTTTGCCACAAGTCGGTGGCGCGCTTGGGCTGCCCGGCCAAAAGCGATGAGGTTGCAGCCTCTTGTGGTGCGACAAACCAATTTTTTGCCAGATCCTTGGCGTAAAAATAGATCACGTCGTGTTTGCGCTGAAACCGCGTGGCCGACGATCCACCCAAGCCATAGGCCCAAATGATTTCATTGAGCAAATTGTCGACGCCAAAAATTTCGTCCAGGAGCAATCGCACGTAAGGGCCGCGGCGAAAATCCAAGTGCAGGTAGAACGAGCCGCGCGGCGACAACAGCGCATGGCAGCGTTGGAAGATGGGAAAAAGGCCGTCGAGATAGCTTGCGATGTCGCCGCGATCGGTATCGCCGTAAGCGGGCAAAAGAACGTCGATTTGTTTGCCCGCGACGTCCATTTGGCGGGCACGGGCATAATCCGCCTCACTGCCAAAGGGCGGGTCGAGGTGAATCAGGTCAAAGCTCGCTGCGCGGCCTTCCGCCAGCAGTTGATCCGCGACCTGAAGCGCGTCGCCGGCAATCAGCCGCAGTGAGCCAACATCCTGCTTTGTCGCAGGAATGTTCAATATATGCTGGAGCTGAGTAGCCTGCCGCGGCGGCGATTCGCGGGGGCGATCGCGCCACTCAAGCCCGACGGGACGATTTAGCGCTGCCATTTATTGCACAACATCGCCGTCATCACGGACCCGCAGCACCCATTGACCGAAAGTGTACTCGACGTGTCCGGTAAAGCTCGCGAATTTCATGCCTTTTAAGAAAGTAGTCATCGCAGCTCCTGTGGCGTCCTTGGTCAGATATTGCGACCCAAATGGCAGCAGGACCAACAACGACGGGCCACCGTTGGCCAAAGTTACACTGAATTGGCCATGGGTTTTGCCGTCACTGCCCAAAGAATTGGCGTCCAAAATGACCGAATTTTTCACGGTCGCTAAAACGCCTTCATAACTATCCACTTGTGGCAGGTTCAAGCTGCCGATGGACAGCGGATAGGGTGCGGGCGGCGCTTGTTGGCCAATCTTTTGCACGTTGTCCGGCTGTGCGCTGATTTCGGTCATGCAATAGAACTCCAGGATTTCACCGGTGATTTGAAGAACATCACCAGGCACAGCGTTAAATGTCTCTGAAGTGACAATGACTTGGACGCCGGTGTAGATTGGGTTGGCCGGCGCAATTTGCGGCGCGACAAAAAATACCGTCGACGTCTTGGTGCCGCTTTTGACCTTGAACACCGGGCCGGTCACAACCGCGGGCTCAAGGATGACCTTGCCGATCGGCACGAGCTTGGTCGGATCTGCGCAAACTTCACTCGAAGGCGCGGATTGCACTTGATAAATGGTCATGGGTTCCGGTGGCGCGCTTACGTCGTCGGCCGTGTCGATTTTGCCCGAATCCAGTTTGCCAGAATCTGCTTTGCCGGAATCGACCTTGCCATTGTCAGAAACGGCAATTTCGACCGGCCCCGTATCCCCTGGTGCTTTGAAATCATCGGCTGCTTCGGAATCGACCATCGTAGTATCAGCTACTTGAGCGTCAGCGGCGCTGTCTCCACCGCCGACCGCATCTGCCTTGTTGGCGACACACACCTTGTTCACGCAGTTCATATTGGCCGGGCACGCAGCTGTGGCGCAGGAAATGGAACCGTTGCCGCCGCTGCTGCCACCGCCGACAGTGCCACCACAAGCAGCTAATAATACGAACAAAACGCCAATCACACGGCTGCAGTTCATCGCTCTGCCTCGTTTGGGCCTGCACTTGCGCAAGCGCTGGAACAGTAGCAGAAAATGCGCCAACATGACAAAGTCTCCAGCCCGCGGCGCCACGCCCAACGGAGCACAGATGAGCAACGAAAAACTGACTAAGAAATCAGTAGTTGAGCTGCAGATCACCGCGTTGGGTGGCCAAGCTGACGGCGTGGCGCGCTTGGCGGATGGCCAAGTCGTGTTAATCGCGGGTGCGGTGCCGGGCGATCGCCTGCGCGTTGCCCTGCGCGGAGCGCTGCGCGGCGTCATGCGCGGCGAAATTACAAAGATTTTGCTGCCATCGCCGCAGCGAGTGCAACCAACTTGCCCTGTTTTTGACGCCTGCGGTGGCTGCAGTTGGCAGCAGATCGATTTGGCGCTGCAGCGTTCCGAAAAAGCCCTCTTGACGACCCGGGCGCTCGGTAAATCTGCCTGCCAGCTGCAAATTGTCGGCGAAATCCCAGCATGGCAGCATCGGCGGCGCGTGCGATTGCATTTGCGGCATCACGTCGGCGGCATGGCCGTAGGCATGATGGGCAGAGCGAGCGAACGCGTGGTGGATACCCGACAATGTCCTGTTCTCGTTGCGGAATTGGAGGCCTTGCTGCCGCGAATCGCGGCCGCCGCAACGCCGTGGCTTGACAGGGGCGAACTGCACGCCGTGAGCGGCGTTGAAGGCGTGATCGCAGATTTGCACGCCGTGGTGCGCGCTGGTGAAGCTTTGCCGACCGCTGAATCCTTGCGGCAAATGTTGGATATTGTAGGGTTATCTCTGGCTGCGTCGGCGATTTCAAGCCACGCGGGGCGGCTTGAGGTGACTTTGCCTGAGACCGTTGGCCCATTGCCCATCACCGTGGACGCGCGCGGCTTCTGCCAAGCCACATCGCTTGGCAACGCAGCGATTCGCCATGCAGTTTCGACCGCGCTCGCCGCAGCAGGGCCCGTGGCGCGGCTGCAGGAATTTTTCGCCGGCTCCGGCAACCTAAGTGGCCTGCTGGACGGAATTGCGCCGCAAATTCGGACGATTGAAAGCGATTTTCCGGCCACCTTGCGCGCGCAGCACACGCTCACGCACGCGCGGTTGTCGCAGTTCACCGTGCTGCACGGCGACGCGACAGACCTCGCTGAAACCCCAGTGGCCAATGAACTGTGGTTGCTCGATCCTGGGCGGCCCGGGGCCAAAGAATTAATGGATAAAATCGCGCAATTGGCCCGCAATGATGCCGCGCCGCAGCAAATCATCTATGTCTCGTGTGCGCTCGACACGCTGGCGCGCGATCTGCGTTCGTTGCAAGCGGCGGGTTACACGCAACACAGCGCAGTGATGATCGACACTTATCCGCACACGCCGCATGTCGAAGTGGTGGTGCATTTGCGTTTGTCATCCGCGGCTTAGTCGCCGAAGTGGACAAAGATCCATGCTGATCGTAGGCTTGCCGTGGCAAGGGTCATTTGGCCCTTGCCACCGCTGCGCCCACCAACGTCAAAGCGCTTGGTTTGCCACAAGTATTGCGTGCTGCTTACCGCCGCGGTCAGCAGCCGCGCGCACACTTTAGATCGACGCGCGTCGATGAACGTCTAAGGAGTTGGGTGCTCATGATTCTCATGTGGCTCCTCGCCATCGCGAATGCAAGTACGGCCACCGACGAAGAGTTGATGGATCAATACGTTGCAGGCGACGCAAAAGCGATGGCGATTTTGTATGACCGTCACGCGCGTTCGCTGAAGGCTTTTGCCATGCAGCAGGGTGCGCAGCGGCCCGATGATGTGGTGCAAGACGCGTTCTTGCGGGTGGTGCGTAATGGCCAAGGCTTTAAAGGGCAAGCGAAATTTCGCACGTGGCTGTTCACCATCGGGCGCAATTTGTGTATCGACGCTTCGCGGCGCGATCGCTTTCGCTCAGGACCTTCGCTTGACGCGCCCAGTGGCAATGAGGATGGACCTACGCTCGGCGAGCGAATTGCCAGCGATGCGCCTGGGTTGGACGCCAGCCAAAACTTGGCAGATGCGCAATTTCGCAGCGTATTTGACGTTGCAATGGCCAAGTTGCCGGACGAACAGCGCGAGGTTTTTGCTTTGCGTGAATTGTCCGGCCTCAGCTTTGCGGAAATCGCAGACGCGACACAGTGCAATGAAAATACGGTTAAAAGCCGGATGCGTTATGCCTTGAAAGCCTTGCGCGATGCGCTGAGCGACTTTGTTTGAAGATGAGAAGTTTTTTTTTCGCAGCCAAGTTGGCTGGGTAAGCAGTAGACTGAGTTCGCCGGCCACTGAAGCCGGTCCGCTCATCGGGAGTCGGTGATGGTAAGCAAGACGAACATGACAGTCGATGAGCGGCAAGATGTTGAAGTCATTGCGGCTTATGAACGTCGTCTCGCCGGAGGTCGCGCCGACGAGGTGCCGCCGCAGTGGCAGACCGAAGTCGAAGACTTTGTGCGCATGCACCAGCGCGTTGCCGCCATGCCGATGGCCGACGTGGCGCCGTCGGTGCGTTCCGTGATTCTGTCGGCCGCGGCAGAAGTGGCGCGTGAAGCGCAAGTTCAATCGCCCCTTCAAAGATTCCTGAATTTCTTATTTCGCCCGGGGCCAATCGTGATCGGCATGACGACGGCCGCAATCGCGCTGGCGTTGGCCGTGCGTCCGCATTCTGAAATGAATCCGAATACATCGGCCAAAGCGGCTGATGCCCCGGCGGCCGTAGCGGCCGAGAGTGCCGCTGCGCCGGTAGCGACGCTCGACGAGCCTAAGACCGCGGAAGCGGTAGCGAAAGTGGAACCAGCTGCGGCGACCAAGCTGCAAGAAGTGGCTGCGGCTGCGGCGGTCCAACGCAATGTGGCCAAAGCAGATGAAGGCGAGGCGGCAGAAGCTGCACGCGCACAGATTCCGCGGCCGACGCGCACCATCGAAGCGCAACCGGCGTCGCTGTCGCCGCCTCCGCGGGCGCCAGACGACGTGGCCAGCGGTCATGCTTCGATTGGCAATAGAGAATCTGTCAATGCGCCCGTTGTTGCCGAGGCGCCCAAGCGCGAACGGGCGGTGACGGACGACGCACTGGACGCCAAGCTGAAGGCGCCCCCAATGGCGGGGTTCGCTAAGGATAATACGGTGCAGCAACGGCGCACGCCTCAGGCACCTGCGTACGAAGCAGCAGTGGCAAAACCCGAAGTCGCCGAAAAAGTTGTGCAAGCTGCGCCAAAAACTGTCGTCGCAGACAAAGCTGGCGCGGCGTCTAAGGCTGAAAACGAGCAAGCGGCGAGTGACTCACCGGCGCAAAATGACGGCGGCTACCGCGGCAACCGTGGCCAAGCGGCGCCGGTGCCGGCAGTCCAAGCCGAGAGCAAATCGCCTAAGAAAGAGAGCAAATCCGAGAAAAAAGCGCAGGAACAACCTGCCGACGCCGACGTCGCCCCTGCTGGCGAGGAAGGTCGAGCCAATCTCGCACAATTGCGGGCAGATGCGGAAAAATTGACGGTGCCGGCGCAAAAGGCCGCGGCGCTCAAGAAGTTGATCGTGGCGGCACGCAAAGCCAATGACGCCAAAGCGGAAAAGTGGGCAATGGATGAATTGCGCGCGCTTGACGGTGCGGCCGCGGCCAAAAGCAAACCCGCGACAGAGTCGACGCCACCGGCGCAAAAAGCCAAGGCGTCGCCGCAAAATGGTGCCGCTGAAATCAAGGCCAACAAGAGCGATAAGTAGCTAGAACAGCGACGAAATACGGGCCACTAACCGGCCCAAGCGCGACGGTTTGGGGCCGCACAGACGCGCCAAGAAATCGCGGCTGTCTGCGGACGCAGCGCGCAATTGCAGGCGCGTGATGTCCCCGGAGGTTTGGGCCCAAGACTGCAGGTCGCGTTGCCCTGAGAAACCCTTAGTTTGCCAGGCTTTTCGCGAAATTGCCGCCAGCGAAGGGCGGTCGCTGGGCGTCAGGCTTAGCGTGCTGCCCGCGCGCAGCGCGGTAAAAAGCAAAGAGACTTGCGCAGGCGGCGCAAATTGGCCATCGGCCACGAGCACGAGTTCACACGTGATCTGCTGCAGCGCCCAGTCAAGGGTGGCGAGCGGGTCGACAAGTCCGCCTGGTCGATGAAGAATTTTGAGATTCAGGCTTTCGGCCTGGGCCACGCTGTCATCGGTCGAACCGAGATCCAGCAGTAGCCAGCGGGTATCCACGCCACTAACAGCGCTTTTCCATTGCTGAATTCGCTGTGCTAGGCCGTTGCCGTTGTTGCGCGACACCAGCAGCACGGCCTGCGCACCGAGCAATTGGCTATTTATTTCAGCGAGCTGTGTCACATCCGCGCTGACGACGTGATCGGCTTCTGCCGGACGGTGGCGCCGCACTTGGTCGGCCGCGCGCTCCGCCATCGAAGGCGCATCGGCGCGTTCGCGCGTGTTTGCGGCTTCCGGCAGCGGATTTGCCAGCGCTGCCTGCAGCTTGTCGTCGTGCAGGACCTTGTGCGTCATGCCGTGACGGGTGGCGCGTTCCGCCATCGACAGCGCCTGCCGCGGCTCTGCGCTCGGCGGCGCGGGCTGCGGCTCGGGGCGGTCGACATGGCGAACCGCATGATTTCTAGATGCAATTTCACTCATCGACAAAGGCCGCGGCCGATCGGGCGCGCGTTCCTGCGTCACGCGGTGGGCAGCCCCAGCGCGCAGCGCGCGGTCAGCCATGTTCAGCGGCACCGTGGGCGCTATTTCGACATCGGCCGAAGTCGGTGGCGCACGCCGGCCATAACGCGCAGCGCGATCGGCCATAGAGAGGCTGGGTGTGGCGCCCGTCGGCACCGGCGCGACCGCAACGGGCATCAGCGGCGCTGCCAATGCGACTGGTGCGGGTTGGGCGAACAAATCCAACGCTGCCGAGGCGGTCCTCACCTTCGGCTTTCGCGGCGCTTTGGCGGCTGGGGGCGCTGCGGCCGACTCTAAATCCGCAACTTTCTTGCGTGATCGCGCAGCGGGCCTTGCGGCAGCTATGGGCAGCACCGGATCTGTCATGGATTCCGCTTTAACGCGTGATATCAACGAAAACATAGCGCCCAAGGTGGGCAGACAAATAGGCGCGCCGTTCTTTAAGCGCAATCACGATGCGCGCACCGCGGCCGCCCATGTCTTCAGTCCGGATAAAATCTACCGAAGTCGGGAACGCGCCCGTGAGCAGTTCACGTTTCAAATTGATATTAGAGATCGTCACTTGGGGCAGGTCGATCACAACGTGAAGGTCGTCCGGGCGGTAGACATAGCCGCACGCGGCTTTCTCTAACTGAACAAACACCCGCGAACCGTCCGAATTGTTTTGGAATCCAACCCATTGTAATTGCTGTGGTTCTACCTTGCAACGTCCGCCCGCTTGCACCGGTTGCGTCGCATTCCAATCGGGCACATGGCCGCTATAAGGTCGATCTTTGTACAACTGGCCGGCGCGATCGACAAAAACCTCGCGGGCGCGATCATCGCCAAGCAGCGGAAAAGGAAACGGTTTTGGTGGCGCGGTGAACGTGCCCAACCGCAACGCATCTTCACCGACCGGCGTAGCCTGTGGGTCGGATTTGCTTTCTTTATCAGTAGCTTTTTCTGAATCCGCCTTCTTGTCGGCCTCGGCCTTCTTTTTGCCTTCGGTCTTTTTCTCCGCGTCTGCTTTTTGATCGGCTGGTTCCGCGTGCTTGGCCGTTTTGCCATCGGCGGCGGCTGCCGCAGACGCCCACACAAACGCCAAAACTGCGGCGCCTAGAGGCAACATTCGCTGAATTTTCAAGGATAACTGCATCCAAATCGCCTTGCCGTGGTGCATTGGCCACGCGGGTAGTTTGGCCGCCCCGCGCACAATGGGCAAGGGCCAGCCGCCTCCAATGTAGCGCATCTGCACGGGCTGTCCAAAAGTGTGCAGGATTTGGCGCGCAAACAGAGCAAAAACGCAGCGCGGGCCTGTTTGTCAAATCGCTTTGACCAACAGACCCGCGCGCAATGGGCTTGGGGGAAAACTATTTCGCCGGAACTTTCATGCCGCTGCTGTAGCCCTTGCCGTTGCCGACCAGAACTGAGCCAGCGTCGACACCTTTGTCGAGGCGGACCCACACTTCATAATCTTCGCTGATGCACTTGCAGGTGCCCTTGATCCAGCCTTTGTCCTTGTATTCTTGGCCAACTTCGTAGACGTCGAACTCATCGCCCGCCTGAATCGTGACCGCTGGGCCCTTGCCGTCACAAACAGTGATGTCCGTGGTGGAAACCGAGCAGCCGCCGATCTGGAACTCGATCGATCCGCCGTTGAGGCCGACGTAACCCTTGTCGGCGTCGAACACATCGGACGGGCCTTCGGCGGCGGTGGTGTCTTTGTGGGCGTTGTCCTTGCAACTGGTCTTTTCGTCTTTGTAATTCGCGCTGCCCGGTTTGATCACGCCGATGAGAGCGCCCGCACGATACAGGCCGATCGCATCGATGTCCGAGCCTGGGCTTGTGGTCAGTTTGCAATCTGGCTCAGCATATTTGTCATAAATAATGCCCCATTTGAAGCCAGCGGCCGCAGCGCCGGTGTCAGCCGTGGCCGTATCGGCCGTCACGGTCGTGTCGCTTCCGCCGCCGCCTGTGTCCGCGGCGATCGTGCCATCCGAAGTGCCGTCAGTGGCATCGCCCTCACCGGTGCTTGCGCTGCAACCGCTGCCCAAAACCATCGCCAAAGCGCCCATGACGCCAATCAACCGCTTCCAATTCTTCATGATCTTTTCCTCCGGTTTGACCGGCTTGGGGGGCAGGGGGCCCAGTTGGTGCGGGCTGCTAGCCCAGTTTGGGTACCGCGCCCGATGTGGACTGTACCCGATTTTGTTGACAAAAACTGTGCGCCGACAAATCCGCGCGGCGTATATGATAAACGTCCACGGCGACAAGTCAACGCTCTTGGGCCGCTGAGATTCATTTAGGCCGATCTGGTCCGGCCAATCGTTCCCTCTGGCATCGTCCCTTGAATTGTCACTCCCGCAGGCGCAAACTCCCGCCCCCTTCACCGTGTTCTTGACGCTGCTGGTCAGCGCTCGATCCCGCCAAGCTTTAGTGATCACGTAACATTATCCGCAGGTGGTTTTTCATGCAGTGCACGCGATGCGGCCATCTCAACATCACCAGTTTTCGCTTTTGCGAAAGTTGCTTGGCCCCCCTCAAGGGCGGCGATTTCGGCGATAGCGATGTAATTGGCAGGTTTTTTGACGACGCGGACTTGCTGGAAGCGGGCACCGGCGATGCATCGCGCGGCGCGGCACTGCCCACGCGATTTCACCTGCCGTGGCGCCCGGATGCCAATCGCCTTACATTTGGCGGTCGGCAAGCAGAAATCACTGATCTTTCCGACGCTATCTATGCGGGACTTCACGGCAAAACCCCAATCGCCCTGACGGTCCAGGGCGAGGCAGGCAGCGGGCGATCGTCGGTATTGCTCGGTGCGCGCGATCAAATCGCCAAACAGATGCCAAAGGCGCGTTTTTTGTTCGTCAGCGGCCAAGGGGCCCTGCGGCCCTTTGCCTTGATCGAGCGTCTGCTGCGCTTGCGCTTTGATATTCCTGACTATTTGGGTGGAACAATTGCTGGTGAGCGCTTTGAGCGCACGATCGAAGCTTTCTACGGCGATTCCGCCGGTGCCGAAGTCGCGCGCACCTGTGGACCCATGCTGGGCTTCCATTTTTGGAATGAGCACGACATCGATTTTGAGGACCGCAACGAACAGGCGCGGCGGGCCCAAGAAGCGCTGTACAACCTGATTTGCCGCGATCTGGCCGACCCGCCGACCGTGATCGTGGTCGACGATGCCGGCGAGGCGGACGTTGAGAGTCTGGCATTTTTGCAGCAGCTTTCGCACGACAAAGCCGCGATGCCGGCCGTGATCGTGCTGGCGACCGACAAACGGGGTGCGATTCGCCGTCCGTGGCTGGCCCAGACCCGCGATCTGGAATTGCAGCCCCTTGCGGCCGAAGTCATGGCCGAGATTGCGCGCAAGGCGCTGACCGGCGTCGATCACGTCGACGATGCCGTGATAGCCACGATTGTGGCCAATGCCAACGGCAGACCAGGCACTTTGCTCGATGAAATTGAGCACTTGACCCGTCACGGCGCCATTGTCGCTGTCGAAGGCAGTTGGAAGTTGCAGCATGAGAAACTCGACGATCTCGTCGCTCGCGGCGATTTGCATTCCAACCGCGGGCGCTTTGACGGATTGAGCGATTTCCAAACCCAGGTGCTGAGTTACGGAGCGATTTTTGGTCAGCGCTTTTGGCTGGGCGGCATTGTGGCCATGTTGCGCAGCGAGGTACCGCAAAGTCTGCGCACGGTTGAAGAACTCAACCGCGACGACACCCCCGATCGCGTCTTGCAGGCCTGCCGGGCGTTGCTGGAACGCGGCCTGCTAGTGCCGGAAAGAACAACAGTTTTGCCGCACGAGTCGGGCTTTCGGTTGGTCGACGAAGCGGACTGTGTGTCCTTGCTGGAATTGCACCACGCCGACGCGCTCAAAATGCTCTCGCACCGCGCGGCCGTTTGGCTGCAAATGGTCGGCGGTGAGCGCGCGGGTGAAGTGTCAGAAATCCTTGCGCCTTTGTGGTTCACTGCCGGTGAACCGGTCCACGCGGCGCACCTGTTCCTGCGCGCCGGTTTGCGCGCGTTGGGCGAGTTTCGCGCAGAAGCGGCGCGGACTTTTCTCACGCGCGCCCGCGACTTGGCGTTGACCGACGACGCGCACCTGCACACCGACGCCGTGCTCGGCTTGGGCCGCTTGGCCGAAAGCGACGGTCGTTGGGCAGAAGCCGAGGAATTTTATCGCGATGCGTTGCAGATGGCCTGGCGTTTCCGCGCCCGCAGCCGCGGTGCCAAGGCGCTGCAGAGGCTGGGACGGATGTTTCGTGTGCAGGGTAAGGTCCAGCAAGCATTGGAGCAATTGGTGCCGGCGCTGCGGCTGTATGAAGCCGCGGGTGATGTCCGCGGCCTCGGGTCGATCTGCGACGACATCGGCCGCGCGTACTGGACCAGCGGCAACACCAAGCCCGCGATGGAATTCCTCAAACGCGCCGCGCAATACCGCGAACGCTTGGGCGATCGCGAAGGCCAAGCGCAGACGCTGACCAATCTGGGCGTGGTGTCGATGAGCTTGGGCCAGATGGAGCAAGCCCGATCGTACTTGGAAAAAGCTGTGCAAATGCAGCGGGAACGCAAGAATTTGGTTGGGTTGTTTGAAGCACTCAATGGCCTTGGCGCGCAGATGGTCGGTTGCGGTGAAGCCGAGGCGGCCGTCGAGGTTTTGCAAGAGGCCCACGACGTCGCCAAACGGGTGGGCAATCGGCGCATCCAGGCGATGATTCAGAACAATTTAGGTGAAGTGATGATGGCCGCCAACCGCTTAGAGGAAGGCGAGGCGCTGCTGTACAAGGCTGTGGAAGGTGCCGGACGTCTGGCGGATCACGCGCTTTTGTCGGATTCCGCGCGCAATTTGGCCGTGGCGGCGCGGCGTCGCGGCGATCGCGCCCGCGCGCTCAAGTGGGCCAAGCGCAGCGTCGCCGCGGCGCAATCGAGCGACGTTGTGCGCACGCGCGCCTCGAGTCAGCGCACACTAGGCGAAATTCTCGCCGACGGCGACGACGTCGATGCCGCAGACGAGGCCTTTGGCAAGGCCGAGGACTGGTTGCTTCAGGCAGGTGAAGTCCATGAACTGCAAGCGTGTTTGCAGGCACACGCGGCTTTTCTGGTCCGCGTTGGGCGCCAGGCCAAGGCTGAGACACTGCTCAAGCGCAGCGACGCGCTGGATCGTCCGCCAGTCTAAACCTTTGTGGCTGTTGGCGCGTCGAATTCACACGCCGGCCGCTGTCAACTTGCCAACCGGGCAGAATCCCCTAATTTGGTTTTACCCACAGAGGTGCGCAGACAGAGGTGCGCAGAAAATGGCGCGCAGCGCGCAAGACCGTGACATGGATGTCATGGCGGCGCCGTCCAACCCCCACGACTGGGCCTCTGCCTTAGCCGAAATCTCCTATTATTACAAACAAATGCACTTTTTCTAGCCGTTTGGCCCAACTGTTGCATACTCCCTATCGTGCGGCTCAATTGTGGGCTGCGCACGAGGTTTGTCATGAACGCCCCATCGCTCGCCGATTCGAACTGTAGCAGTGAAGACTTTAACCTCGAAGACGTGAATTTGACTTTGATCGACACGCCGTTGGACGACGAAGACATCGCCGCAACCGCCGCCGAAACGGCACAGCGCAAAGGCAAGAGGGCTGGCGTGGAAACCGAGACGCAGCACATCGATCCGACTTTGCTGTATTTGCAGCACATTGGCCGCGTTTCGCTGCTCACGCGTGAGAGCGAGGCCGAAGTCGCGCGCAAGATCGAAGATTCCTCGGCAGATATTTTGGAAGTGCTCGAGCGTTTGGCCGTCTGCCGTCCGTACTTGGGTGAGTTGCCGGTGCAAATGGCCACCGACCACGACTTGTTGCGGCAGTGGACCGACGCCGAGAGCTGGCGCGACCGCGATGCGCGCATCACGACGCTTGCGCGCGCCGAGCGTTTTCGCGATCGCGTGCTTGAACTCGATGCGGAAATTGCCCGTTGCCAGGAAGAAGCCGCCGGTGTTCGCACGCCGGCGCTATGTCAGGCCTTGCGCATCAAATACCGCACCTTTTGGGAAGATCGCATCGGCGAGAAACTCATCACCAAAGCCCTTGAAGTATTTCAAGAAAAAGGCCGTGACGCCATTCGCGCCGAAAAAGATCTGCGGCGTAATTTGGAGGATTCGGGCATCAAGCGCGAAGACGTCAGCACCAAACGCCCGCGCAAAGCCGCGTCGCATTTGAAACTAGTCACGTCTGACGCGCGAAGCGCAGTTGATCTGGCGGCCGCTGAGCAATTGGACCGCGCCCAAGTATCGGCGCAAATGTCGGTCTTGCTTGCAAAAAGCGCGGCCAACAGCTACGGCGACAGCGCGACCCAAGCCAGCCGCGACTTGCGCAAGGTACGTCAAGCACAGCGGATTATCAGTGAAGCGCGCAGCGTTATGATTCAAGCCAATTTGCGCTTGGTTGTGTCGATCGCCAAGCGCTATTTGAACCGCGGCATGGCGCTGCTCGACTTGGTGCAAGAGGGCAACATCGGCTTGATCAAAGCCGTTGAAAAGTTTGAGTATCAGCGTGGGTACAAATTTTCGACCTACGCGACGTGGTGGATTCGTCAGTCGATCACGCGATCGATTGCCGATTCCGGACGCACGATTCGCATTCCGGTGCACCTGATCGAGGCGCTGAACCGCATCATGCGCGAACGCAGCGCGATGGAACAGGAATTTGGTCGCGAGCCGACGGTGGATGAATTGAGCGCGCGCACCGAACAGCCGCAGGATCAGGTGGAAATGATTCTGCGCATGGTCCGATCGCCGCTGAGTCTGGACGCGCCGGTCGGTGAAGATGACGCTCAGCTTGTTGATTTTGTGGAAGATCAGCAGGCCGTCAAAGGCCTGGATTTCTGCATCGCCCGCGATGTGGCGGCACACACGCGGCGGGCGCTCACGCGTTTGCATCCGCGTGAGGAAGCGGTGTTGAAGCTGCGCTTTGGCATCGGCCACGATGAAGGCTTCACGCTGGAGCAAGTGGGTGAAATGTTTAATTTGACCCGCGAGCGCATTCGTCAAATCGAAACCAACGCGATCAAGAAATTGCAGTCGCCCGGTCACAAAGACGTGTTGGCAGCGCTGGTTGACGCGGTGTAGCAAGTTCACCCGATCAGTTGATCGGCTTGCCGTCGACCCAAAGCAGAGGCGTGACAGTCTTGGCCCATTGGACGGCCGCACGCACGTCGGATTGCGCAGAAAAATGGCGCAATTCCGGCGTGCGCGGCGTTTTGGCCGCGGCCGCGGGTCCGGTCGGGACGTAGGCTGTCATCAAATTCACCGGAACTTGCGGAAAATCTTGCGCTAGCCACTGCAGCACCGGCTGTGTGCAACAGGCGAAATGCCCAGGCATTAGTAGGTGCCGCACGATCAGCGGCGGCAAACTGTCGGGGAACAATCGTGTTTGCTCCAGCGCCATGCGCAGCACGCCGTCCAGAAGTTGCCGTTCGTCGACGTCGGGATTGCCCGAAATGCGCTGACTACAAGCGCTGTTGCCGAATTTCGCATCGACGATGTAGCAACTGACCACGCCGCTGAGCAAATCCGCGGCCTGCGGACTCAGCCAGCCGTTGCAATTCCAGACCACAGGCAGCCAATCGGCAAGCGGGACATCGGACAGAACCCGGAAGATCGCTGGCAGATTGACGGTTGGATCGCCGCCGACAAAACTGACAGAAGTCGCGCCTTTGGCGCGCATCGCCTGAAGTCTCGGAGCAAACCAGGCAGAGCTGAGCGCAACGGCCGGCGCACTTTGAGGCGCCACCACGTGATCCCATTCACTGCAAAATAGGCAGCGCAGGGAACACCCGCCCACGTCAATTAGCCACGTCGGCGAGATGGCGGCCTCCTCGCCGAGGGACAAAAGTTCTTTGTAGACATAGGCTTCACTGGCCAGTCGGCAGAATGCGCCGTGTGACGACACGTTTCTATCGACGGC
Organism: Klebsiella pneumoniae; assembly: GCA_945889325.1. Classification (GTDB taxonomy): domain Bacteria; phylum Myxococcota_A; class UBA9042; order UBA9042; family UBA9042; genus CAMDBH01. Next base: position 28,125 of record CAMDBH010000010.1, read on the forward strand.
GCAATCGCGCGGGCACAGCCTGCACGCCCGCAAGGCCAAGTGCGCTTGATCGCTGCGGTCCGCCAGAACGCCGGAGTTAGAATCCATTACAGCGAGCGCGGCCCGTGGTGCGGCTTTTGCGCTGCCGGATCAGGTGCTTGGGCCAAAATGGCGTCGAGTTTTGGATTGTTGGTGGCGGTATTCAAGGCGGCGACAAAATTCACTTCCGCCAAATGTTGGGTCGCTTCATTGAGTTGAGTCAGTGCCGCCCGCACCGGTTCGGCCTGGGAGGTGCGCAAAGCCGCTTGCAGACTGGCCAACTGCCCTTCAATGTCCTCGCGTTCTTCGGCGTCGATGGCTTGTCCCGCCGGACCGCGAAGCGCCCGTTCCGTGGCCACAATCACTTGATCTGCTTCCGCTTTGGCTTCTATGAACAAGCGCTTGGCGATATCGTCCTCGGCGTGATCAAAGCTGGCCGTGAGCATTTCCACGACTTCATCGTCGGTTAGTCCATAACTCGGCTTGACTTCAATCGTTTTTTCCACGCCAGTGCGCACATCGGCGCCGGTCACGTGCAGGATCCCATTGGCATCGATCAAAAATGTCACGCTGACGCGCGGCAAACCTGCGGGTAAGGGCATGACGGGAATGATGAAACGCGCAAGGCTTCGACAGTCCCCGACCAATTCGCGTTCCCCCTGCACCACATGCACGACCACGCCAGTCTGGTTGTCGACGCTAGTCGTGAATTCCTCAGTCGCTGACGCTGGAATCGAGCTATTTCGCTGAATAATTCTGCTAACAACGCCGCCGACGGTCTCAATGCCCAGTGACAGGGGCGCTACATCGAGCAGCAGCATGTCGCGGCGACCGGTGGTCATGATGTCGGCCTGAATCGCCGCCCCCAGCGCTACGACTTGATCCGGATCGATTTCAGTATGCGGTTGTTTTTGAAACAAGTCAGCAACCTTTTGCCGCACCAGCGCAATCCGCGACGACCCGCCGACCAAAATCACTTCATCCAAATCCGCGGCCTGCATACCGGCATCGCTCAACGCTTGGCGGCAAGGGCCCAACGTGCGCTCGACAAACGGCCCAATAAGTGTTTCAAAATCATTGAGTTGAAGCGACCACTCCAACGGCGCATCGCGCAACGGTCGCAGATCAACTTGGACCGAGGCGATTTCCGCGCTGGAAAGACTAATTTTTAGTTGTATCGCAGCCTTACGCAGGCGCTGTAGCACTTCCAATTGCCCGTGGACGTCGACACCCGCCTGCGCCAACGCCTCCGCCATCCCAGCCACGAGCAACTGATCAATATCGTCGCCACCCAAACGCGTGTCGCCGGCAGTCGCAAGCACCTCTGTCAGGCCCGCATGCATATGCAAGATCGACACGTCGAACGTGCCGCCGCCCAAATCGTACACCGCGATCTTGCCTTCCGGGCGACGATCCAAGCCATAAGCGAGGGCCGCGGCAGTCGGTTCATTAACAATCCGAAGCACTTGCAGACCGGCTAAGCGTCCCGCGTCCTTCGTCGCTTGGCGTTGCGCATCGTTGAAGTACGCCGGAACTGTGATGACGGCTTGGGTAACTGCGTGACCCAATTGCTTTTGCGCCCTAGATTTCAGTTCGCGCAGCACAAAAGCACTTAGCTCAGGTGGCGTGTAGAGTTGGCCCGCCACTTCAATGCGCGCGGCGGCCGATCCGGCGGATGTATGCACGCGGTAAGGCAAAAGGGCCATTTCGGCCACGACCTCCGCCGCGCTGCGACCCATCAGGCGTTTGACAGAATAGATCGTCTGATCAGGGACCTGTGTCAAATTCTCATCCGCTTCGGCGCCGACGCGATCAAACTTCCCTTGCGGATCAAAGGCGATGACGGACGGCACAAGAGGCCCATGCTCGCCTGTAATAATATGCGGTTGCCCGTCATCGCCGACGTAAGCTGCCAAGCTGTTGGTCGTCCCAAGATCGATGCCGATCGCCCGCCGTTCGTCGCGCGGCTTTTTTTGCGCAGATAGAATTTGAATCGACATGTAGCCTTGAAGTTGCGTGGATTGGGTTGGCGCTCAGATGCTGTGAAATATCCATTTCACAGCTGCTGAGCAGGGGTCAGGTGTTAGCAGTTTCTGCGTGATTGTTCCGGAAGTTATTGATATTATTGAGTCTAAGGAATTGAATGCGAGCCGGCGTCTGGTCGATCGGCAGAAATTGCTAACACCAGACCCCATTTGAGAGCGGTGAAAAGGTTTTTTCACACGCTCTCAGGTCGCGGTCGCGGCCCGCGTCGTCTGCACGCGTTGAATGAGATTGTCCAAATAGTTCATATGCCCCAGCGCCGCCCGCAGCAGCGATCTAGCCACAGATTCGTGCTGTTCGGCGGTCGTTTCGCCGTGCTCGCTTTCAGCTTGGGCCACATCCCATTGCTCCGCCGCATGCACAAGCTGCGCCTGAACGTGTGCCCGTTCGACGTGACATTGAGCAGCAATTGACGCCAGTTGTAACCTTTGTTCGCTTCGGTCGCCGGCGCCATCCTGCGCCAAAATCGCAGCCAGTTCATCGATCTGCTCATTTATTTCAAAGACTTCTGCTAGCAAAGCTGGCGTTGGTCTGTAGCGTTCCGCAGTCGCACTGGCTGCGCCAAGTTCTACCACATACGTCGCCCGCCGCTCAAAATCGCGCAAGGTGCGGTACGCGTCGTTCACGAGTGCGGTGTGTCGCTGCGCAAGTGCCACAGCATCGTCGCCGTTGACGTGAAAACGGTCGGGATGCAATGCTCGGATAAGACTGCGAAAGGTTAGGTCCAGGTGATCCGGCGCCAGCAGGAGTCGTTGCGGTAGCCCCAGAATCGCAAAAAAATTGGGCGGTGATTCGAGCGCCTTTTTTAGGTGGATCTGGCCATCGTCGCCCAAGACCCAAGGCCGCACCGTAGGCCCGCGATCTGACAACGGATTCGCCAATGGCGTGTCGGGGACTTCAGCCATGGGCAAATCGTCGCGAATCGATGGGGTAGGGGAGTTGCGCTGCTAAACCATTCAAATTAAGCAGAAAAAGATGATCCGCAGCCGCAACTCGATTTGGCGTTCGGGTTGACAAAGACAAAGCCCTTGCCATTGAGGCCGCCTTCAAAATCGAGGGTTGTGCCGCGCAAGAACACGAAACTTTTGCGATCGACAAAGATTTTTGGCGACTCACCGTAGATTTGATCACCTAGTCGCGGTGCTTTTTCGAAATCGAGCACGTACGATAACCCCGAGCACCCACCCCCGGTTACGCCGACGCGGACGCCCACGAGTTCAACGCCTTGTTCGGACGCGACTTCGGTCAAACGCCGCACCGCATTGTCGGAAATCATCACGACATTGTGCACGGTTGGCACAAATGGCGCAGTGGCCGCCGCAGCGACGACGGACGGTTTGGATTCTGTGGGTGTTACGCGAACGGTTTCCATCGCAAATTCCTTGAGGCCAGACGTGTTAAGATTTAAGCGTTTTGCTTGGATTTGTAGTCGGCAAGCGCGGCGCGAATCGCGTCCTCCGCCAACACAGAACAATGAATCTTGATCGGCGGCAGGTTCAGTTCCTGAACAATGTCCGTATTGCGAATATTTTCAGCTTCTTGCACAGTCTTTCCCTTGACCCATTCGGTCGCGAGAGACGATGACGCGATCGCTGAACCGCAACCAAAAGTCTTAAACCGCGCGTCTTCAATGACACCTTCGGCGTTGACGCGAATTTGCAACTTCATAACGTCGCCGCATTCGGGCGCGCCGACAACGCCGGTGCCGACATTGCTGTCGCCTTTGGGCAACGATCCCACATTGCGCGGGTTGTTATAGTGATCTAAGACTTTTTCGCTGTACGCCATTTGCTTGCTCCGTTCCGTCCGTGCTGTTTCAGCCGTTGCAGTGCTGCCGTGTTTCTAGCTATTGTGCCGCATTTTTGTCGACCGCGTCACCTTTTCTTGTCTGGATGATATCAATGACCTGTCCACTGAACCGTCGATAAATCAATGCCTTCTTGAACCATTTCCCACAAGGGCGACATTTCACGCAGCCGATTGACCACTTCAACAACACGCGCAATGGTGTAATCGATTTCTTCCTCGGTGTTAAAACGGCCGATGCCAAAACGAATCGAAGTGTGCGCCAATTCCTCATGCACACCAAGGGCTTTGAGCACGTAACTTGGCTCTAACGAGGCGGACGTGCAAGCGGAGCCTGACGACACCGCGATGTCAGAAATGCCCATGAGCAACGATTCGCCCTCGACGTAGGCAAAGGATAAGTTCAAATTGCCCGGGGTGCGCAACGTCTCATGGCCATTTAGATAAATGTGGTCGAGTTGCTTGGCCAGTCCCTGATGCAGGCGCTGGCGCAGCGCCAAAATCCGCGCAGATTCTTCGGCAAATTCAACACGGGCCAATTCGCAAGCTTGGCCCAATGCCACGATCAGCGGCACAGCGAGCGTGCCCGATCGCAAGCCGCGCTCGTGACCGCCACCGTGCATCATCGGTTCCAAGCGCACGCGCGGGGCTTTGCGCCGCACGTACAGGGCGCCCACGCCCTTGGGTCCGTAAATCTTGTGGGCGGTCAGCGCCAGAATGTCGATGTTCATCGCCTCAACATCTAACGGAATTTTGCCAACGCCTTGGGCCGCATCGCAGAAAAAATAGGCACCGCTTTGGTGGCACAGCGCGCCGATCTCCGCCAGTGGCTGAACGACACCGATTTCATTGTTAACCGCCATGATCGAAACCAGAATCGTTTGCTCGGTAAACGCCGCGCGCAATTCGTCCATGTCGACCAAGCCATCCTTACCGACGCCAAGGTAAGTAACCCGAAACCCTTCGCGTTCCAAGGCCATGTGCGAATCGAGCACCGCCTTGTGTTCGGTCGTCAGCGTGATCAGGTGATCGCCTTTCTCGCGCAGCATGTGCGCGGCACCTTTGACCGCCAAATTGTCGCTTTCGGTCGCGCCCGAGGTAAACACGATTTCTTTCGCGGTACTCGCGCCAATCGCCTGGGCGATCTGGGCGCGGGCAATCTCCACTGCGTCCTCAGCCGCACGGCCAAACGAATGAGTTTTTGAAGCCGCGTTGCCGTACAGCTCGGTAAAATAGGGCAGCATCGCGTCAACGACCCGGGGATCGACGCGCGTCGTTGCGTGATTGTCTAAATAGATCGGTAGTTTAACTGACATTTCTTTTCCCGTGCCAAAAACTCGAATTGGCCGTGTGGCCCTGCCAGCCAAGTTTGCGCCACAAATTTGGGCGATCCTGATTCTGCGCGCCCGTTTACCACCGAATGCCGCAACTTCTCAAGCCAGGCGGGGGATTCTACCATCGATTGGCCGTTCAAATGCGACCAATCTGGTCCCAGTTTAGGTGGCGCACGTGCTCCAGTCAATGCAAATCGCCCCTCCGTTGTCGTTGACAGCACAGCCAACCGCCTGTACATCGGCGGCGCGCGCGACGAGATGGCCGCGCAAAAGGCCGATCATGCCCACCCTAACGCCCGATGATGTACTGCAAGCACTAGCAGCTGTTGCAGATCCTGATCTGGGCAAAGATCTCGTGTCCCTCAACTTTGTGCGTGACATCGCTGTGACCGCTGACAACATCGTGTCGTTGCGCGTCACGCTGACCTCGCCGGCCTCACCACACAAAATCGCGTTATCGCAGGCGGTAAACGATGCCTTGTTGGCGCTCGGTGCAAAACGCATCGACCTGACACTGGCGGCCGACCCGCCGCAGCGAACCGGCAAATTGCCCAGCGTGCGGCATATTGTCGGCGTAGGCGCAGGCAAAGGCGGCGTGGGCAAGTCAACCGTCGCGGTCAATCTTGCGGTTTCATTATTCAAGGCTGGTGCCAAGGTTGGGCTGCTCGACGCAGATATCTACGGCCCAAGCGTGCCGATCATGCTGGGCCTGCGCGGTCGCAAGCCGTCAGTGAATGCCGCGCGCAAGATTATCCCCGCTGAAGCCCATGGAATTAAATGTATTTCGATGGGGTTTATGGTGCAGGACGATATGGCCGTGGCCTGGCGCGGGCCGATGGTCGGGCGGGCCGTGACCCAATTCATCGACGATGTCGATTGGGGTGAGTTGGACTTCCTCATCGTCGATCTGCCTCCGGGAACGGGCGACATTATCCTGAGTCTTTGCCAAGCGATTCCGCTGTCGGGCGCGATCGTCGTGTCGACGCCGCAAGATGTCGCTTTTGCGGACGTGTTGCGGGCCGTGCGCATGTTTTCGATGCTCAAGGTCGAGGTGATGGGGCTTGTTGAAAACATGAGCTATTTTCACTGTCCGGACAACGGCAAGAATTACCAGATTTTCGGGCCGAGCAACTCGCCCAACAATTGCGCAGCACACGATCTGACATTGCTCGGACAACTGCCGTTGGATATGTTGGTTTCGCCAAATGCGGATGCGGGAATGCCGATCGTGGTGGCCGAACCCCTGTCGCTGCAAACCGAGATCTACAACGGCATCGCTGCCAAGATCGTGTCCAAGTTGGCGATTCTGGGCCACAAGGATGACGAACGCGCCCAAGTCGGCAAGGGCTTTTTCACCACCCGTCCGCCCGCCTAATTGTTACTCGATCGCGTCTTCGTCGATTTTTTGCTTTTTCAGCGGCGGCAGCGCTTTGGGTTCGTCAGCTGGCGCCATCGCGCCCTGCAGCACGTCATCTTCGATATCGTTGCCATTTTCAGGGTTTAGCGCCGGCGGCGGCAAGTTCGCCACCGGTCCTGCCAAAACATGCGGCAAACGTGGCAACGGCTGTGCTGGCATCCGATCGAGGGCTTTTTGCATAAATAAAGCCCACAACGGCACGGCCAGTGCGCCGCCAGACGCCTTGGCCATCGGTTTTCGATCGTCGTAGCCGATCCAGACACCGGTGCACAGGTCGGCCGAAAAGCCGACAAACCACAGGTCGCGTCCGCCGTTGCTGGTGCCGGTTTTACCTGCAACTGGGCGTCCTACCTTGGCTTCTTTGCCGCTGCCCTTGCGCGTGACCTCACCCAACATGTCGGTGAGCGCGCGGACCAGTGGTTCGGCAAAAACGAGGGTGGCGTCGCCCCTTGGCGCCAGATACACATCTTTGCCGTCGCGACCGACAATTCGGGTGACAAGGATTGGCTCGGCAAATTTGCCGCCCGCGGCAAGGGTCGTGAAAGCGTTGGTCAATTCGAAAGGCGAAACGCTGCTGGCGCCCAAGGCCAAGGGCAAGTCGGCCTTAAGTTCGCTACGCACACCAGCGCGGTGCGCAAATTCAGCAATTTTTTCTGGACCGACCTGCGCGGCGACCGCGACGGCGATCGAGTTCACAGAGTAAGCCAAGGCGTCGCGCATACTGTAGGCGCGTCCGTCGTATTTTCCTGAAAAATTTCGCGGTGTCCATTTGCGGCCGCCGACGACAAAACTGCGTTCTTCGTCGTTCATTTCGCTGTCCGGCGTGAGCCCGGCACTTTCAAGCGCCGCGCCGTAAGTAAATGTCTTAAAGGTCGATCCTGCTTGGCGTTTTGCTTCGGTGGCGCGGTTAAAAGGATGGGTGGAGAAATCGTCACCGCCGACGAGCGCCCGCACCAGCCGAGAGGAGGGTTCAATGGCCACCAGAGCGGCTTGAGGGCCAAATTCTGCTGACAGAATAACGCCTTCACTATTTTGCTCGCGCACTGAAACGCGAAGGAGATCGCCGGCGCTAAAACGCACAGGCGCAGGCGGCAGGTTGTCGCTATTTTGCAGCGCCGCGTCGGGCATTTTCTGGTAGCGCTGCACCGCCGCAAACGGCAGAACACCTGTGATACCACCGAGGTCAAGCAACCAGCCCTGTTTTTTTTCGTCCACGCTGCGCACCACGCCGAGCAACGTGCGACCTGACCGCAATTTGCCATCTGTGACTTGCGCCGCCAGCTTTTGCAGCCCCTGCTGCACGGCCGCTTCGTCGTCGTAGTGTTTCACTGGAAGCGATGATTTAAACTGACGATCTAGCTTATTCAGCGACTTTTCGACCGCCTCTTCCGCCGCCTGCTGCATGGCCACATCGAGCGAAACCTCAATGCGCAGCCCGCCGTACAGCAGCGCTTCCCGATCGACCTTGTTCAGAACGAGTTTGCGCACGTCTTCAACAAAGTATTCACCGATATTGCTAGTTTTGTCATGGCCTTGGGTCGGCAGAGGTGCCTTGTCGGCGCGCTCGAAATCCGCCTCGTTGATGTAGCCGTGCTTTCTCATTTGTTCGAGCACGTATCGGCGGCGAATCAACGCACTTTCTGGGTGGCGCAATGGCGAAAACTTAGCGGGACTATTAACAATTCCAGCCAGCATCGCCGCTTGGGCGACGTCGATTTCACTCACCGATTTGTCAAAGAAAAACCGCGCCGCTTCCTCGACGCCATAGCGCCCATGGCCGAAATAGACTTCATTGGCGTACAGCGCCAAAATTTCATCTTTGCTAAGGCGTTTCTCCAGCTTGCGCGCCAACACAAGTTCTTTCAACTTGCGTGTCACGGTTTTTTCACGGCCCAAAAACCTCGTCTTGGCAAACTGTTGGGTGATTGTTGAAGCCCCTTGCGCATAACGCCCGCGCGTCAGATCGGTGTAGATAGCACGGCCGATGCCGACAAAATCGAGGCCGGCATGGGAATAAAACGCGGAATCCTCTGCACAAACAATGGCATATAGAACGCTTTGCGGAATTCGCTCATGCGGCACGACGGTGCGAATTTCATCGCCGAACTGAGCGACGACTTCGCCGCCCGCCGCATAAACTCTTGAAGATTCGCGGGCAATCTGGCGGTAGGCCTCAAACGAAAAGACGTCGGGCAGCGTTGCATCCAGCCAGGCGAAACCGAGGGCAAATACGCCAAGACCCAGACCCATCGTGAGCAGCAAAGCCGCGAGCAGACGCGCGATACACCCCGATTTTTTCTGCTGTTTTGGGGCTTTTTCTGCAGGAACGCGCTCGTTCTTTGGCGTGTTTTTCGGCTTTGGCGCGGGCGGATCGGTACGGCTCATCGGCTCATTGTAGCGCAGCGCTCAGATCGCGCGAATCGCGGGCTACGTAATCGGCGGTTGCTCTCGGCGGTTGCACACACGCGCTAGCCGTGAAAACATGCGCGTCGCGTAGGTGCGCGCTCGCTCGCGCTTGCGATGGCATGAACGCTTGTTTGGGGTGAAATGTCGCAGATTAGCTGTGGATCCTGTGGTGCGGTTTGGCCGGCAAATTACCAATTTTGCGGCCGCTGCGGTCATTTTATGCAAGGCGCGGCGCCAACCGCAGCGCCGCCGGTCGGCGTTGTCGCGCCGCCACCGTCACCGCCACCGCGCGGACCTGCCCCCGTGATCACCGGCTTGCAGTCGCCGGTGCCGCCTCAGGTTTCTGCCCATGTTCGTCTCGTGGTGCTGCGCGGATCGGTCGCCGAAGGCGCGTCCTACGACGTGCCGCAGGGCGTCACCAGCATTGGGCGCGCGGGCGACCTTGCGTTTCCCGCCGATAACCTGCTGGCACCTAAGCATATTCTGCTGCGCCGCGCCGGTGCACAAGTCGATTTGATCGAAGTGAGCGGCCCAGGCGGCTGCTTTCGCCGCAGCCGCGAAACCACCGCAATTGCATCGGGTGACGTTGTTTTTGCTGGCGAACAGTATCTGCTGGTGCGCAACGGCGACGATGTGCCGTTTGAAGCGCCGATCGGCCCCGATTTGCCGCCGGAGACCTTTGGCACCCCCTTGCCATCGCCCAAGCTGCACGTGACGCAATTGCTCGCGGCGGGGACGCCTGGGCGCGTGGTGTCCACCGATCGCGACGTGATCACCGTCGGTCGCGAGGGTTGCGATCTCTCGTTCCCGCAGGACCGTTTCATGAGCGGTCGTCACCTGCGCATTGAAGTGACCGCAACCGGAGGCCTTCAGATCGTCGATTCGGGCAGTCTCAACGGCACCTTTGTGCGCGCGGTGAAATTGCCACAGCGTTTGCAAAAGGCCGACGAACTACTGGTCGGCGCGATGCTATTTCGCTTGGATATCAAGACTGAATAGCAGCCAGCGGTTCACAAATGCCAACCGCTGGCCCTGCTCCGTAACACCGTGAATTGACTATTTCTTTGGCGCTGCTGCCTTGGCTTTGTCGGCTGCCACTTTGTCGGCGGCGCGGGCTTCCGCCCAAGGACCCAAGGTTTTCACCGAGCGATCAAAGCTGAACCCAGCAAACGCCTTGCGGGCCTTGGCCGCCGCCGGATCGATTTTGCCTTCGGCAGCCAACTTGTCTACACCCATGGCGTATTCCACGACGTCGGCACCGCAGCGCGCCAAGTCGTAGACGGTGACGCCGCCAGTCATTTCGGCCGGAACGACCATGGCATCCACCGACAGCGTCAGCTTGGGATCGCTGACATCGGGCTTGGGATTGGCCGGATTGGCCTTGTCGATCAGCTTATTGCCGTTGATCGGATCCTTTTTGTCTACGGTCTTGAGCGTGGCAAGCGCCGCTGCATCACCCAAAGCGACCAAGCAGCGCACCGCCACAATACGCTCGAAAACACGCTGGCTTTTGAGCGAAGTCTCCAAAAGCGGCCGCACCTTGTCGCCACCCAATGGCTTGACCTTGTCCGTGCAGTAGTCAGTGATCTGTTTTTTCACGTCATTTTGGGCAAATTCGCCTTTGCCGTAGTTTTCATCGTTGGGCAATTTGGTCAGCACCTCGCGCACGCCGTCGATACCCATGGCCGTGGTTATCACGTCGGCAGCCCACCAGCGATCGTCTGCGTTAGCGGTCACCAGAAGCGCGTCGAATGTGGGCTTCAATTTCTCCCAACCAGCCTTAATTTTCGCCTGATTGTCCGCCTTTTCACTCCACAAAATCGCCGCCATGACGGCCTGGCTGGCCGCGGCCTTGTCGTCCTGATGCGGCGGGCGACCGTCGGGGCGGTTTTGGCTAAGACGCTGATAAAGTTCAATAAAATAACCAAAGCCCTCGGCACAGTCGGCCTTTTGAATCGCCGCCAGATCGCCTTCACCGACCTTGACGTTTTTCAACTTGTGATAGCGGCGCAAGCCGTTGATTAACGCCTGCTTGGACGCCACCGACGTCGACGCTTGCAACATCTGCATCACGCTTTCGCGCGCCAAACCTTTGCTAAGCATCAATTCCGCACCGTACGCGCCATCGTCGCCCAGCAGCTGAATTTCCTGTGGCGACATCCGTGTTTCCAACTTGTCCTTGATGCGCTGCGTCGAATCTTCAGGTGTCAGATCGGCAAACGCCCATTTGGCCAAACCCTTGCGAATGGCGGCCTTTTTATCGTCCGGCAGACCGCTATCGCCGATCATGTCGAACAAAACTTGCTTGGCGTGGGCCTGCTTGGTGGCGTTGCCCTCCGTTTCCAACATTTTTTGCAGCCAAGGCTGCAGTGCAATAAGCAATTCCTTCTTGTCGGCTGCCTTGCCCGCCACGCGCAGCGCTTGCGAAGGTTGGCCGCCCTCGTCGATCAGCACTTCAAGCGCACGCAAGCGCAACTTCATCTCATTGTTGGAGTCCGCGACGTAGTTGGCCATTTCGGTCCATCCGGCCTCATTGTTGCTCCAGAGGCGAAAATTCTCCTCCGGGTCGCCCTTGCCGCAGCCTAAAAGGGAAGTCGCGCTCAGCACGGTGGCGATGGCCGCCGCGGCCAAGCTGCGACGAGCGAGCAAAACGTTGAGATAATTGGACATTGACATTCCTCCGCTTGCGGTTTCTTGCGCCGGTCGGCGTCGCAACGGTCAGGCCCAGTTGCGCTCGATCTGCGGCAAATGATAATACGGATCGGGCGGCAGGTAAACCGGAGCGAATCATGGCAGCACCTTCAACTAGAGCGCCGATCAATTCTGAACGTGCGGCGGCCCATTTGGCGCAACTCGATGCGCAATTGGACCATATGCGCCGAAAATTCAACATGTATTTCAATGGTGTGGACCGCACGCCGCCGCTCATTGAGTATGAGAATTTGAAGCGCGCGTTTCGCGAACTGCAGGGCATGCAATTCAACAGTGGACAATCGCGCTTCAAGGCGCAAAACTTGGTGGCTCGCTGGCAGTTGCAGCGTTCGCTTTGGGAGCGCGATTTGGCGCGCAAAGAAGAGGGCTCACTGCGGCCGATGTCGCATACGCCCTTGATCGGTCGCAAAGAAACGGACGCGATCGACGACGGCTAACTTCAACTATTCGGCGAGGGGCGACCAGACCTCAGCTTGCTGATTGTCCAGCGATTTTGCGGCAGCTCGCGCGCTTAGCACTTGAGATTCCAGCGCATTCAAAAATTCAGCCAGACCTTCGCGCGTCACGGTTGAGGTCATCAGCGCCCGCTGCTGCGCGGCGATTTCGCGGATCGTCGGCGGGTCGGTCACCGCGTCGCTTTTGTTCAACACGACCAAGCGCGGCTTGTCGGCGATGGCGACGTCGGCGAAAATCTTTTCGAGACTCGCTAGTTGCATTTCAACTTGCGGATGACTAGCGTCCAACACCAAGACCAGCACGTCCGCAGCGCGGGCTTCTTCAAGCGTCGCTTCAAAAGCGCCCAAAAGCTCCTTGGGCAATTCTCGAATAAAACCAACAGTATCTGTCAAGACGAGCGGCGTCCCTCCCGGCAGACGCAGCCGCCTCGAAGTCGGGTCGAGCGTGGCGAACAACAGATTTTCCGTGTAGGCATCGCTCTTTGCCACGGCGTTGAGCAGAGAAGACTTGCCGACGTTGGTGTAGCCGATCAGCGTGGCGGACGCGATCTCACTCTGCACCCGCACGTGCCGCCGCGTCGCCCGACCTTTGGCCAAACGCTTCAGTTCATCTTCCAACCTGTGGACGCGATCGCGGCAGCGGCGCCGATCGATTTCCAGTTTGGTTTCACCCGGTCCCACCCCGCCGATGCCGCCCGTGAGCCGTGACAGCGCGTTGTCGCGGTCGCCCAGACGAGGTAGCTGGTAGCGAAGCTGCGCCAGTTCCACTTGCAGTTTGCCGTCTTGCGATCGCGCCCGCCGCGCAAAAATATCCAAGATCAACTGGGTGCGATCGAGCACCTTCATTTCAACCAACTTGCCGATATTCTTGCTCTGACTCGGGGTCAATTCGCGCGCAAACAGCAACATTGTGGCGTCGCTTTGCATCGCTTTGAGGGAGATTTCCGACAATTTCCCCGCGCCCAAAAGCGTCCGCGCATCGACTTGTTGCCGCCGTTGAATGACGCGACCGACGATCTCCACCTGGGCGGTCTTGGCCAGTTCTTCCATTTCATCCATGCGATCTTCGGCCTGGGACAGCGGTTCTGGACCCACGTGAATCAGCAGCGCCGATTCTCGGGCAAAGGCCATACGTGTCAAAGGCTTGGTGCGGCCTAGCTGTTGCTCTAAAGCTCGAATCAGTTCAGCGCAATCGGTTTGATCTTGGGCCCAGTTTTGCACCGGCAAATGTACAAATGGCTGGACAAAGTGGTGCGGCAAGTCCTGACTATCGGCTGCGATATGGCCTACATACATCACATCAGGCAAGTCGTTGCGCAAGCCGATCGCGCAGACCAAATCTAGGCCTAAGCGCACGCAGTCATTGGCATCGTCGTCGTTGAGCGCTTCACCTTTGAGGTGAATGTGCACCAAACGCAGGCCGCGCAAACGCGCAGAGTCACGGCCCCAGCGGCCCAAATCGGGCAACTCAAGCGCGTGATCGTCGCCGACGAGCACGTGGGTGACATGGCCGTTGCGATCGATCAGCACGCCAACCTGGCGCCGCAGCTTGCCCGCCAGCGCGGCCATGCGCGTCGCCAATGCTTCTGAAGCAATTTCGCGCGGTTCACTTATGTGATGGTAAAGGCGACCCAGCCCCGCGCGCTCAAGCGCTGAAAGACCGGTGAGGCTGCCGTAAATGCGATCAGGCAAAGGCGCCTCGTGAAAAAAACGACGGCGCGGCTAAATCGATAGAAAAATTTATCAATTGAGCTTGATAACCGAACCCTTGACGGTCATAGCGCTGCTCGACTTGATGTCCATGGTCGATCCGGCTTTGGTCTCGGTTGTCGTGCCCGATTCTTGCTTGATGGTCTTGGAGGCCTTGATGACCAAATCTTTGCAATCGATCGTGATCGTGTTCTTGGCCTTGATCAACATGTCGCCGGATTTGGTTTCAATTGTGATCTTCTTGCCTTTGGTGTCGATCAGGATGTAATTTTCCTGCTTGTGATCATAAATCTCAATCTGATCAACGCTGCCCGTTTGGTCAAGGCAAATCCAGTGGCCGTCGCGCTGCTTCGGATCTTTTTCGGTATCGGTCGGCTTGACCAAATTCTGAATAATAATCCGATCGCGTTTGCCCGCCTCGTCGACGAACTGCAGCATGTGGCCATTGCGCGACCGAATATCGCGGAAATTGTTCTTGCCGCTTTGGCTGTCGTTGTTGTGCGTCGGCAGATCCACGCCGTTCCAAAGCGATCCGATGATAAACGGTCGCCGCACATCGCCGTGTTCAAAGGCGATTAGCACCTCATCGTCGACTTCAGGCAGCCAAAACGACCCGCGCTGCTTGCCGCCCATGAAATTGGTAATCCGGCACCAGTTGGAGCGAAAGTCCTCGTCATCCTTGGCATCAGTGTACTTGGCGTCGGATTCCATGGCCCATGGATACTTGACCTTGACGCGGTAGTGCTTGTCGGGATCTTTGTTGTCGACCACGATGCCGACAACCACGCCCATGACCTTGAAAGGTTCACGTTTTACTCGTTCCATCAACATGCTGGCCTCGCTCCGTGGGTGTGCTTGCGTCGGCGTAGCTGCCGCCGCGGCCAAATCGTCTCGGCTGCAATCGTCGCTCTTCGCGAGCGAAATTGACCCTTCTGCGCGCCGCCCATTGTGGCGCAATCAACCCCGTCGAGCCTAGCCACAACGCGCGCAGCCTGCAACGCGCCGTTGCGCGCCGGAGCCAAAACTGGGGCTTTGTGGCCCCATCGCAGATAGCGGTGCAGCTGTGGCGGATTGCGGGCGTGTCTTGACGTTCCGCTGTCTCTTGGTTATTTGGCACGCGGCGCACTGTGCGCGTTTTTTCGCCCCGCGCCCCGCCGCGCGAGTTTATTGGCGTTTTTCCCGGAGTCGCCATGTTGCCCAGCCAATTCGGCTACATCTCAATTTTGGTCGTGGTTGCCGTGGTCTTGGGCATGGGTCTGACGATCCTTTTGCTCAACCATTTCATCGGTCCGCGCCGCGTCAACGCCGTCAAATCGGCCGCGTTTGAGTGCGGCTCCGATCCGATCGGTTCGGCGCGGCAGCGCTTTAGCGTCAAGTACTACTTGATCGCGATATTTTTCATTGTTTTCGATATCGAATCGGTGTTTATGTACCCGTGGTCGACTTTATTTCGCGAGATGATCATTGAACCCGGAGTCGGCTGGGCCACATTCACGGAAATGTTTGTCTTTGTTGGGATTCTCGCTGCTGGTCTGGCCTACGTTTGGCGTCGCGGCGCGTTGGATTGGGACTGATTTCACGCGGTCTGTGTGCCACAAAGTTCCTGAAACCAAAGTGAAGTTGGAGTAACCTGCCCATGCAAGCAGCCGCAAATCATGCCCAAGCCGACGATTTGATCACACAGGTACGCGCGCAATTTCCTTTCGCGATCATCGGCAGCCATTGCGTCGGCGGCGATCAGACAATCGTGTTGAATCGCGAGCACTTGCTTGCGGTCATGCAATACCTGCGCGACCATGCGGCGATGGCTTTTGAACAGTTGGTGGACGTGACTGCCACTGATTTCGCAGACTTTGATGCCGAGCTGCGCCACTTCGTTTCGCCGCTGGATGACGGTCGGTCCGCGCAATTGCCGCGCTTTGAAGTGGTCTACCACTTGCTTTCGCTTTCGCGCGCGCAACGGCTGCGCGTGAAAGTACCGTTGGCGGAAGGCGATTTGCATCTACCCAGCCTGTGCGGCCTTTGGATCGCGGCCAATTGGGGCGAGCGCGAAGCGTGGGACATGTACGGCGTCAAATTTGACAACCATCCGGATTTACGTCGTATTTTGATGTACGAACAATTCGAAGGCCACCCGTTGCGCAAAGACTATCCGTTGCGCGGCTACCAGCCCTTGGTGCCGATGCCGGATTTGGAAGACTACAAAGACAACGAAAATTATCGATAAACCGCTGATTATTTTAGGAAATCTGACATGACGCTTGCTGAGCAGAGCACCTTGACGCCCAAGACCGATAGCGACCGTATTGGCGATCACATGATCATCAACATGGGGCCGTCGCATCCGGCGACCCACGGTACCGTCAAGTTCGTGCTGACGCTAGACGGTGAAACTGTTCACGATATGGACATCGTCATCGGCTATTTGCACCGCGGCTTTGAGAAAATGTCCGAAATGGGCACCTGGCAACAGGTTTTGCCGTACACCGATCGCCTGAATTACGTCAGCCCAATGTGCAACAATGTCGGCTATGTAGGCGCGATCGAAAAGCTTTGGGGCGTGGAAATCACGCCGCGCTGCAGCTACATCCGGATGCTGATAAGTGAACTAAGTCGCGTCACGGACCACCTGACGTCCATCGCAGCGGGTGCGCTTGAACTCGGCGGATTCGCTCCGTTTCTCTTTGGCATTCAAGCGCGGGAGACTTTGTACCCGCTGGTGGAGGAGCTCACAGGTGCGCGTTTGACCACGAGTTACACCCGCATTGGCGGTTTGGCCAAAGATTTGCCCGAAGATTACGAACACCATCTTGTGACAGCGATGGATAAAGTCTTGGTCCTTATGGACAAAATGGACAAACTGCTGACCAAGAACCGCATCTTTTACGATCGCATGATCGGCACCGGCGTGCTTTCTAAGGAAGACGCGATTTCATCGGGCTGCGCGGGCGTCATGCTGCGGTCGACCGGCGTGAACTGGGATTTGCGCAAGAATGAACCGTACTTGCATTACAATGAACTGGATTTCGACGCGGTCATCGGCCACATGGGCGACAATTACGATCGCTATCTGGTGCGTTTTGAAGAAATCCATCAGTCCAACAAGATGATGCGCCAGATGTTCAAGCAAATGCCGGGGGGGCCGGTCAACGTCGACGACTGGAAAGTATCGATGCCACCCAAGCATGCAGTATACAACAGCATTGAGGGCATGATTGCGCACTTCAAGTTGGTCACCGACGGCCATCAAGTGCCGCCCGGTGAAGCGTACTACGCAGTCGAAGGCGGCAACGGGGAAGTCGGTTTCTACATTGTTTCGCAGGGCAACGGTCGGCCCTACAAAGTCCACGTGCGGGCGCCGTGCTTTTACGCCATGGGCATTTTGAAAAAACTGGTGGTCGGCCACATGTTGGCCGACATCGTGCCGACTTTTGACACGCTCAACATGATCGGCGGCGAAATCGATCGTTGATAAAAATTTCCCAAAGACACGCGTAAATTTACGGGCTTGCGATACAAAAAAAAGGTGCAGGATGGCCAAGGTCACAATTGACGGACACGAGATTGAAGTCGCCAACGGCACCACCGTTTTGCGAGCTGCCAAACAAGTAGGCGTCGATATTCCAGTTTTTTGCTATCACCCCGGCATGAGCATTCCCGCAAACTGTCGGATGTGCTTGGTCGAGATCGAAAAATCGCCCAAACCGCTGCCGGCTTGTTACACAGAAGTCATGGACGGCATGGTGGTGCGCACGCTGAGTGAAAAAACCCAAGCGACACAGAAGGCTGTGCTTGAATTTATTTTGCTCAACCATCCGGTGGACTGCCCGATCTGCGATCAGGCCGGCGAGTGCGTGCTGCAGGAGCATTACGCGACGTACAGCGCCAAGCCTTCGCGGCTATTTAGCGCTAAAGTGGGCAAACCAAAGGCGAAGCCGCTGGGGCCGACTGTCATGCTCGATGCGGAGCGCTGCATCGTGTGCACGCGCTGCGTGCGATTCACGGAGGAAGTCAGCAAATCGTTTGATCTAGCTGTTGAAGCCCGCGGCGAAAACGCCGAAATCACCACGCCGCCCGGCATGGAGTTGAACAACCCGTACTCGCTCAACGTCGTGGATATTTGCCCAGTCGGCGCGCTGACTTCGCGTGAATTTCGCTTCCGCCGCCGCGTGTGGTTTATGGACATGCGCGACAGCGTCTGCACCGGATGTGCGCGCGGCTGCAGCGTGCGGGTCGACAGTTACAGCAACAAAGTTGAACGCTTGGTGCCGCGCTACAACCCCGATGTCAACAAATACTGGATGTGCGACGACGGCCGCGACACTTTGAACAGCCGGCGCGATCGCGCCTTGACGCTGGGCCGCATTCCGGGCCCCAACGACAGCGCGAGAGAAGCGAATGCTATCGATGGCTTGCGTGTCATCGGCGGTTGGTTGCAGACCCTGCGCGGCGACAACGGCGGCAGTGTCGCAGCCGGCAGCGTCGGCATCGGCCTTTCCGCGTCGCTGAGCAATGAGGACATTTATGCTTGGGCGCGGCTGGCCAAGATTATGAATGCAAAGGTTTATCTGCTCAAGCGCGCGTCTTGGCCAAGCGACGTCATTTTGCGCATGGACGATCGCGACTGCAACGACACAGGGGCACGGGCGATCTTGACGGCACTCACGCCCGACTTTGGCGACGTCAAGGCGCTGGTCAAGGATTGCGCGTCGCTGGCGGCGTTGCTGGTCTTGGATAATGAAATTGCTACGAATGACGCGCTCTTGGAGGCAATTGCTGCGGTAGAAAAGTCGGCCGTGTTGACTGATCTGGCGGGTCCGCTCGCCGACGCGGCTGCCGTCGTGGTGCCGCTGCAGCAGTTGCACCAACGCGAGGGTACAATCGTCAACGGTGTCAATTGGGTGCAACGCCTCGGCGCGCCGCTCAAGCCTGCCGTGACCACCGTCGCGCCGCACGTCGCTGCAGCGATGCTCGCGCACAGCGCCTCGGAAGTCGACTTGGATTTTACAGAAAAAACCCGCCCTTCTGAGTTGTTTGAGCGCATGGCTGGCGCTGTCACGGCGTTTGCCCACTTGAATTATGCGGAACTGGGCGGCCACGGCCGCGCCTTGACCTTTGGCGGCGATTTGGCGCCCGCGCGCGCCCACGTCAACGGCACGGCGGCTTGGGAACCGGACCCGGTTTCACCGACGGCGCCGCGGCATTTCCAACTGCGCAGAGGCGCCTAAGAATCTACAACGGCGCACCACGCCAAGAGAATCGCAATGCATTTAGTCAACGATCCTGTTGTGAATCTCATCTTAATGACACTGATCAAGCTCATTGGCTTCGTCTTTGTTTTTGTGATGGGCGTGGCCACCGTGCTGACCTGGCTGGAGCGCAAGTATTCGGCTTTAATGCAAAATCGCATCGGACCCAACCGCGCCAATGTGGGCAACATTCGCATCGGCGGGCTGTTTCACATGATCGCCGACCCGATCAAGATGCTGACCAAGGAGGATTTTATCCCCGACACGCCCAATCCGATGCTCTTTCGTTTTGCGCCGATTATCGCGTTTGTACCGGCACTTGTGGTTTTCAGCGTGATTCCGTTTGGTCCAGGCGACAATTTCCAAGTCAGCAATACGGAATTGGGCATTTTGTTCATTTTTGCGATTTCCAGTTTGAATGTCTATGGTTCGGTTATCGGTGCTTGGGCAAGCAACAACAAGTGGTCGTTGATGGGCGGCCTGCGCATTTCTGCGCAAATGATCAGTTATGAGGTCGCTATCGGCCTGTCTTTGTGCGGCATTTTCATGATCTACGGCTCGGTAGACTTGGCTGAAATTGTCGTCAAGCAGGGAGAACTGCTGATGGGCGGTCTGCCAGCGTGGGGTATCTTCACGCAGCCGTTGGCTTTTTTGCTCTATTTGACTTGCGCCATCGCGGAAAATAAACGCGCACCGTTTGACGTAGCCGAGGCTGAGTCGGAACTAACTGCCGGTTATTGGACAGAATATAGCGCCATGGGCTGGGCGCTTTTGGCGCTGGTGGAATTCGTTGAAGTCGTGCTGATCGGCTGCGTCGGTGCGACGTTGTTCTTAGGCGGCTGGCAAATTCCGGGCGTGCACGGCGATACGCCCTTGCTTATTTGCTTGCAAATCGCAGCCTTCCTGGCCAAAGCCGTGTTCTTGGTCATCGCGCAAATGACGATCCGTTGGACGCTGCCGCGATTCCGCTACGATCAGGTCATGCGTCTGGGTTGGCGGATTTTGCTGCCGACGGCCTTAGTGAACTTGGTGGTCACGGGTATCGTTCTGACCTGGCTTGATCGCCGATAAGCGCAGAGAATTCCAACAGAAAAATCAGTGAATTGCGGAGAAGAAGATGGCCAAACTAGTCGATCGCATTGAGCCCAACGCGGTCATGCAGAGTTACATTATTGAAGCGATGAAGGGTGTTGCGCTCACGACGCGGCAGTTCACGCGCAATCTTTTTGGCCGCAAAGACGTCGTAACCGTGTCGTATCCGGACGTAAAAAAGCCGTACCCGGCGCGGTTTCGCGGCAAACACCGCTTGATGCGTCGCGACGACGGCCAGGTGCGCTGCGTGGCCTGCATGTTGTGCGCAACTGCCTGTCCAGCCAACTGCATCACGATTGTCGCCGCTGAACATGACGACAGGAATATTGAAAAATTTCCCAGCAGTTTCGACATCGATCTGCTCAAGTGCATTTACTGCGGCTTTTGTGAAGAAGCTTGCCCTTGCGACGCGATCCGCATGGACACCGGCATTCACACGATTCCGAGCATGGCCCGCCGCGATCAAAAAGCCGGGGTCATCAACCTTTTGTCCTTGGGCGCGCCGTCGATTGCGACACAAGGCGGCGAGTTCAAAGCTGAATCGCACGAAGGCTCAGCACACGGGCAGGGCGGCGGCCACCGCTGATCTGCGTCAGCGTACCTTGCACAACCGCCGAAATACGTTAGTTTGATCGCACGTGCCGCGCAGCGCGCAGCCTAACGGCGAGGACCGCATGGTGTTTGGCGAGAAAAAAGACCGAGAGCCGAATCAGCAAGAAGAATCTGGATTCATTCCCGATTTGGTACGGCGGGCGGTGGAACGCAGTGTGCAGGCGTTGCTCAACACCGATGAAGGCGCCAAAAATTTTGTTGGCGCGCTGATGCCGCGTGAGCTTGTGCACACCGTCATGCAGCAGATCGATGGCGCAAAAACCGACGCGGTCAACATGGTTGGCCGAGAAATGCAGGCGTTTTTGCAAAGCCTCAATGTCGGCGATGAACTGAAGAAGATTTTGACCAGCGTCAGTTTTGAAATCGCCACGACCGTGCGTTTTGTGCCAAACGAAGACGGCACGCTGAGTTCGGATGTGAAAACGAGCGCGCGGCCCGTGGTCAACGAAGCGAGAGGCAAAGGCAAAAAGACCAAGGCGGCGCCGCGCAAGCCGCGAAAAGCACCCGCAAAATCCGCGGCGAAGGCGCAAGCGCCCCACGGCGCGAGCACTGCGCAACGCGTGCGCAACGCGGCCACCGGCACGCGCAAAACCATGCAGCGCATGGTCGGCGGCATGGTCGATGCGATTGGTGAGCGCGCTTCAGAACTCGGCGGAAGTGTTGCGGATATGGCAGCGGGTGGTGACGACGATGAGATGTAGCCCGCTGTTTTGTTTGGGGCTTGCCGTCGCCGCATTCGACCTCGCCGGTTGCGGCGCGACGGTTGCGGCCGGTGCGTCCGGAGGCAAAGACAGCGGCTGCGGTTCAGATACCGCTGCCGTTTGCGATGTGCTGTCTTACTCAGATGCCTTGACCGACGCCTCAGAACCAGCGGATACTTGTAGCAATTGTGATGTTGGTGCCGAAGTGTCCGCCGATTCGGCCGCAAAGGACGCTGCCGTTCAAGGTGATGTCGGATGCGCTGCCGATATTTGCGCGTCCAAGGACTTCGCCGTGAGCGACACCGAGCCCGATACGCTCGACGCCTTCGACTACGACTTTGGGGGAGTCGATTCCTCCAAAGTTGATGCACCTACACAGGATATTGCAGGTGACGCAGAGCCGGCCGATGTCAAGGCGAAGGATTCGACAGCGGCGGAAGTCGTGACGTGGCCAGACGGCAAGTGCGCTGCAGAACAAGACTGCAAAAATGCCCAAATGTGCTTCGCGCCTGGGGAAAGCATGGGCTGCGGCATGTGTTTCAACGTGCCCGATCCGTGTCAAAGCGATGCCGCGTGCGGCAAAGGTCAAATTTGTCAGCCGACGCCTTGCGCTTGCGGCGGCGAATCGAGTTGCCAAGCGGGTTGCGCGCTGCCAAGCGATTGTAAAGAAGGGACATTTTGCGCACCCGACGGCAATTGCGTGGCCGACGTTTGCAAAATCGTCGATCCGCCGGGCAAAGATCCCAGTTGCAAGCCCAACTTTGTGTGCCTAAACGCCGCCAACCCGCACTGTCAACGCAAAACCTGTGCAACATCAGCCGACTGCCAAGGCGCTTGTGTCAAGGGCCTGTGCTACAGCGAACCCGGCTTCTGTAGCTATCCGCCCCCCTAACCACCCAAATATCGCTGAATATGACTGCAAAAAAAGTTTTGCTTCTGGTGCTTTTGCTGCCCTTTTTTGCCAACGCGCGCGCACACGCCGCGCCGGTTTGTGGCAAAGAATCGGCCTGTTACCTGCATCGACAGGGCAACCAGACCTTGCCTGACCTTTTCAACGCCGCGCGCAAAGAAGGCAAACCGATCGTGGTCATGTTCACCGCCGATTGGTGCTCGCCTTGTAAAGCGATTAAATCGTTTGTGAAACACAGCAAGGTCGTGCAGAAGGCCATCGCGGGCGGCAAACTTTTGTACATCGACGTCGACGAGTGGCGTGGACCAGCGCACGCGTTGATCGCGGGCATCAACCCGACCAAACTTCCGACGTTGGTGCGGGTCAATGCTGAAGGGAAACAGGTGGTTACGTGCTATGGCACCGATTTGGGCCTGTTGAGTGAACAATCCGTTGCCCACAATTTGAAGCGCTTGTTGGACGGTAAGATGCCGGAGAAGGCGTTTTATGAGGGCAAGGCTGAACTCGAACACAAGCTGATCATAGAGCAGAACGACGCACAGAACAATGAAGTCAAAGGCAAACCCGAGCTTGAGCTGAGTATTGTCAACAAAGAGCCGCTGCACCGCACCGTCAAGTTGGTGATTCACAACAACGAAGCCACGCGGCGCTGGTATTTGGTGCCGATGCGCGCCGACAAGCCGCTTTTTGATGTGAAACGCGTTTTGGCTTGGCAAACGCTGCGTTGGCCCGAACACGTGCGAGCGAGCTACATTCGCTTTGACGGCGAGCCGCCGATGGCCGCGATGCCGGTCAACGGCCTCGGTTCGGTGGAGCTGGACGGCTGGCCTCTGTTAGGCACGAGCAAAAATGGGCAGTTGGAAATCTGGGAACTGGAGCAACTGCAAATCGGCACGCAAGTGATGCAAATGGAACAGAAGTTGCCGTATGAATTGAAGATTCTTGAACCAGCCAAGACCGCGACCGCGCAGCCCAATGGCGATGCGACGGACGTGCAATTCAAGATCCGGAAAAAACACCAAATTCCGCTGAAGTAGCGGTGTCGTCCGCCGCACCCGCCAGCGAACGTGGCCTATTCGACGGTCACGCTTTTGGCCAAATTGCGCGGCTGATCGACGTCGGTGCCTTTCAAATCGGCGATATGATAAGCCAAAAGCTGCAAAGGCACGACGGCAACAATCGGTGCACTCCAAGCTGTCGTGGGCGGCAATGCAAGATAATCGTTGCATTTAGCCCGTAGCGCCTCATCGTCCGCATCGCCAACGCCGATGACGTGGCCGCCGCGCGCTTGGATCTCTTCCAAATTGCTGAATGTTTTCTCATACGTCGGCCCGCGCGGGGTCACAACAACGGTCGGGGTATGCTCATCGACCAGTGCGATCGGGCCATGTTTCATCTCACCGGCAGCGTAGCCTTCCGCGTGGATATAGCTGATTTCTTTTAACTTAAGTGCCCCCTCCAGCGCGATCGGATGCAACATACCGCGCCCTAGATACAGGGCGCTGGTCGCGTTCATGTAGCGCCGCGCGACGTCGCGCACGTGCCAGTTGAGCGTAATGGCTTTTTCAACCTCCGACGGGACTTGCAGCAACGTGTCGAGCAGCGCGCGGGCGTCCACGACCGACAAGCGCTCCAATTTGCGACCGAGATAGATACCCAGCAAATACAGCGCAATCATCTGAGTCGTAAAAGCTTTTGTCGATGCGACGCCAATTTCGGGCCCGGCGTGGGTGTAGACGACCTCCCCCGCCGCGCGCGCGATGTTGCTGCCGATCACGTTGACGATTGCGGCAGTTCGCGCGCCGCGGGCTTTGGATTCGATGAGCGCAGCCAACGTATCCGCGGTTTCTCCCGATTGAGAAATCGCCAAAACCAGGGTGTGTTCATCGATCACCGGATTGCGGTAGCGGAATTCACTGGCCAAATCGACTTCGACCGGGATTCGCGCGCCTAACTCAATGTAATGCTTGCCTACTAGGCCAGCGTGCCAACTGGTGCCGCAGGCGATAATCACGATCCGCCGAATCTGACTGAGCGTGTCGAAATCGAAATTGAGTTCTTCGAAAAACACTTCGCCCTGTTCAACCGAGGCGCGACCGCGAATTGTATCTGTAATCGCCCGACTTTGCTCGTGAATTTCCTTGAGCATGAAATGCTTGAAACCGCCTTTCTCGGCAGCCACAGCACTCCACGTGATTTGTGTCACCGCGCGATCGACGGCGATTCCCGTTTGAATCCGCGAGATCAGGTGCGAATCCGCAGTGATCACCGCCATATCGCCGTCTTCCATGTAGACCACTTGGCGGGTGTGGTTGATCACGGCTGGAATGTCGCTGGCGATGAAACGCTCGCCGTCGGAAACCCCTAAGATCAAAGGACTTTGTTGTTTGGCGACAACTAAGACCCCCGGCGTGGCGGTATCCAGCACAGCAATGGCATAAGATCCGCGCACTTGTAGCACCGACTGCCGCACAGCCTCGGAAAACGCGCAGCCGCCCTGCATCGCCTCGTCGATCAGGTGGCTGAACACTTCGGTATCCGTTTCACTGGCAAATTTGCGGCCTTTGGCGCGCAGTTCGGCCTTCAATTCCAAGTGATTTTCAATGATTCCATTGTGAACGACAGCAACCGTTCCCACCACATGCGGGTGCGCGTTCATCTCCGTCGGCCGGCCGTGCGTCGCCCAGCGGGTGTGCCCGATACCCAAACTGCCCTGAACCGGCTTTTCCAGCAGCAACTCGTCCAAATTTTTCAGCTTGCCGACAGCACGGCGCAACTGCACGTCGCCATTGACGATTGCCAGACCCGCTGAATCATAACCGCGGTACTCCAGACGCCGCAGCCCTTCAACCAAAATCGGAGCGGCCTGCTGCGGGCCGATATAACCAATAATGCCGCACATGTGTTCTTCCTTTCGTCATTGTCTTGCCTCAGCGCTTTGTAGAAGATCGCACGGAGTTTGGCAACGAACCTCCGCTGCCATCGCGGTGGCGCCTGCAAAGCATTGAAGTTCGCACTAAACCCGTGCGCTGTGTTTTCCATTCGAATCGGGGCATCAAACTTGACAATTGTTTACAAATTGGTATCCTCCCGCCCAAATGGGGCGACGTATTGGCCGCGCTTGCCATTTCAATTGACTATTTGGGCCCCCGTGGCGCCAAAAAATTCGGAGATGCGATGAAAGTCTTACAGTGGTTCTGCGGTAGCGTTGCGATTTTGGCCCTAACGGCTGCCTGTGGCGCGACGACAAAAGTCGACGACGGCGCGTCAGACACCGCAGTGAGCGACGTTGCAGCGTCGGAATTGACCAATGATGACGCAGCAGTGGCGGACACTTTGGCCCAGTCGGACCCCGGACCCGCAAGCGACACGAGTCCGGTTGATACCGGTGCAGTCGACGCGCAACCCGGTGACACCGGCCCCGCAGACGTCGCGGCGGTTGACCAGACCTCGGGCGACGCAGCGGACAACGCACCGACGTGCGCCACGTATTGCGCGGCAGTTACAGCATCTTGCAAAGACGCTAACGCCCAGTACAAAAGCGTGGAAGATTGCCTGACCTACTGCAGCGTCCAATCCAAGATTCCGGCGGGATCGCTCAAAGACATCGGCGGAAACACGTTGGGCTGTCGCTTGTATCACGCGACCGTGGCCGGCCAAAGTGTTGAAAACGCGCCCAAACATTGCCCGCACGCGGGCAAAAGCGGCGGCAATACCTGTGGCACTTGGTGCGAAAACTTCTGCAGCCTTTCCAAAGGCAATTGCGTCGCAGCACTCTATCCGTTCAAAGACGATGCCGAATGCGCGACCAAATGCGCCGCGGTCCCGGCAACGGGCGTGAACAACGCCACCGCCGGTAACAATGTGCAATGCCTAATTTACCATGCTGGTGTTGCCGGGTCGGACGCCAATGCGGCCAAGGATCATTGCAGCCACGGCAAAATTCCCAACGACAAAGGTGGGCCGTGCACCGACGTCGCGCCCGCACCGACTTGCGCCGCCTACTGCGACGCCGTCACGGCGGCTTGCACCCTGACCAATGCGCAGTACAAAGACAAGGCAGAATGCCTCGTTTACTGTGAAAGCAAAGGGAAAATTCCCGTCGGCGCCGCGTCGGACATCGCGGGCGACACCATCGGTTGCCGCATGTACCACGCCAGCGTTGCCGCAAAAAGCGTCGAAAACGCGCTGGCCCACTGCCCGCACACCGGCAAAAGCGGCGGCAATACGTGCGGCACATGGTGCGAAAACTATTGCCAATTGGCCAAAAGCAACTGCACTGGCGACGCCAACCAACTGTATGCAGACGACAAGGCTTGCATGGACAAATGCGCAACCGGAGCGGTAACCGGCGTCGCCGACGCAGTCAGTGGCAACACGGTGCAATGCCGCATTTACCACTTGGGCGTCGCCGGCACGGATGCCACGGCCGCCAAGGACCACTGCCCGCACGGTAAATTTCCCAACGATGCCAATGGCCCGTGCATCGGTGGCGATGCACCCCTCGGCACGAACTGGCCCGTGGCGACCACCGCCGAAAATACGTTCAACCCCAAGACACTTATGATCAAAGTGGGCGACACCGTTGAATTTACCACCACAGCCAACCATGACGTGGTCGAAGTCGACAAGACGACCTGGGACGCCAACGGAAACACCAAGAAAGCCGCCGGCTTCAGCGTTGATTTCAACGCGAAGAAAAAGATCACTTTTAGCCAGCCGGGCACGTTCTATTTCGTCTGCGAGCCGCACGCGAGCATGGGCATGAAGGGTTCGATCACAGTCATGGGGCTGTAAAGCTTAGCTATTTTGCGGTTTTCGCAACCGCTTGGCGCTCGCGTTTTTTGGCAGTCCAGCCCTCGATGTTGCGCTGGTCGGTGCGCGAAATCGCCAGCGCGCCCGCGGGCACATCGCGGGTAACCGTAGTGCCCGCGCCAACATACGCGCCATCGCCCAGCGTCACCGGCGCGACCAACTGCGAATCGCTACCGATAAAGACACCGTCGCCCAACGTGGTCTTGAACTTGTTCACACCGTCGTAATTGCAGGTGATTGTGCCAGCGCCGATATTGCAGTCGGCGCCGATTTCCGCATCGCCGATGTACGACAGATGGCTGGCCTTGGCGCCACGCCCGAAGTGCGCTTTTTTCGTCTCAACAAAATTGCCAATTTTTACAGCTGCTTCAAGGATCGTTCCCGGACGCAAGTGCGCAAACGGCCCGACGTGGGCGCGCGCTCCGATCACAGCGTCTGTGGCGACGGTGTATGGCAAAAGGTGCGCCTGTTCGCCTATGTGCGTGTCGCGCAGCACGCAGCCGCGCTCGATCAACGCGCCGCCTGCCACCGTGGCGTGGCCGCGCAACTCCACGCCGCCTGCGATCTGACAATCGGCTTGCAAGGCGACGGTTGCCTCAATCCATGTTGTTTCAGGCTCTTGCAATGCAACTCCGGCCAGCATGTGCGCTGCATTGATGCGTTTGCGCAGGATCGATGTCGCCAACGCGCACTCTGCTCGGTTGTTTACCCCTTGAATTTCAGCGCAATCCGCCAGGGCGACTGCCGCAGGCTCGCCAGCTTCGGCGGCCATGGCCAACAAGTCGGTTAGGTACAATTCACCTTGGGCGTTGTTCGGGCGCAATCGCTGCAGGGACTTCAGCAAAAAATCTTTGCGCACCGCGACCATACCCGCATTGCACAACTGCGTCTGGCGTTGTTGTGCGCTTGCATCTTTGTGCTCAACAACTTGAGCGATGCGTTGATGTTCATTGAGGATAACCCGACCGTAGCCCGTCGGATCCGGCATATTGGCTGCCAAAAGCGACATCAAGCCATCGCCGCGGGCCTGCAGCAGCGAACGCAGCGTTTGGGTCTGCAAAAGCGGAACATCTCCGTACAAAACAAGCACTTCGTCGGCAAACTCCCAAGCCTGCTGCGCGCACAACACCGCGTGGCCGGTGCCGTTGGGATTGACTTGTTCCACACAAATGGCCGCGGGTTGTCCTTGCCAATGCTGCACATACGGCTCGACTTCCATCCGCCCGTGCCCCGTTACCACGATAAGGGCGTGAGGACTTAAGCCTTGCGCTGTTCGCAGCACATGGCCGAGCATGGGTTCGCCCAGAACCTCATGCAAAACCTTAGGTTTATTGCTGTGCATGCGCTTTCCCTGCCCAGCCGCCAACACCACAATTGCCAATTTCAAATCTGCCATCTGCCGCTCCGCCATACGCTGTTCGCCCCGAAGCATCGTCAGAGTCCGCAGTGTTTGCAAGATCCCTCGAAACGGCCCTAAAAATCGCCATTGCGTAGTCTGCAATGGCGGGACTACACTCTTGCGGCCCGCACCGCGAGGCTGGAGGAAATCGTGCAAACCAATCAAGCGCCCACTGTACTAACGCCCGACGTCAAAGTCTGGCTCAACGGCAAGATCGTCGGCGCCGATGAAGCCCGTCTGCCCCATTTAACGCACACATTTCATTATGGTTTGGGCGCATTTGAAGGCATCCGTTCGTATCAGCTTCGCCCCGGTGTCGGCGCCGTTTTCCGTCTGCAAGAGCACATGAATCGCCTGATCGGCAGTTGCCACTTGGTCACGCTGGATCGCGGTTTGCAGTACAACAAAGCGCAAATCGGTCAAGCGTGCGTGGAAGCGTTGCAAGCCAACCACTTGGATTCAGGCTATTTGCGCCCAGTGATTTATTTCGGTGCCGGTGCCATGGGCGTCGGCGCAGCGACAAATCCGGTCGAAGTGATGATCGCCGCCTGGAAATGGGGCGCGTATTTGGGCGACGACGGCTTGCGCAACGGTATTCGCGCGTGCATTTCCAGCTTTCAACGGCCCGGACACACCGGCACCATGTCCAAAGGCAAGTTGACCGGGCAATACATCAATTCGATCTTGGCCAAGCGCGAAGCGGTGAGCAACGGCTTTGATGAGGCGATTTTGCTCAATGAACAAGGCTACATCACAGAAGCCTCGGGCGAAAACCTGTTCATGATCAAAGACGGCAAATTGCAAACGCCGTCGCTGGGTATGAACATTTTAGCGGGCATTACCCGCGCGAGTATCATTGAATTTGCGGCGGATTTGGGCCTGGAAGTCGTGGAGCGCGTTTTTGCCCGCGATGAACTTTACCAAGCAGAAGAAGTATTTCTGACTGGAACGGCGGCGGAAGTGACGCCGGTGCGTGAAATCGATCACCGCTTGATCGGATCGGGCACCCGCGGGCCCTTGACGGCCAAGATCCAAGAAACGTTTTTTGACATCGCCTACGGGCGAAACACCAAATATCGCCACTGGTTGACCGAGTACAGTATCGCCAACCACGCTGCCGTGCACACTGCTACTGCAGTATAGGCGCGCAAGATGGCGCTGTTTTCGGAAAGCTTCGATTGCTGGTTAGCCAGTGATTTTGACGCGTACAAAGAAGAAAAGTGGCGTTCCAATCGCTTCAACCTCGAACGCGGCCGCGTGCGGGAACGGCTGATTTCGGCGCTACAGCAAGCCTTGGCGATTGCGCAGCAAACCAGCGACGGACTGGATCTGTGGACCAGCAGCGATCATCCGGTGTTGTTCAACGATCACCAAGTCAGCCGCCAGTTGGCGCTGTTTTGCCGGACAGCGGGCGAACGCGAACGGCTTCAGCAGCAAAACAGCCAACTTTCGGCGACGGAGCCGAACAATTTTCACGCGTGGCTGGGCATTGAACTCACGCAGCAGCAGCTGATTCTGCGGCTTGCCGTGCCGCGTCTTGCGGCGCCCGACCAACTGAGTTGGCGCAGTCACCTGTTGGAACTGGC
Source organism: Klebsiella pneumoniae (assembly GCA_945889325.1). Taxonomy (GTDB): domain Bacteria; phylum Myxococcota_A; class UBA9042; order UBA9042; family UBA9042; genus CAMDBH01. The sequence goes on from CAMDBH010000010.1 coordinate 58,390, forward strand.
CGAATTCGCGGCCGCGGCCGGCAGCGTCCTGCGCTTGGACGACAACGCCGTTGATGTAGCAGAACTGGCGGAAGTGACACAAGAACATGCGCTTGCGCTGGCCGTCGATCGGGTTTTTCCCCGCGATGCGGCGCTTGCGAGCGAACTCGATCTGGTGGCGCTCGCCGCTTGGCTTGGCCGCGGCCTGCACCTATTGCGTTTAATTCTAGGCAGTACCCAGCCTGCCGCCGAGTTGGAATTACCGTCGACCTCCGCTGTACCTCCGACAAGATTGCAAGAGCCCCCGCAAAGGCGGGAGCAAGCCCCCGCGCCTTCGCGGGCGGCTTACGGTTATCGACCGCAGACGCCCATCGCGCCGCGCAATTTGGACGCTGCGCGGGTCCGCGCGCCGATCGAACGCATCGTGCCACCGACTTGGCACCCCGAGGAGACGCGCCGCCCGCCACCGCCGCGCGAACTGCCGCGCGATCGCCCGCCGCCTTCGCGCGAACCTTGGCGCGATCGCCCGCAAGCGCCCCGCGTGGCGGCGCAGGAGCGCCCGCGCACCCTTGCGCCCATCGTGGCGCCCGCCGCAGCGCCACCGCGCAATCCCGGCGTGCTGGAGCCAGGCGCCCGGGTTGAACTGCTCGCCGGCTTGTTCAAGGGCAAGATCGCGACGGTTTCAGCCATCGCTGCCGATCACGTGCAATTGCACTTGGGGCTGATGGCGCTGAAGGTGCCCGTCGGGCAATTGCGAGTCATTTAGCGAATTTTTGGCTAATACCCGCTCGGTCTGCCCATGCGCCGGTTGTCACTGCCCGCTTCATAGCCTTGAGGCGTCTTGCGGATCACCTGCAGGCCACTGGTCAAAATCGGCAATACCACAATCTGTTTAGGGGTATAGCCCACCTGCTGCAGCGCGTTGCGCACAATTTCACTGTCGAGCCAAGTATTTTTTTCTACCCCAATGGGCAGGGAGAAGTTGGGCAAGTCCATGCCGACAAAATTCGCGGTATCGATCGCCTGCTGGGCATTGTAGTGAAAATCGAGTAGTCCTATCAGGGTCTTAACCACAAAGGCCAGAATTGTGGGCCCACCGGGTGAGCCTGTAATCAGTTCCAAATGCCGCTGCTTGTCCAACACAACCACTGGCGCCATCGTCGTGCGCGGTCGTTTGCCGCCACCCACGCTGTTGGCGGTGAGCACGTCTTTGTTGCCGACATGGCCAAATGGCTGAAAATCAAAATCTGTCAGTTGGTTGTTGAGCAAGATCCCGTCCACGATCAAGCCGCTGCCAAACGCGTCTTCAATCGTCGTGGTCATCGACACCGCGTTGCCGTCGGCATCGACAATGCAGATTTGGCTCGTGCCGTGTTCCTCACTCTTGCCCGGCCAAGCGAAGGCAATTTCAGCGAAATCCGGATCCAGCAGCGTTCCAGCCGTGACCTGTGTGGCCACGCCAGCGAGGCCGATTTCGTTTGCGCGCTTTGCGGAGTATTCTCGAGAAATTAAATCATTTTGCAGCGCTTCGACCTCAATGGCGTTGAGCTTGCCCGCCTTGCGGCCGCGCAAGACTTGCAACTGCCCCGGATCGCCAAAATAGACGGCGCGATCGGCAAAAGCGCGGCGCATCGTTTCCGCCAGCAGGCGGATAAAGGGAAGCGAACTCAGGGCATTGGGCGCCAACATCGCCGCGCCGATCGCCGTGAGCGGCAGGTCGAACAATTTTTGATCGGGGGTCAGCACTTCAAAAATACGCAGGACTTGGAGAGTCAACGTGCCGCCGGCACTGGGCATCGGGAAACTGCACACCTTGTGTTCGCGGTAGCTAGCGCAGATCGGCTCGCGTTTTAGGGCTTTATAGCGGTTCAAATCTTCCAACGTCAGATCGCCCAAACTCGGCGAGTGCTTGGCGACCGCCGCGACAATGTGTTTGGCCGTTTCGCCGCTATACAATTCATCTGGGCCATTTTGGCCAATGCGAGTCAACAGTTGCGCATAGGCCGGATTCTTCAAGCGGCCATCTTCGGCGCCGATCGACGAAAAATGCGCTGCCGCCGACGCCGATTCGAACAAACCCGCAACACGGGCCCATTTTTTGGTTTTTTCGTTGGCCAGCAGTGCAAGCAGGCGTGACGACGGCGAAAAGCCGTCTGTGGCCAATTTCTTTGCTGTTTCCGATAGTTGTGCCCACGTGAGCGCGGCTTTCGCCGGATGGTCTTTGCGCGCCAACTCGAGCACGCGCAGCGTGCCCGGAACCCCAACAGCCAAGCCACTTTTCATCGCGATCGCCCGCGCGCGGCCGGCGTCATCAAACGCGGCGAAACGATCGGGGTGGGCGGCAGCCGGCGCAGTTTCACGGCCATCGTAGGCAAAAAGCCTGCCGGATTTTGCTTCGTAATACAGCAAGATCGAACCGCCGCCCAAGCCTGACGACTGCGGTTCGGTCAGTCCCAACACAAACTGCACAGAGGCCGCCGCGTCCAACGCGTTGCCGCCAGCGCGCAAAATGGCCACGCCCGCACGCACCGCGTCGTCATCGGCGGCGGCAACGGCGGCGTGGGCGAAAAGTTCCGGCGTATGAATTGGCTGCGCTTTTCCCGAATTGGCTTCGGGTGCAGCTGGTTGTGCATGGGCAATTTGCGACAAACAGCTGATCAGCAGGCAGGCGACAACGCGCTTCATCTACAGCGCCCCGGTTCTCAGAAGCGTCGCAACAACAGAAAAACCCAAGGCCGCGAGCAGGGCAAACACGCCGACAAGCAGAAATTGCATCACTGCCCGCCGACTTGGCCACCACGGCGGATGCGTCGGCGGCGCTACCGTGCGCAAAAGCGGGCGTTGTTGGGACGGCCGCGACATCGGCTCGGGCGGGCCTGCGTGGGGATCGAGGGGGCGAGCGTGGGGATCGGGGGGGCGAAGGTGTCGCATTTCAGGCGCTTGGGAGCGCGGCATCAACATCGACGGCGTGCGTCCGCCGATGGGCGGCGCGGGCCGCGGCGGTGGCGCGTGATCGTGCAGCGGCGAACTGGCGACTACAGATAGATTGGAGGGCGCGAATTCGTCGCCGCGCATCTTGGCGATCGGCGGTGTGGCGATGGCATTTTGCGGCAAAGCGCCTGCGGGTGCGTCCTCGATGACTCGCTTTGTGTAAGCGGCAAGCGCCGTTGCATCAAAGCGCGGTGCTACTTTGCGCAACCACGCTTCCAATTCATCGGCGATGGCTGCGCAACTCACCGTGCGCTTTGACAAATCGCGGTCCAGCGCCCGCTGCACAATTTCCGATAGTTCCATTGGCAAGCCAGGAGCCAGCACATGCGGAAGCGCGATCGGTTCGTCGCGCACGGCGCGCAAGATCGCGAAAGGACTGCTGCTGCCCACGCCGCGAAAAAGCGGTTTGCCAGTAAACAACTCGTGCATACAAATGCCGACGGCAAAAACGTCGCTGCGCGGGTCGACGCCCTCGGCGCTGGCTTGTTCCGGCGACATATACGCGTATTTGCCTTTGATAATCCCGGCCATTGTCTGTTGGATGCGCGACGCGACTTTTGCCACGCCAAAATCGATGAGCTTGACCTCGCCGTGGCGACCGATCAAAACGTTTTGCGGACTCACGTCGCGGTGAACAATGCCCAAGGGTTTGCTGTGTTCGTCGCACAAGCCATGGGCGTAGTCCAAACCGCGGGCCATGGCCGCACAAATGTAAGCGACTGCGGCCGGATCGAGGCGCGCATTGCGATTTTCCAAAAGCGTCGCGATCGTGCCGAGATCGACCCCATCGACGTACTCCATCACAAAATAATATGTGCTGGCGTGACAACCGAGTTCGAACGTCTGCGCAATGCGTTCGTGGTTGAAGCGCATGCACAAGCGCGCTTCCTGAATCAACATTTCGACGGCGCTCTGATCTTCCGACAGCGCATCGTGCATTTTCTTCAGCGCAACCAGGCGGCCCTCGCCGCCTTGCGTGGACGCTTTGGCCAAGAAAACTTCGGCCATACCGCCGCGGCCCAAACGGCGCAACAGTTCATACGGACCAAAGACTTGAGGAAATTCGTTGCGCATCGAGCCCGAGGTCCGCGGCGAGGCAGACGTTGGCGCAGATTACTGGCGATGGCCGTTTGCCGCAACTTGCAAGCGAATTTGCCGCCTGCCGTCGGCGACCCAGCCCCAAACGCCAAAAGCTGCCACTTGAACGGTTTGGGCAAACCACAGGCCGAGGCCGAACGCGATCGTGCGCGGTGCTGAATCGCTAATACCGTACAAACCCGCGGGAATAAGCAGAAAATACCAGAAACTGCCGACATTGCCGGGGCTATTGGGGATCATCATGCCCACGACCAAGAAGCTCATCATGGCGTAGGCGGCGATGATCGGAATATCTAAGCCGAATCCGCGCGCCATGACCCAAATGCCCAAGCCATTGACGCCCCAGTAAACAATGGTCATGCCGATGAACTGCGCGACATACCAAGGGCTTTTGAGCACCGCCAAGCCGTCGACAAAAGAAGTGACTAAGGCAATAATTTTCTCGGCCAATTTGGCAGACACGCTGCCCACAATCTTGCGCGTCAATTGCAAAGTGAATTCACGGGCTACAACGGTGAGGAACAGCCCTGTCAACGCAGTGCCGAATACGATTGCCGCCGTCCAAGCCCCGCTTTGGATCGCGGGGTAGCGCTGAAGCGTCGCTGTAGGTACCTGAATCAGCACGGCAAATAGAATACCCGTGACCAAAAGACCGTCGAGCACGCGCTCAATGGCGATCGCGCCCAAGCCGGCACCAAATGGCACGCCGCCGTGGCTGGTCGTCGTTGGGCGCGCGAGCATGTACGGGCGCGCAAACTCTCCCAAGCGCAACGGCAAAAGAAACACGGCCATAAAACCAACGGCACCGACGCGATTGAGTTCAGCGACCGACACATCGGCGTAGGGTTGCAGCAGCGGCTTCCAACGCAGGACGCGCAACCAATGAATAATAAACAGGCAGCTGAAATAAACCGCCAGCGCCCACAGGCCGACCGACCACGTTGTGGGCCCGTTGGCGTCGCTTTGCAGCATCAGCGCTAGGTGGTCGTGGCTGTCGCGCGCGAGGTGCAGGCTGCCGCCAAACAGCTGATCCAGCGGCCAAGAGCGCGCCGAAAACCACGTAAACACGATGCCGACCGCCAAACCGATGAGCCAGCGCGTCCAATCGCTGCTTTTGTTGCGCCTTGGCGGATGGGCGTGGGCGTGCCCGTGCCCGTGCGCATGCGCGTGCTTGTGCGAGCTATTTCTGCGCGAGTGCTGGGGCAAGACGTTGTTTCCGTGCAAAAATTATAGAAGGTGCAAAAATAACTCGATCGAGTTGTTTGAACGCAAGGAGCGGCGAATCCCCAGCGGGGTGAGCTTGCGACCCAGAAAAACTGCCAAATCTTCGCCTTCCCATGACTCGATTGCGCCCGCGACTTGGATTTTTGATCCGTTTTCTATAGGAGGTGCACGTTGCCGTACTTGTGGCGCACTTTTTTCGTCGCATTGCGCGTGTCGAGCACGGCTGTCGCGCGGCTGCAGATGTCGTCGTAGTCAAAACTGCTGTGATCGGTAATGACAATGGCCAGATCGTAACTGCTGAGTTGGCTCAAATTCACAATGCCCGTGCGGGTGTGGCCCTCTTCGCGGTAGCTCGGCACGTGCGGATCGTAATAGTGGACGTGGGCGCCCTTGGCTTCTAGCAAATCGATGACGGTGAGCGCGGGCGATTCGCGGTAGTCGTCGATGTCGCGCTTGTACGCGACGCCGAGAACCAAAATCTTGCTATTTTTCAAAGCCTTGCACACGTCATTGAGAGAATCTTGTGCCCGCGTCACTACGTGCGCCGGCATCCCCGTGTTGATCGAATCGGCCAGTTCAATAAAGCGCGCCTGATAGTTCATCGTGCGCAATTTCCACGACAAATACAGCGGATCGATCGGAATGCAATGACCGCCTAGTCCCGGGCCCGGGTAAAACGGCATGAAACCAAAGGGCTTGGTCGCAGCGGCATCGATCACCTCAAACACGTTCAAGTCCAGCTTGCGGCACATCAGCGCCACTTCGTTGACCAGACCGATGTTGACGGCGCGGAAGGTATTTTCCAGCAATTTCACCATCTCAGCGCAATCAGGGCTGGAAACGGTGCGCACGTTGTCAATAAAGCTGGCGTAGAGCGCGTTGACCGATTCGCCGCACAACGGCGTCAGCCCACCGACAATTTTCGTTGTATTTTTAACGCCATACTTCTCGTTGCCCGGATCAATCCGCTCAGGACTGAAAGCGACATGAAAATCCACACCGGCCTTGAGACCCGACGATTTTTCCAGCATCGGCACCATAACTTCACGGGTAAAACCGGGATAGGTCGTCGATTCTAAGACAAAAAGTTGGCCCGGCTTCATGTGCGCCATGACCTGTTCTGTGGCCTTAATAATGTAGCTGTTGTCCGGATCGCGGGTCTTTGACAGCGGCGTCGGCACGCAAATCACGATCGCATCCGCTTGCGCGATCACTTCAAAAGTCGTGTGCGCAGTCAGAGTTCCCGCCGAAACGAGAGGAGCCATGATCTCCGAAGCCACGTCCCCGATGTCGGAAATACCGCGGTTGACGCGATCAACGCGCGCGTGCTGCACGTCTATGCCCATGGTCCGCAGGCCCACACCCGCCATGCGGACGGCCAGGGGCAGTCCGACGTAACCCAAGCCAATAACGGCAATAACGGCCGAGCGATCGTTGATTTTGTTTTTGAGCGACACGCGGATTCTCCTGTAGCAACGCCATTTTTACGCAAACTTTTGGCGCTGCTTGCCGCAAACGCCAGCGGTTTGGGGCGCGAAAGTGTAGGTTTAGCGCAGCTTCCGGTCAATGTTGCGGATGGCCTCGCAGCCGTTGGTTGCCGCAACACGGCAAAAGATCACGCTGGCGCTGTGGCAAACACTGCTGCATCATGAAACAGCGCAGCGCGGGCCGCTGGCGGGAGAAACGATGCAACGCTCTGATTTAAATTCATTTATCCTGGTCGCGCTGGCTGGCCTCCCGCAATGCGCGCCGCCGAATTCGGCCCAGACCAGCCACACGGCAGCGGCCACTGCCGCAACCGCGCCTGCGACAGCGGCGCGCTGGGGCAAGCAGACCCCGCTTGCGCCAACCGCCAAATTGGCGCGGACATTTTCTACAACAGTAGATAATTCAAGGATATTTGCGTTTGGCTCTGGCCCACAACAACTGGGCGTGCGCCGTGATCAAGAAGCCGCCCCAGAAGCGCCGATGGCGATCGCGATCGCGCCTGACGGCCGCCTGGGCATCTTGGATCAGGTGAACCAACGGTTGCACATTTTGGCCGCACCAGCCTTGGCGCCCGGCAATGCGGATGACGTGATTGCCCTTGATCGCGCGACTTTTCAGGATTTGGCCTGGCAGCGCGGCGATCGCATCTGGCTGCTCGATCGCCTTGGCGCGCAACCGGCAGTGGTGTTGATCGATCTGCACGGGGCGGTGATCCGCGAGGTGCCTCTGGCCGAATCGATGAATCCCGGCGGAATTACAGGATTGTTTTGGCGCGAGGACGGTTTGTATCTTGAACACGAACATGCAGATCTTCAACGCATTGCCGACGGCGAGGGTTTGGTTGCCGCCGAAAAGCCGGCAACTTGGGGGCGTTTTGCCGGCGATGCGCGTCTGCGCGCGCGCATGCTCGATCCGCAACTGGCTGTGATTGAAGGGAAGAACGCCGATGCAACGCCGCGCTTCGCCACCCGCGTTGCGTTTGGCCTGCCGGTGCTGGCGTTTCGCGCGTTGCTGAGCGATGCGGTCGGCCGGTTTGTCTTGGTTGTCGATTTGGCGGCATCGGCGCCTTTCGATCCGGATAAGGTGGCGCAAGCGGGTCTTATCGCGGTGCTTTTGGGTGCGGACGGCACCGAACTCGCCCGCTTTGATTTGCCGGTGACCGGGGCCGTCGACGAACAATTCGCGCCTTACGCCTTGGACGACCACGGCCACCTGTTCGCCCTGTTACCGCGCAAAGGCGATGTGCAACTGCTGCGTGTCGACCTTGATGCGGGAGGTGAAAAGTGAAATTTCGCATTTTCCTAATCACAATCACGTTGTTATCCGCCGTCGGCCAAACTGCCGCTGCTGCCCCCGCGCCCATGACCGTCGCCGCAATCATCGCGCTGAGCAAATCGGTCGTCGGCTTTTCCTATTGGTGGGGCCACGGCCGCTGGAACAATGGCGGCAGCGACAAGGGCAGTTGCAAAGGCAATTGCGGCGGTTGTGGCTGCCCAAGCTGCAGCCACAGCGGCGGCAACGGCGCCGATTGCAGCGGCTTTGTCGCCAAAGCGTGGCAAGTGCCAGGGCCGATCTCGATCACCAATGACGCCCATCCGTATTCGACTTGGAGTTTTGCCGGCACCTCGTCCAATTGGTCGCCCGTCCTAAAAGGCGCCTTGAAACAGGGAGATGCGCTGGTTCACAACGATGGCAGTTCAGGCCACATTATGATCTACTCGTCCGGAGATCCGTGGGGAAATGCATGGGCTTATGAGTGCAAGGGCTGTTCGTACGGTTGCGTGTACAACTTGCGCCCGATTTACGCCTATTACCTCGGGCGGCACCGCGTGAATTTGATCACGTCGGTCGATTCCGATGGCGATGGCGTGGCTGACAAGACGGACAATTGCGATAAGGTCAAGAATCCAGACCAGAAAGACGCGGACAAAGACGGGCAGGGCGATGCCTGCGACGCCGATGACGACAACGATGGCATTGCCGATAGCAAGGACAATTGCGATTTAGTCAAAAATCCCGACCAGTTGAACACGGACAAAGACGCGCAGGGCGATGCCTGCGATTTGGACGACGACAACGACGGCATACCGGATAGCAAGGACAATTGCGATAAAGTTAAAAATGTCAGCCAATTGGACACCAACAAAGATGGACAGGGCGATTTGTGCGATCCGGATCTCGATGGCGACGGCATCGTGAACGCCAAAGACAATTGCGTCGCTGTGGCCAACAAAGACCAAAAAGACAGCGACAAAGACGGCAAGGGCGATGCGTGCGAACTCGACGACGACAACGACGGCGTGCCCGATAACAAGGACAATTGCAAAATGATTAGCAATGCCGAGCAGTTGGATACGGACAAGGATGGCATCGGCGATGCGTGTGACCCCGATGATGACAACGACAAAGTGGCCGATACTACAGACAATTGCCCCAAGATTGCCAATGCAGATCAATTGGATACCGACAAAGATGGTGCTGGCAACGTTTGCGATGACGACAAGGATGGCGATGGTGTTTCAGACAAAAATGCCGTGGGCGGAGATCCCGATAATTGTCCATTGGTTGCCAATGGCGATCAGGACGATCTGGATGCCGACGGCATTGGCGATGCCTGCGATGACGACAAAGATGGCGATGGTGTTGCAAATGCCAAGGACAATTGCCCGCTTGAGGCCAATCCCGATCAAAAAGACGGCGATGCCAACGGCGCTGGCGATGCTTGCAGCGGCGACGCAGGTGAAGCGGATGCGGGGCCACTGGTCACCGATGCTGGCGAAATACCAGAGGAAGATGCCGCGGCCGCCGACGACCTTGCCGCAGATTTGGCCGCGGGCGAACTCGCGGAGCAAGACATCGCCGCGGCCAACCCAGATGGGGCCGCGGCCAACCCAGATGAGAGCGCTCCTGACGCTGGCGCCAAGGATTCAGGAGGCTTTGCTGACGCCGCCACCGACGTGCCACGTCCCGATGCCGCCAAAAGCGATGTGAAATTGATCGCCGACCAAGCCGCCAGCAGTGGCTCCGCAAGCGGCGGCGGCGGCAGCGCGCCCGCCAGCGGTTGCAGCGCCAAGGCAAAGGGCGATGGCTCATTATTTTGGTTCAGCGTAATTGCGGGCACTTGGTTGATTTTGCGCCGCCGAGGCGTTGACAGCATCGCCCGTCAGGGCTAGATCGCGCGCCGGTTTTGAAGCGCGTTTCTCCCCTTTTTCACGGATCATTTTCATGGGCATTGTAAGCGGCAGCGTTAGCTATCTGCGCTTTGTTGCAGGTAATTTGCCAGACGCGTTTGAGGAAATGTACGCTGAAGCGCTGCAAACGGCGGCTTTTCATGAAATCGATCCGCACAGCGATCTGGAAGTTTCGCGCGGCTGGGTGCGTTTTGACGACGCTTTTAGCAGCGAATTCGATCCGGGCACTTTGGTCGAACCGGGCGGCAATATTTTTTTGCGCCTGCGCATCGATACCCTGAAGATTCCGGCGGGTACGCTCAAGGCTTACGTCGACAAAGATGCGCGTGAACGCGCGGCCAAGGCCGGGCGCGACAAGCTGGTCAAGCGCGAACTGGACACGGTCAAGGCCGACGTCAAGAAGTTGCTGCGGCAGCGCAGTTTGCCGCGGATGCAACTGCTTGAAATGGTGTGGAATGTCGCAAGCGGTGAAGTGCGGTTGATGACGACCTCCAAAAGCGCCGCGGCGCATTTTGTCGACGTGTTTGAAAAGACGTTTTCGCAAACATTGCGGCCAGTTGGCTTGCTGACGATCTTGTGGCTGCGCGGTGTCAAGGACGAAGAAATCGACGCGTTGGGCAATCTGGAGCCCGAACGGTTTCACTTGCTCCGTACATAACAGTTTGAAAATATTGGAGAACTCGATGAGCGACAACCGCGAACGCTTTGCCTTCTTGGGCCGCGAATTCCTGACTTGGCTGTGGTTCGAATCTGAAACCCACAACGGCATCGTGCAGTGCGACGGCATCGGCCAGATCGGCATTGAATTCGGCCAGCGCTTGGTGCTTGAAACCGGCGGCAACGTCCGCGAAGGCAGTTCCGTGCAAGCCGAAGCCCCTGCATTGGCTGAAGAAGCCCGTGTGGCACTGCGCGTGGGCAAAAAGGTTTCGCGTGCGCGCTTGACGCTGGGCATCGGCGACAAATCTTTTCAAGTGGGCATAGATGCAGAAACATTTACCCTGAGCGGCGCAAAGTTGCCGACGTTGATGGCCGGCGAGGACGCGCAGCGCATGGAAGAACGCCTGCACTTGCTGGATGAGCTGGAGAATATTCTGGATTCTCTCTACGTCGCCTTTGTTCGCCTGCGCATGGATGCCGACTCGTGGACGCCGCTTGCGGAATCGATGCGGGCTTGGGTGCTGCAACCTGCTCCAATTTAACGCTCTGCTATTGGTCACTGCCAAAATTTCGGTTTTAGCGCTTTTGCAACGGACGTAGAAGGCCGCAGTCGTGCTGTTCAATAGCCTGCTTTACCTGCTGTTTCTCGCCACCGTCGTGACCGTTTCGTGGTCGCTCGTCCGCTTTGCTGCCTATCGGTTCGCCTTTTTGCTGCTTGCGTCGTGTATCTTTTATATGGCGTGGAACCCGCTGTTTATTTTTCTGATTCTCGGATCGACCTGCTGGGACTTTAGCGTCGCCCGCCTGATCGAATCGGCCCCCGATGAACAGAAATTCAAACGCCGGCTGCTGTTGCTCGCCAGCGTCGGCATGAATCTGGCGCTTCTGTGCTACTTCAAGTACCTAAATTTCTTCGTGCAATCCGTCGCCGGCGCTTTGCGCCTTCTGCACTTTGACGCCCACGTCGCGCTGCTCGACATCGTGCTGCCGGTCGGCATTTCGTTTTACACATTTCAAACCATGTCCTACTGCATTGACGTCTATCGCCGTGAAATTCCGGCGGAAAAGTCGCTGTTGCGCTTCGCGCTTTTCAGCACCTTCTTCCCGCAACTGGTGGCTGGACCGATCGTGCGCGCGCACAAGTTCTTGCCGCAATTGCACCGCACCCCGACTTTGGACAGCGAGGATGTGAGTGAAGGTTTGTTCCGCATTGCCCGAGGTTTGTTTAAGAAAGTAGTGGTCGCCGATTTTTTGGCCGTCAACTTGGTCGATCGGGTGTTCAGCCAACCGCACATTTTTAGTTCGGTTGAAATCTTGATCGGCCTGTACGCCTACACCATGCAAATCTACTGCGATTTCTCAGGCTACACCGATGTGGCGATCGGTTCAGCCCGCCTGCTCGGCTACCGCCTGCCTGAAAACTTCATGCGGCCGTATCGCGCTAAAACTGTTGCAGAATTTTGGCGAAAGTGGCACATGACCCTGTCGACGTGGCTGCGGCATTACGTGTTTTTCCCGCTGGGCGGTTCGCGCGGAACGATATGGCAAACACATCGCAATACTATGATAACACTGGTACTTATCGGTCTTTGGCACGGCGCAAATTGGACGTTTGTCATTTACGGCGCGCTGCACGCGCTGGCGATTATTGTCAACCGCACGCTGCACCGCGCTCGCCCCAAAGATTTTGACGAAGGCAATCAGGCTTGGCATCAGGTGGCGTGGAAAGTCATATTGACTTTTCATTTCATTGTTATGGCGCGCATTCTGTTCCGGGCTCACTCTGTCGCTGCGGCGGGTGAAATGTGGCAGGCGCTGTGGACGCAAGGCGGCGGTGTTGCCAACATCAGCCGCGGCACGTGGGCGATATTGCTCCTGAGTTATGCGGTGCATTTTTCGACACCCGCCCTAGTCGATCGCTTGCGCTCGCGCTTTGTCGCGCTGCCCGCGTACGCGCAAGGCGTGGCGCTGGCGCTGGTTGCGACCGGGATGGGCGCCGTGGCGGAGACCGATGTGGTGCCGTTCATTTATTTTCAGTTCTAGCAAGTTAGGAATCGATGTCAGCCGTTGATCCGCACAATTTGGCCGAAACTGGCGAACCGCAAGCCGGGCAATTCCCGCGTGCGGCGCTGAATCGGCTGTGGATTGTTGCGGCCGTTCTATTGGCAGCAAGTGCAATACCCTATGTTTCTTCCAGTTTCGCCGATTACCGCTATTGGTCGCGCCTCGATGCCAGCGCGCTTTTGCGCGCCGTGACGCTGCAACCACCGCCGAAGGAAGCGGTCGTATTGGCCGAAAGCGGACCACCGCCAGATGATGGCGTTGAATTGGCCGAAAACGCGCTGAACCAATTGGCGGGCGTCGGCACGGATGGCCAGAAACCTATTGTATTACCGGCCATTGTGACCGAAGCGGCCGTGCCGGTTCTCGCCGGCGAGGGCACCGCGACCGCAGGCGCCGAGATCCTCAAAGTGGCGGACGACGCGCTAGGCGAGCAGAAAGTTTGGCTCAGCGGCCCGCCGCAAGCGCTTGCGCCGTTTTTTCGGGCACTTGTCGATTTGGCAAACAACAAGCGGCCTTACGTGCGCATTGCCCACTACGGCGATTCGCACACCGCAGACGACGGCATCACCCACGTCGCCCGCCAACTGCTACAACGGCGTTTTGGCGATGGCGGGCACGGCTTTACCTTGGTGCAAGGCCGAACGCAGTGGTATTCGCACAAAGGCATCGGGCGTTCGGCGTCGGAGGGTTGGCACATGGTCAACTTCTTGAACGGCAATGCCAAAGACGGTGCGTATGGTTACGGCGGGGTGGCATCCGAAGGCGGGCCCGGCGAATGGTTCAACCTCGACAGCGGAAAAAGCAAAATCAGCAAATTTATCTTGTACTTTCGCGCATATGGCAAGGCTGCGGTCAGCGCGCGCATCGACGGCAAGGCTGCGGCCGCGCTGGCTGTCGTTGCGCCAGCCGGCGTCGATGCTGAAAAAATTTGGCCGGTCGCCGAAGGCACGCACAGCATCCAATGGCTTGTAACTGCGGGCAAAATTCGCCTGTTCGGCGGCGCTGTCGAACGCGATCGCGGGGTGATCTACGACAGCATGGGCGAAGTCGGCGCGCGCGGCACGCGTTGGACTTTGGCCAATGCCGAACATTTGAAGGCGGTTATGGCGCAGCGGCCGCCGGATTTGCTGATTTTGAACTACGGTGGCAATGAGCGCACCGATAAAATTAGTGAAACCAAGTATTTGGACCAGATGGGCAAGGTCGTGGAGCGCATGCGCGCTGGCACGCAAAATGCCGACGGCAGCAACCGATCGGCGTGTTTGATCTTGGGACCGGGCGACCACGGCATGCGCGAAAAAGGCAAAATCATCAGTGAACCCGATATTATCCGCATCAACAACTGGCAGAAAAAACTCGCCGATAGCACCGGCTGCGCATTTTTTGACGCGCAGGCGTTCATGGGCGGCGACGGCGCGATGGGGCGCTGGGTCAAACAGGGCTTAGGTTGGTCAGATTACAGCCATTTTACCGGAAAAGGCGAGCAGGCGATGGGCGTGGGACTTTACCGCGCGTTGCTCCAAGGGCTGCGCGAATACGTAAAGCGCTAATATTCCTAGCGCTTCTTCGGCCGGGCCGCAGCGCGCGCCGGACTGCCTTTTTTCGCGGCGACGTTTCTGACAGGTTCCAACGCATCGCGGACCGCCCAATCGAGCATTTCCGCAAGCCATTGATAACCAGCCGCATTTAAGTGCACACCGTCGTGGGCGGTCAAATGCGCCTTGGTCCAGCGTTGCATCGAACCGTCGCCGCCCATCGCGGCCCAGGCATCCCAATAGCCGCAGCCGAATTCCGCAGCGATTTGTTTTTGCGCTGCAATCACGGCAGGCGTCCGCGGCGCGGTGTGTTTGTGATGGTCACTTCCTTTCACCAGGCGGTCTGTCGGGCCGATCATCAGACAACTCGCGTCCGGCACTGCGGTTTTGTAGCGCACCAGCAGATGCCGCCATGTTTGCAGATAGCTCGCGATCGGCTCGTCCTCATCACCTACATCATTGGTTCCATAGGCAAAAACTACCAGATCGGGCTTGCGGCGCTGAATCATCTGCTGCCAAGTATCCATCAGCCAGTGCAACTGAATGTCCGCGCGCATACCGGGAATCCCCAGATTATCCAATTGGATACCGGCGAACTTCCGTTCAACTACCGCCCCGTATAGCGTCACCGGACCGTTGCCCACAGGCGAAATCCGCACCGAATGCGGCGCATCGTCCAGAAAAAAATCGGCAAAATGTACGGCCGCGGTCGCCTGTCTGGTCACCAAAGTCTCGGTCTTGCCATCAATTTCGACTTTCAGATCGCCACCTTGGGGCTGTTTGCGCAACCACAGTTCCAGGTGCGACCATTTCCGCCCCAGATCGTTGTCACGAGTCGTGTGAAATTCCGCGAAATCTTGGGGATCGTTGGACGTCATTGTCAGGCCGGCATAGCCAAAATCGCCAACCGCTGTCGCACCGTCGACGCCTTTATGGCGATCGACGATCCAACCCTTTGAGGACTCCACCACAAGATCCTGCTGTCGATACCCTGGGTTCCAGCGCGCGGGCAGAAAAAAGCCGTGGCCGGACTCGCCCCAGCGCACTTGCCATATTCGGCGCAAATCGCCGGTCCACAAATCAGCGGCCGTGTGTGACGCGCCATAAAACGCCACATGTACTTGGTTTTTCTCGCTTTTGAGCCGAGCCATCGCTGCCGCAAAGGCCGCAAGCGCGTGGCCCGAACGATCTTCCAACGGCACAAGCACACCGGGGCGATTGTGAGAATCCGGTGTTGGCGCACGCGCTTGCACTTCGCGCTGTGGCGCGAGGGCCAGCATGACAAACGCGATCGTCAAACGCTTGAGCATGGTCTAACGATACCTTCGCCCGCGATCGCCGTCGAGAATACGCCGCTTTTTCGCTTTAGGGCCTGTCTAACAATAAGTCATCGACACCGAGGGCGTCGATGGCGAGCCGATTTGCCGGCGGAATGAGGGAAGATATTGGAATCTCTGACCGATTGACAACGGACAAATCTGCCGTCAGCGGCGACCGAATGTATGAGTTATTGTTAGGCAGGCCCTTAGAGGGTGTAGCCGAATAATTCTCAGGTTGGAAACTTTTCAAATTACCCAATGAATTCGACAGCCGGGGGGCCGCGACAGGCGCGGCGGACGCGTGGGACTAAAAGTCCTCCGCTACAAGTCAAGATGTCCCTGCGGGACAGG
>CAMDBH010000011.1 GCA_945889325.1 Klebsiella pneumoniae
TAGCGGGGGAATTTTATTCCCACGCGTCGCCAGCGGACCCATTTTTCTTCGCACATTCAATATATTTGACGATATCGCACGCGACCCGTCGATCGATCCCGGCGCAATAGGCCGCCACGGAGACTGATCGTTCTTGCGATAGCCCTGCGCGATTGCGAGTTTGGCTGTTGCGCCCGCGCCAGATGAGATTTTGCTTTTCCGCCAATTCCGTGTCAAAACAAGCGGACTTGCGCGGCCGGCTTGGACGGGCAAAGAATTTTTCTGCTGCAAAAAGCAGCGCACCGCAATATCTTGGAGGAAATCGTGAAATTTTTGCTCAATTCGCTCTACACCATGGCCTTGACGTTCATCATCGGCGCCCCTGCGGTCGCCATCGCCAAAGACTGCATTCCGGCTGACCAATGCTGCAAAGTTTGCGACAAAGGTGTGCCTTGCGGCGACACCTGCTTGGCTGCCGGGAAAAAATGCGAACTCAAGGCAAAGGAATGCAAGACTGGCAAACCTTGCGGCGACAGTTGCATTGCCAAAGACAAAAAATGCGAAAAACGTGAATTCTGCGCTTGTTCCAAAGCCGACGTTTGTCCCGCCGAGCCCAAGGCACCCAAGGTTGGCAAGGCTGTGCCAGCACCCGGCGCTGCGCCAGCACCGGCCGCCCCACCGCCGCCACCGGCAAAGGCCGCTGCACCAGCAGTTCCGCCAGCGCCAGCGAAGGCCGCTCCGCCGCCCCCCGGCAAGAAGTAAGTAAAACTAGAGGTTTCGCACTCGGCCGCGCTTCACATCGATCTTCGATGGGCGCGGCCGAGGTGTTTTTGCTCGGGAGGTAAATCTGTTTGCTATTTTGGCGCTTCGGGCGCGGCCGGTTCGACCGGCACCGGCGCTTTCTCGGGCACGGCGGGAGACGGTGCGGCTTCCGTCGTCGGCGGCGGTGTGGGCTCTGTCACGGGGGCCGCGACCGCGGCAGCGGCCTTGCCTGTACCGCCAAATCGATAGCGAATATCGAAGTATGCGCCGAAAAGTGTAACCGAGTAATCGCCGGCGTAGCCACAAAATGGGCAATGCTTGTTGTCGGGTGCTGGCGCCGAGCCCGTGCCGGTACGGTACGCTGCGGCTAGCGAAACGTCAAAATAGTCATTAAATTTATAGCCATAGCCGGCGGTAAATACTTGGGTGTGCCCTGGCGGTGTGCCAAAAGCCGATGGGTAGAGTGTGTTGGTCGCTTGCGTATCATAGACATAGCCGACTCGGCCTTCGCCATCGCCCATCTTGTAACCGACGCCGACGCGGGTGGTCAAACTGTCCTGCCAGTGGGCGATGTTTTTCACCGTCACCAAATCAGGATTGCCAACCTGATTGCCGGAAACCTCCGTCTCGTAGTTGTCGGAGTTGAACGCCCGTTCAAAATCCAGCGCTACACGAAAGGCGTCGCTGACCCTGTAATGCAGGCCCAATCCAAGTTTGGACGGCAAAATGAACGTAAAAGACGCGTTGTCGATGGTCTGGCCGATGACCACGGCTGGCACGGGATCGCTCGACTTGCGCGCATCGTTGACGCGGGCTGTGATCTTGTTGCGATAGACCAAGCCGATATCTAAACCTTTGATTTGATATTGTAATCCGACGCGAAAACCTTCATAGTTGTTGCCGATCATGTTCAGATCGATCACCGAGAAGCTCGATGTCGCCGAAGTGGTGATCACTGTGCGTTCAAATTCCACAATAGAGGCGCGATACGCCACGCCAAACCGCAAGTTCGGCAGAATTTCATAGGCGATTGACGGCGCGATTTCGATGAACGCCAAGCGTGTCTTGTCCTCGGTTTTGTCAACGGTGCTGTTGCTGCCGGGGTCAGTATAAGTGTATCCAGCGCCCGCGCTTGCGATGGGATAAACGCCTAGGCCGACGACGAGTTTGTCCCAAATTCGATAGCCGACACCCACAAGAAAGAACGGGGCTTTGGTCAAGTTGGAATCGATGTTGAGATGCTTTGCCGCTGGCGAGCCGTGAATCGTTCCGAACAGCGGCGAGGCGTCTCCCATTAGCTGCAGGCCGTCTACGCGCGCCAAGCCCGCGGGATTATGAAAGATTGAACTGGGATCGTCGGTATGGCCGATGGCTGTTCCGCCCATGCCCATGTTGCGCGCGCTGTACAGCATCGGCGTGTCGTAGCCTGCGGCCAGCGCGGTCGCGGTGACAAGCATCGACGCCATTGCGCAGAAAATCGTTGTTCTAATTCGGTTGTGCAACATTTCGACCTCATTGCGGCGGAAGACTTTCGGACCTCGTTGTCCGACGGCGTTGTAACAGATCACAAAAAATTCGCCAACATCTCGCAAAAGCCGACAAAAACAACGGGGAGCCAGGGCCTCTGCCCTGACTCCCCGCAACACCGGAATTAAACTAATAAATTACTTCGGAGCGCAGCCGCCCGACTTGGGCTCGCAAGTCGAAGCCTTGCAGCAAGCCGCACCGCCGTCGCAGTATTGCGCCAGGCACGGATCGCATTCGCCGGTGTCAACGGCGCATTTGGAGATGCACTTCTCAACGCCGCATTGCCCGGTAAAGCCGTAGCAGCGCGCACAGTTTTCGGTCAAGCCGTCGCCCTTGTAGATGTCGACCATGCAGTCCGTGATGCACTGGACTTTGTCGGCGTAGGTGGACTTGGCGCCGCAGCCCTTCATGAGCGTGCAGGTGCGGACGTCATCCTTGAATTTCTTCACTTTGTCTGGGTCTTTCAGGGTGCCCAGGAACTTCTGGTCCGTATCTCCCGTGCAGCCCTTGAAGCCGCCAGCGCCCGGCGCAGTGCAGGTAAGGGTCGGTGCCGAAGCCATGTCGGCCGCAGCCGTGTCGCCAGCGGCAGTGCCGTCAGCCGCAACGCCGCTATCGGTTGTGTCGTCGGCGGCGGCGCCGGTGTCGGTGGCCGTGCCGCTAGTGGCGGCGGTGGATCCGCAGGCGACTGCCAGAATGGCCATGGTCGCGAGCGCGAGCAAATTCTTGATGTTCTTCATATAAAAACCTCGCGCCCAGCAGCACGCCGGGCCTAAAAAAAAAACGAAACTGAAAAAAAACGCAGCGCACAATGCGACGGCGCTCTGGGGACACTTTGGGCAAACCATGGCGCGACAAAATGCCGCAGGCTTGCAAAAGCGGCAGGAGGATAAAGGCTTGTGACAATTTGTCAACATTTTTTTATATTACAATTTTGTAATAAATCGCAATCAGGCCGTCGGCGGCGGCGGCCGTTGCCGCCGGACGTCGGGCAATTCCTGAACCAAGGATTCGCGCTGAGCGTCCTCGGATTCCAGTAATGCTACGATTGTATTGAGTTGTTTGGGTGGCGCAATCGCAGTCCGCGGCCGCGATCTCTCCAACACGTCGTCGTACACTTCCACAATGCGGCCAAATGTCGTTTTCCAGCTGTAGCGCTGCAAAACTTCCGCGTGGCCACGCGCGCCCAGCAGCGCAGCGCGCCCAGGCTTTAGCAGTTCAAGCCATGCATCTGCAACGGTTTCTGCTGTTGTGATGTCCAACGCGATGCCGCACCGGCAGGTGCCCATCAATTCGCCAATGCTCATGCGGGCCGAGCCCAAAAGCGCCGCGCCTGAAGCCATGGCCTCAACCGCCGATAGTCCAAAAGTTTCATACGGACACAGCACAGCGACCGCATCGACAGAGGCCAACAAACGGGCCACGTCGCGCGGTTGATCGATAAAGCCCAAGTAGTGCACTTCTGGATATTTGGCTGCAAGCTCGAGCACTTCTGCCGCGCCAGGGCCATTTCCCGCCACAACCAGAATCGGCTTCAGATCCGTGGTTTGACGCAAAAGTTCGTAAGCCTGCAATAATGGGCGAAAATTCTTTTCTTCACTCAGCCGATTGGGGTAACACATGACGACGTCATCAGGTCCAGCGCCCCAGCGCTTGCGCATTTCGGCGTCGCGGTGGCGCGGGTGGAACATCTGCGTATCCACGCCAAGCGGTGTATGAACAACACGTTGCACGCCGTGGGTCGTCAATTGCTCGACCATCACTTGGGTGGCGGCCATGGTTGCTGCAAACTGCCCATAGGTGCGCCTCGCCCAGCGCCAGGCCAAACTTTCACCCAATTTGCCCAGCCATTGCGCGATGTTGTGCATCGTGCGGCCGACGTCGGTCACGGGGTAGTTGGCGTGCCAAAATCCGACCACTTGGGTCCTCGCGCCGTATTGATTGCGCAGCCCGCGCAGGGCAAAATGCACCCAATCCGGTGTATTGTAAGGACTTCCAACCTCAACTACATCGGGGCGAATCTGACGCAACACGCGGCGCAAGCGCAGCGGATTGGCGATCACGCGGTAGCCGGAATTCAGCAGCGACAGCGCCGGGACGTGGTGAATGCGGGCGTTGCCGTGAACTTCTATCCCCGCATGATCACTAGGTAAAAGCAAATGGTATTCGACATCATCGCGTCGCGCCATGTAGCGCAATTTTTCCAAATGATAGCGCCGCACGCCGCCGCCGGTCATACTGAAAAAATCGTTCACATCGCAAACGCGGATTTTGGCCATTTTTCAGCAGGCTCGTCGGCAAAATTGGGGTACGCGTACGCCAGTTCCCTCAAAACACCAAACCGTTCAAAATTGCGCGGCGCAACGCGGTATAACAGGATTGGGACTTCTTTCAAGAAAACGCGCCAGATTTGCCAAAACGTTCGTCATCGCAGTGTCATGCAGATTCGGCACCCGTAACAACTTGCAGCAACCATGCCAAGCGCGCAGCGATCGCAAAATGGCCACACGAGGAGATTGAGCATGTGGAATCAGGTTTATCGCAATGCAATTCGCTACATCGACGTCGATAGTGCCCTGTTGAAGGGCAATCCGCTTGGCGATCCCCACCAGCGGCGTCTGCCGGTCTACGTGCCGCCGCAGTACCATGAACATCCACAACAGCGCTTTCCGGTTGCATTTTACTTGACCGGTTACAGCGGTTGGGGCGACATGAAAGTGACGGAGCAAAAAGCTTGGCAGACGCCGCTTTGGGCGCAATTCGACGAGGCGATCGCCGCCGGCAAAATGGCCCCGATGCTGGTGGCTTTTCCAGATTGCTTCACAAAATTCGGTGGTTCACAGTATCGCAATTCACCAGTGACCGGACAGTACGCGGATCACGTGACCGATGAATTGGTGCCGCTGGTTGATCAACATTTTCGCACGCTGGCTTCACGCGACCACCGCGCCGTGATGGGCAAAAGTTCTGGCGGTTACGGGTCGCTGTTCCTAGGCATGACGCGGTCCGACGTTTTTGGGCTAGTTTGCGCGACCGCGGGTGACAGCTACTTTGAACTTTTCCACCTGACCGATTGCGCTAAAGCTTGGCAAACGTTTGAGAAAATGGGAGGCGTCGAGGCGTTCGTCAAGCAGTTTTTTGAAAAAACCAGCAAGACTTCGGCCGATTTGACGGCGATCATGACGCTCGCTTGCGCGCAGGCGTATTCGCCCAACGCGCATGTACCTGTGTACGCAGCGGATTTTCCGCTCGATTTGCAGACGGGTGAAATTCGTCAGGACGTTTGGCAGCGCTGGTTGGACTGCGATCCCGTGCATTTGGCGCCGATCCATGCGGAATCGCTGAAAAGTTTGCGACTGCTCTACTTGGACGCTGGCAAAAGCGATGAGTGGTGCCTGAACATGAGTCACCGCGTGCTGGGCAAGCGCTTCAAAGACTTAGGTATTTCACATATTTTGGAAGAGTTCGACGCGGGGCACATGAACATCGACTACCGAATCTTGGTCTCGCTGGAACAAATCTCTGCCGTCTTTTTATCGGCGTGAGGCTTTCTATTTTTTGAGAATTTCCGCCAGTTTGCGCGCACCCGAAGGTTCCGGTGGTGTCCACATGCGCATCAAGAACCGCACGGTGCCATCGCGGTCGTCTTGGGTCCTTCCGCCGTCGATGCGCCACAGCGCCGTCGTGCTCGCCGCAAAAATGCTGATGATCACCGCAGTTGTCCCGATTTTGCCGCGCAGGCTTTGGCCGACCGACGCGCTCAAGCTCAACCAAATGCCGCCACCGAGCAAGGCGGCCAAGTACGGTACGCCGCTGTACAACCCAGCAATCTTCCAATGCATCGCCAAGTTGTTGCTGACCCAGCCGTGGGAAAGCAGGGGACCGACCACTTCGGGCAGGGGATTGTAGACTTCAAGCGGAAAACCTTGCGAAACCGCGGACGCCAAACCGGTCACGCAAATCGCTGTCAAGGCAAACGCCGCGAAAATCGGCACGATCACGCGTTGCGGTAGCGCAGGCAGTGCGTCGAGCGCGTGGGCGCACACGATCGCGGCGAACGGGACCATCGCTGTGATGTAGCGGGGGCCGACCACCCAACCGCCGCGCCACAGGCTGTGAGAACATTGAAAAGCTAGAAAATAGAGGCAGATGAATAGCGCAATGCCGGCTTCACCGCGGCGGTCCATCAGCCAAGAGGCCGACGGTTTCGCGGTCGGCGGACGGCGGAAAACCAGCGGAAACAACGCGAGAAACAGCATCCATGGCGCCCAGAAAAACAGGCCGGTGAAAGGTGAAATCAACGACCCCGTGACTTTGTCCGCGGTCGGCAAATGAAAACCGAAGATGCCCGGCGCCATATCGCGCACGAATTCCGGATTCTCCAAATGGGCGTAGGACAGGTGCCATGGCGCGCCGAACGCACGCCAATTGCCGTGGGCCAACAACAAAGTCGGCAACAGAGCCCCGAGCGAGATCCAAGCAATGTCACGTATTTGCCTGCGGCGAGTCAGCAACCAAAGCACCAGCAGAATCGCGGGCGGCGCCGCGGTGAACTCGATTGCGATGGCGCTCGCCGCGGCAAAACCTGCTAACGCTACTGGCCCGCCGTTGCTCCGATCGCCCGCGGAGACCGCGGCGCCGAACGCCAAAAGCAGGGCAAGTCCGCACACTTGATGGCCAGCGAACATTTGGCCATAAGTGAGCGACAGCGACCCCAATGCCGCAGCCAGCACTGCGATGATCGCAAGACCCGGCGTCACTAGGCGCGAAGCAAGGTGGCGACGCAGCCACAACCACGCAAAAATACTTGGGATAATGACACAACTGAAGCGCAGCCACCATACGACGGCGGCCTTGGACGGTTGCCCCCAGCCCGCGCGCTGCCAGATGCCGCGCAACAGCGCGTGCGGGAAAAAGCCCAAGAACATCATGCCTGGGGCTTTGGCGGCGTACAGTTTGCCCGCGCAATGCGGCGGCTTTTCCGCGGGATTGTTGCAGACCAAGGCCTTGTCGTTGACGTAGCCCCATTGGCTGTAAATCGGACCGCTGTCGTTGCCGCGTTCGTCGCGGGTGCCGATGCTGTAATTGTGTTGCTCGACCATGGCGCGCACGGTGTAGACGCGCACCATTTCATTGGGATTGTTAAGAGATTCTGACCAGTTGAACAGCCAGCCGTACGCAAAAAGCAAGATGGCAAACAGCAGCCATGCCTTGCGCGAACTCCATGCGCTGGCCGTGGCGGGCATACTGACCTCGCTTTGCTTGCGGATGTGACTGGCTTAAAGTTTAGCGATCAACGGCGCGATGAGCAGTGAAACGACGCTCATCACTTTGATCAAAATCGCCACGCCGGGGCCCGACGTGTCTTTGAAGGGATCGCCGACCGTGTCGCCGACGACCGCCGATTTGTGGGTGTCTGATTTTTTGGGATGGCCGGGAAGGCCGCCTTTTTCAATGTATTTCTTGGCATTGTCCCAAGCGCCACCGGCGTTGGCCATGAACAGCGACATGGAAGCGCCCACAGCCATCGCGCCCGCGAGCGTACCAGCAAGCACGGCTGGGCCCATGACGTACCCGATCAACACAGGACCGACAACCGCGACCATACCGGGCAAAATCATGTGCTTAAGCGCGGCCGAGGTGGCGATGTCGACGATGGCTTTGGGTTGTGGTTCAGCCGTGCCTTCTCGCAAACCGGGGATTGTGTCGAATTGGCGTTTGATTTCAACGACAATTGCCCCGGCGGCCTTGCCGACGGCGAGCATGGTCGAAGACGCCACGATGAACGGCAGCACGGCGCCTATCAGAATACCGATGAGAATATCCGGGCGATCGATAGCCAAATTCATGGCTTGCATGTGAGCCAGCAGACGCGAATGGTTGACAACCGAACTGTACGCAGAGAAAAGCGCGACCACGGTCAGCGTCGCCGAACCGATGGCGAAACCTTTGCCGATCGCTGCGGTTGTGTTGCCGACGGAGTCGAGTTCATCGGTAATTTCACGAACTTTCGGATCGAGGCCAGCCATTTCAGCAATGCCGCCAGCGTTGTCGGCGACTGGGCCGTAGGCGTCGACAGTCATGACGATCGCGGTGCCCGCGAGCATACCGACGGCGGCCAAACCAATGCCGTACAAGCCAAGGTCGCCAAGTGCCATTTGCGCGACGTAAGCGACGGCAGCAATTAGCAAAAGGCAGACGAACACGGATTCCATACCCACGGCCATGCCCTGAATGACGTTGGTGCCTGCACCGGTCTTGGAAGATTCCGCAACACTTTTAACGGGTTTGTAAGCACCGGTGTAGTATTCTGTGATGAGACCGATCAACGCGCCGCCAATCGCACCGCCGGCCAGTGCGATTGTAACCGCTTGTTTGATCTGGAACATCGGCAAAATGATCGCCGTGACAACCACCAGCACGATCGGCGGTAACACCATAGCCAAGCGTAAAACCACCGCGGGCGCGCTGTTTTTCATCATGCGCGTGATGAAAATGCCCGCAACCGACACGATCAAACCGATGCCTGCCAAAATCAGCGGCAAGGCCACGGCCAAACCGCGCACGCTTTCCTCGCTTAAATTGCTGCCGGTGACGACCAACTGCTTGACAATGCTGATATCTGATGCAAGGGCGATGGCCATGGTCGCCACGATCGCAGCGACCAAGGATTCGTAAATGTCGGCACCCATGCCAGCAACATCGCCGACGTTGTCGCCGACATTATCCGCGATGACGCCTGGATTGCGAGGGTCATCTTCCGGAATATTTTCAATAACTTTGCCAGCAATATCGGCGCCCACGTCGGCCGCTTTGGTATAAATGCCGCCGCCAATGCGGGCAAACAACGCGATGGAACTGGCACCGACGGCAAAGCTGTGCAGCATTGTCTCTAAGTGTTCGGTTCCTTTGTACATAAAATAGACACCGGCCAAGCCGATCAGGCTCAGCGCGGCGACACACAAGCCCATGATGGCGCCGCCATCCAAAGCGGTCAGCAAAGCTGCGGCTTTTGAACCGGTATTGGCCGCTTGGGCCGTGCGCACATTGGCCAGCGTCGCCCCTTTCATCCCGATGAAACCGGCGAGCAGCGACAGCATGGCGCCGGTCAGAAAGGAAAGCCCAGCCATCGGCCCCAGCGTCGCGGCCAGCGCCGCAAAAACAACCAGCGCGTAGACGGACAGTACCTTGTATTCGCGCATCAAAAACGCCATCGCGCCTTCGCGGATGTAACCGGCGATGCGCTTCATGGTCTCATTGCCTTCGTCCAATTTGACGATGCGGGCGTAAAAACCAGCGGCGATGATCAACGCGACAATGCCAGCGACGGCGGGCATGAGGGTCCAATTTTGCAGCATTTCGGGGGTCATGGCTCGGGCACCTTTGGGGCTGATGTTGGGCGGCCGCGGTGAAATAAGCGGCAGTTTTCGGGGGGTTTCACGATGAGGTTTGCGCGCGCGACCGGCAATTGCCGAAGCGGCGCGGTACTTTGCCATGAGTTTTGCCGCGCTGCAAGGGACGCTTGAGTTTTGCCGCGAGTGTGGACTTCCGTTACACTTTCGCGCCCTCGCCCTGGTCGCGTTGCGGCAAGGAGTTCAATGTCCGCAGCTTTACAGCGAATTGTGATAGTCGGCGCCTCTTCCGGCATTGGCGAAGCGTTGGCGATCGAAATGGCGGTGCCCGGGCGCTCAATCGGCCTAATTGCCCGTCGGCAAACGGAGTTGGAAGCGGTAGCGGCAAAAGTGCGCGCCAAAGGCGCCGTAGCCGTCGTTGATGTGTCCGATGCCTCTGATATTGTTGCAGTAGAACAGAGTTGGAGCCGAATTTCCGCAGCGCTGGGCGGTGTCGATGCCATCGTCTATTCATCCGGCGCGATGGCGGACGTTGGCCCCGATGAGTTCAGCAGCGACAAAGACAAATGGATGATTGAAGTCAATGTCATAGGCGCCATGTCTTGGCTCAATTGCGCGGCGCGCGGCTTTAGTGCCCAAGGTCACGGCACGATTTGCGGCATCGGTTCGGTCGCGGGCGACCGCGGGCGCAGGCCCAACCCCGCGTACGGCGCGAGCAAGGCGGCATTGCACAGCTTCTTGGAATCACTGCGCAATCGCCTGACCCACCGCGGCATTCGCGTGGTGACGATCAAACCCGGGCCGGTCGCGACGCCGATGACCGCCCATTTGCCGGAAAAGCCGCCGTTTTTGATCGATGCGCCCACGGCCGCCAAACGCATCGCCAAAGCAATCGAAAATGGCGAGCATACCGTCTATGTGCCCGGCATTTGGCGTTTCATCATGCTGGCGATGCGCTGCACGCCGAGCTTCCTGTTCGTGAAATTCACCAAATGAGCCACGCGAGCGCTGAACTGCAACTGCCGCCGTCGCAAGAGAAAGTGCTCGGCTGGGGCATGTCGGTTGGCGGCAAGGCGCAGGTTTTGCGGCCCAATTCGATCGAGCAGATTCAACAAGCGCTGGCATTTGCCAAGACCAATCAGCTCAAGGTCGCGTTGCGTGGCGCTGGCTGTTCTTACGGCGACGCCTCTTGCGGCAACGGCAAACTGGTGGTCGATCTGTCGCTGTACAATCGCATTTTGCATTTTTCCAAGGATTCTGGGGTGATTCGCGTCCAAGCGGGTGCGCGCATTCGCGACATTTGGCATTTGACAGTCAGCCAAGGTTGGTGGCCGCCAGTGGTGTCAGGCACGATGGAGCCCACGCTTGGCGGTGCATTAGCCATGAATATTCATGGCAAAAATGCCTATTGTGTTGGGCCGATCGGTGAACACGTGCGGGGCATCAAGGTGCTGACGGTCGCTGGCGAGCTGCGCGAATTGACACCCGAGGGCGATTCAGAACTTTTCCATGCGATCATCGGCGGTTTTGGCGAATTGGCCGTGATTGTGGAAGTTGAATTGCAACTCAAGCACGTCTACTCCGGCTTGCTGCAAGTCCACAGTTTGGTCGGCGACAAGCTGAGTCAATTGTTTGAAATATTTGAACAATGGCAGCACAGGTCCGACTACCTCGTCGGCTGGGTCGATGGCTTTGCCAGCGGCGAGCAAACCGGACGCGGGCAGGTTCATGTCGCACACCAGCTCAAGCCCGGCGATGATCCGCAACCAGATCAAACGCTTGCACTGAAAAACCAGGAGTTGCCATCGCGGCTGTTTGGCGTAATTCCCAAAAGTTGGATGTGGCTGTTTTTGCGCCCCGTCGCCCACAACTTTGGCATGAGGCTGCTCAATATCGCCAAGTATTACAGCGCCAAGTTGCTGGCCCACGACAAGTTTTACCGCCAAAGTCACGCGGCTTTTCATTTCTTGCTCGACTATGTGCCCAATTGGAAATTCATCTACAAGCCGTCGGGGCTGATTCAGCACCAGTGCTTTGTGCCAAAAGACAAGGCGCTGCAGGTATTTATACAGATTTTGCAGCTCGAGCAACAGCGCGGCATGCCGACTTGGCTGGCGGTGCTCAAGCGCCACCGCGCCGACAATTTTTTGCTCACGCACGGTTTGGATGGTTATTCGCTGGCGCAGGATTTCAAGGTGACGGCGGCCAACCGCGCAAAATTGTGGGCGATGTGCCACGACATCGACCAGATCGTCACAGCCGCTGGCGGCCGTTTTTATTTCGCCAAGGACGCCACGCTGCGGCCTGAATCGTTTGTTGCAGCGATGCCTTTGGAAAATATACAAAAATTCGCGGAGTTGCGCCACGCGCTTGATCCAGACGGCCTGCTGGCCACCGACCTGTACGATCGGACGGTCGCG
Organism: Klebsiella pneumoniae; assembly: GCA_945889325.1. Lineage (GTDB taxonomy): Bacteria > Myxococcota_A > UBA9042 > UBA9042 > UBA9042 > CAMDBH01. Next base: position 12,038 of record CAMDBH010000011.1, read on the forward strand.
CCCGCACTGCGCGCGGTGCAGTAGCCGATGGCCCAAAAAGCGCAGCATAAACCATGGGATCAACTGCGCGTAGCGCTGATTCACGATTGGCTGGTCACATTGCGCGGAGGTGAGCGCGTGCTCGACGCCCTGTGCGAAATGTTTCCGACGGCGACCGTGCATACGCTGGTTCGCGTGCCCGGCGTGGCCACGCCGCGCATCGAGGCCATGCGGCATATCACTAGTTTTGCCAATGACTTGCCGCTCGCTCAAACCAAACACCGCTGGCTGCTGCCCCTGTATCCGATGGCGATTGAAGCGTTGGATCTCAGCGAGTTCGATCTCGTCGTGTCTTCAAGCCACTGCGTCGCCAAGTCGGTGATTGCCCCCGCCGGCGCCATTCACGTGTGCTATTGTCACACACCGATGCGCTATGCTTGGGATCGCACAGCGGATTATGTCACCGGCAGCCATCCCTTGCTGCGGGCTGCTTTGCCGTTGCTGACCTATGCGGCGACCTGGCTGCGGCAATGGGACTTGGCAACCGCAAACCGCGCCGATGTCTATGTCGCCAACAGTGAAAACACCCGCGGCAAAATTGCGCAATTTTATCACCGCGATGCTCTAGTTGTGCTGCCACCCGTTGAATGCGAGCGTTTTGAAAATACACAGCAACTGCCGCCAGAGGAGCGCTACGATTTGGTGTTGGGCGGCCTTGTGCCCTACAAGCGGGTGGATTTGGCGGTGGAGGCGTGGCGCGACTGGCCGGATCGCCAACTGATGATCGTCGGCGATGGGCCCGAACGCCTGCGGCTGCAAAAGACGGCGCCGCGCAACGTGCAATTTGTCGGCCGCGTCGCCGAAACCGATCTGGCCCGTTGGTACAGCGGTGCGCGGATGCTTGTGTTTCCCGGCGAGGAAGATTTTGGTATTGTGCCGCTTGAAGCGCAGGCTGCCGGTGTGCCGGTTGTGGCGTTTGGCTGCGGCGGCGCCTTGGAAAGCGTCGTCGATGGCAAGACCGGCGTGTTTTTTGCGGATTGCACGGTCACCGCGTTGCGCGAGGCTGTGCTGCGTTTGGATGTTCTGGCGATCGCGCCGCAAACCTGCCGCGATCACGCGCGAAAGTTCGATCGACAGGCTTTTCTGTCGGCGATGAAACACGCGATCGAGTTGGCAATCCGCCAAGCGCCGCCGATGCGACGAACACGGTTGGCCGTGTAATTGCGGCGTTATATTGGGCTAATTGCAGCGGTTTGTTGGGAGGCAAGGGTTCATGGGTAGGGCGCAACGACAACCTTCACCCAATGCGGTCCCGCTGGCAGCGGGCGTGCACGTGCCGTTGCGCGCAGCAGAAATCCCCCAAGCATCGGAGGCGTTGCCCGATCAGCACGATCAGGACAAAGCCGGACCTTCCAAACAAGTGGCTGTGAGTGAAACGGTCCACGAGCCGATTTATCAACCGCCCAATGAAAAAATTGCGCCCAAACACCTGCAGTGGATGGCAAAACGCCTGTTTGACCTGTCCTTTGGCGCTGCCTCGCTGGTTGCCGGCGCGCCGCTGCTGGCGGTTATCGCGGTGGCGATCAAGTTCGACAGCCAAGGGCCCGTTTTCTACCGCCAAACACGGGTAGGCAAGGGCGGCAAGACCTTCAAAGTGTTCAAATTTCGCTCGATGTACACCGACGCGGAAAAAAACGGCCCGCAATGGGCGCGCAATTTCGATGCGCGGGTGACCCGCGTTGGCGGCTTGCTGCGTCGGACCAGTTTGGACGAATTGCCGCAAATTTTCAATATATTAGCCGGCGATATGAGTTGGATCGGGCCGCGGCCGGAGCGGCCGGTGTTCGTCGCGCGCTTCCGGCAGCAATTCGAAAATTACGATTTGCGCCACACCGTGCGCCCCGGCTTGTCGGGTTGGGCGCAAGTCAATGGCCTGCGCGGCAATGTATCCATTGCCCAACGCACGGTGTACGACTTGCATTACGTGCGAAATTTTTCGTTGGCCATGGATTTGAAGATTTTTTTGCGCACCTTTGCAGCCGTGGTTGCAGGCGAGTAGGCTAGCCCCGCCCCGATCCCCACCGCGGCCGCAGGTAGCCCGTGTTCGCCGACCGCATTCGCCAAAATATCGGCTGGAAGACGATCGGCATTGTCATTGAGAAAAGCTTGCGCTTTCTCATGGTTGCCCTCATCACCCGCTCGCTTGGCCCTAAGATGTACGGCCAGTACACGTACGCCGTGGCGTTGGCGCTTTTGTGCGTGCAAATCACGGACATGGGGCTGGGGCTGTTTCTGGCGCGCGAGGTTTCGCGCCATGAAGTGCCGCCCGCCAAGCTCATCGGCCACGTTTTCACGCTGCGCGCCGTCCTCGCGCTGGGCTACATCCTGCTGATGGGCGTGTTGACGTGGTGGCATTTCGTCGATCCGCAACTGCGCGCTAGCGTTACGTTTCACCCGCGGCCTGGCCACTTGGGCTGGACGGTGGCGCTGGCGGGGCTAGCGGGCCTCGCGACCTCGACGATCGAAGGAATCTGGCAAGTATTTCGCGGCATTCAACGCATGGATCTGGAGGCGCGATCGGGCACCTTCTTCGCTTTTTCCCAACTGGGCTGCGTCATGTTGGGTCTTTGGGGCTTGCAGACCATGCCCGTGATTGCCGGCGACAAGGGCGCAGTGATGGTGCTGATTGCCGGCGCCATGCTCGTTTCGGGCCTGATGGGGCTGCTGTACACCGTGTTCTTGCTTTTGCGGGTTGTGACACCGCAATTTGGTTGGTCGCGCGAGATGGTCCGGCGTTTCGCCCGTGAAGTGTTGCCGTTGGGGGTGGCGATTGTTGCCAGCCTCATTTATTTCAAGATCGATGTGCCAATGCTGCGCATGTTGCGCGGCGACACCGAAGTCGGGCTGTACAATGCTGCCTACAAATTTCTTGAAAACATGAGTGTCATTCCGGCCATTCTGCTTGCGGCGACTTTTCCAGCGCTCAGTCACACCGTCGAATTCGATCCCCAAGCCGCCCAGCGTTTACACAAAAACACCCTTCGCGTTCTGTTGGTTGCGGCGCTTATTGGTTCGGTTGCCTTTCTGACATTGCCCGCGTTGATGATAGGTATTCTCAACGGTCCGGAGTACGCGGGAGCGGTGCCGGTGCTGCGGGCTCTCGCGCCGTCGGTGTTTCTAACATTTATCAATTACTTAGAGACGCACATGCTGGTCGCATTGGGCCTAGTCAAAGCGCAGATGGCGTTTGCGATGGCGCTGATTTTGGTCAACGTGCTGGCCAATTTTGCTTTGATTCCGCAGTACGGCGGTGTGGGTGCGGCACTAGCGACCGCGTTGACTGAAGTTGTGTTGCTCGGCTTTTGCGCGCCGATGGTGCACCGCGAATTGCGCAAACGCATCGCCGAACACGCGCTTTTGCCGCAAAATCAACAACTATCCGATAGCGACCAGCCGGTGCCGCAGTGACCACTGCCGCGCGCAGCGCCTGGATCGCGGCCGCTGGGTGGGCGATGGCCGGCGTGATCGCGTTTGGTCCTTGGGAGTTCCGCGAAGGTATCGGATTTTTGCACCTGCAACTGTCGCTGCCTGAATTGCTCGCGGCGTTTGCGGTCTGCGTCGCTGGCGTCGCGATGCTGCTCAATTTGCCCAATGTGCTAGGCCAGATTCGACAAAATCGAATGCTTTACATGGCTTTGTGCGCTTGGGCCTTGGTGCATTTGGCCAGCGTTTTTTCGACGCCAGCGGATCGCGGCCTCGTGCTAAAATTCGCATTGCGCGTGACCGGTGGTGTGGTGCTGGCCGCTGTGGCGTGCACGTTTGCGCCCCAACCGCGCTTTCGCCAAGCCTTTTCCCTAGGAATACTCACAAGTCTCGGCCTGATTTCACTGCTTGGCGCGTTAGAGCGCATCGTTGGCCGCGATTTCGAGCGATTTTTGAAACTTTTCCGCGACGAACCGACCTGGATGCTCGGTGAGCAGCGCTTGTCGACAGTATTTTATCACGCAAATACCTGCGCCGTTTTTTTTGAGCTGACCGCGCCTTTTTTGATCGTCGCCGCCGCCAGCGATCGTTTGTCCAAGCCGTTGCGCGGTTTGGCGGTTGCCGGTTTGACGGGCGTTGCCGTGTTGTTGAGCCTGACCTACTCCCGCGCCGGCCTGATTTCAGCGGTGTCCGGTGCGTTGGTGCTGCTGGTTGCGTCGCAACTCGGGCGCAAAAGGCCGATTCTCACTGCACTTTCATTTTTTTACATCGCAACAGTCGTCGGCGCCTATGTGACAAACCCCGACATGCGCGCCCGCGTCGGCCTGACTGAACGCAGCTACCGCGCCGAATACACTTTTGAGGCGCCTTGCGCCGGCTATGGCGGACAAACGGTGGCTGTGCCATTGGAAGTGCACAACCGCGGCGAATGGGCTCTGTCCAACCGCCAAGCCCCGGGCCTGCTGATGCACATTTGGATGACGCCGGAGGGTAAACGTCTTGCAATCAAATGGAATTATGAACTGTTGCCTGACATGCCGCAGCGCTCGCGCGTACATCTGAAGGTGCCGGTGCGTTTGCCGCGCAAACCGGGTGTGTACGTGCTGGCGGTGGACATCATGCGCGACGAAGTCCTGCGCATCAGCGAATTGGGAAATTCTATCGCGTGGTTGCGCTGTACGAGTGCGCCTGACGGCACGGATTTGGCGCCGCTGCTCGCCGTCGGACCCAGCCGCACGGCCCCCGATCAAGCGGACGAAGTCATCAGCAGCCGTCACTTGGAGTTGGAGCGGCGAAATTATTGGCGTGCGGCGCTGCTGCTTTGGGAACGGCGCATGCTTTTTGGTTGGGGCGACGATCGCTTTCGACTGAGCTACCGCGAATACGTGCCGTTTGAAGGCTACGACCCAAGGGCGCGCGCTCATTCCGTACTTGCTGAAACCGCAGCTGATTTGGGCCTGGTGGGCCTGGCCGTGCTGTTGTTCTTCGTTTTCGTCGTCGCGCGGCGCGGCTTGGTCGTGATCAAGCGCGGTTGGTTGCCCGAAAATGGTCCGGGGATTGCCGCGGCTGCGGGCTTGGCAGGACTTGCTGTGCACAGTCAGGTCGACTACTTTTTGGCCTATACCCAAGTCACTGTCATTCTCTGGCCGATGATCGGCCTGCTGTGCGGTGCGAACGTGGCGCAAACTTCACAAAATCAGACAGAAAAACATGGAGTTTGAACAAAAATTGCTGCAAATCACGCTGAACGGCGAGCGACGAACGGTGGCCAAGGGGCTTACCGTCGAACAACTGCTGTTGGATTTGCAGATCGCGGTGTTAGGAGTAGCAGTGGAGCGCAACCGTTTGGTCGTGCGGCGGGCAGAACACGCGGCGTGTCTGCTTCAAGACGGTGATGTCGTTGAAATTGTTCAATTTGTCGGCGGCGGCCAGTAGTCGCGCCACGGAGAAATGGGTATGAGCCTCTCTCTTGGTTCGGATACTTGGCAGCTCGCTGGGCGGCACTTTCATTCGCGGTTGCTGGTCGGCACGGGAAAGTACAAAGACGTCGCGCAAAACCGCCAAGCTATTGATGAAAGTGGTGCTGAAATTGTGACGGTCGCGGTGCGCCGGATCGACTTGACGGGCAGGACTGAAAATATTCTCGACGCGATCGACCGGCAGAGACACACTCTTTTGCCTAACACTGCGGGCTGTTACACAGCCGACGACGCGATACGCACGGCGTTGTTGGCGCGAGAAGCCGGCATGGGTGATTTTTTGAAACTTGAGGTCATCGGCGATCAAAAAACTTTGTTTCCGGACAACCAAGCGACAATTGATGCGGCCAAAATTCTTGTCAGGGAAGGATTTTTGGTTCTGCCTTATTGCACCGACGATCCGGTCGCCTGTTTGAAATTGCAGGACATCGGTTGCGTCGCGGTCATGCCGTTGGGCGCACCGATTGGCAGCGGTTTGGGCATTCGCAACCCTTACAACCTTCAGATTATTTTGGAACAAACCAGCGTGCCCGTTTTGGTCGACGCAGGCGTCGGTACAGCGTCCGATGCCGCGATCGCGCTGGAGTTGGGCTGCACCGCGGTGTTGATGAATACAGCGATCGCGGCTGCTCGCGATCCCGTCTGCATGGCCCGCGCGATGCGCTTGGCCGTGGAGGCAGGGCGGCTGGCGTATTTGGCCGGCCGAATGGAGCGCAAGTTGTATGCCAGCGCGTCCAGTCCGCTGGGCGGGCTCATCGCCTGACATGATTCCGCAGCTCACCGCAATTGCTTTACAAAATCAATGGTTTGAGGGTGGCGTCCGACAGCAGTTTTGGCGCGATGCGCGGCGGTTTTGGCAAACGGCGGACACGTTTGCCTTGCGATCGTTAATTCAACTGCGCGCCCATGATCTGGCATTGGCGGATTGGCACGACGTGTTGCGATCGCGTCCCGACGATCTGCGATCGCTGCCCTTGGGCATCAGCCTGCCAGCCGTTCAAAGCACAGATTTGCGGCAAATGGCCAAAGATTTGACCGTCCATAACATCCAAGTTGTGCATTTTTCTGAACACGCCGCTGCCTTGCCCCTCGATTTGGCGGCGTTGCGTCATGCGGGGCTTGCGCTTTCTCGGTCGTGCCACGATCTGAACGGCGTGCAGGCAGCGGCCGCCGGCCATTTCACGTGGGCATGGCTGTCGCCGATTTTTTCGACGCCGTCCAAGCCGAATATTCCGGCCGTGGATCTGGAAATTCTGGCTGCCGCCGCGACCCAAATACCTAATTATATTTGCGCACTTGGTGGCATCAATGCCCAAAACGCCAATCTCGTGCTGCGGGCAGGCGCCGCAGGCGTTGTGTGCCATCGGGCGGCTTGGTCAGCGCAATGTGAAAATCTTTGCCGGACAATTGCCCGCGCGCAAGGGGCAACGGTTGCCTAAGACTGCCGTAAACACACCCGAAATCGACAATCGCAGCGTGCTGGGTTGACGGCAAACGCTTAGTTGCTGACTATACGCCGATCCTCGGTGCGCCGATTCCGCGGCGCCGACGGGGCCAGCGATCGACGCGGAGCGCGCATGTTCAGTATTACGATTCGTGAACGAAGTGGCCAAGTTTACACTTTCCACTTTGACAAACCTGAAGTTCTGATCGGCCGCGTCAAGGGCAACGACGTCATCTTGCCGAAGCAGAATATATCTAAGCGTCATGCGATGATACGCGTCCACGGACCGCGTTTTATCGTCGAAGACATGGGCTCAACCAACGGCACCTACGTCAACGGCCATCGCATCGGCGGGGCGGTCGAAATTGGCGGCGACGACAAAGTCTATTTAGGCGACTTCGTGATGAATTTCATGGATTTGTCTCAAGCTGCAGCGGGCAGCGGCGCCCCACCCGTGCCCGATCAGGCGGTCGATTTCAACCTGCTAGGCGGTGCGAGCGGCGGCATGCCGCCGGTTCCCGGCGACGATGCCCGCGACACCGCTTTTTCTGAACACGATCGCCATGCCGATTCTGCCGCGCTGGCGGAGTTCGGCGCGCAGGTGGTGGAAACCCATGGTTCCGGTGCCCCCGATCTGCCGCCGGAGCCGGACAATCAACTCTACCCCGATCAACTCGATCTGAGCGATCTGGATCATTTGGGCGAGTTGGCCCCAGCCCCTGGCACTGGCTCTGAAGCGTTGACCGCTTTTGACATGCAAGCCGATGCCGAACTGCAAGCGCAGCTCGACCAAATGGCCGTTGAAATTGCGAAATTGTCAGGCGAATCGGCTAAAGCTGCAGCACCACAGGACGACCTCGCCGCCATTGTGGCGCGCCCCATGCCCGGCGCGTTCAGCGCGGGTGTTGAGCCGGACGAATACGAACCGCCGCTCAACGAATCGACGATGTCCTGCGGCCAACGCGCTCCCGGCGTCTATGACGAACGCCTGACTGGGCCGCTAGATGGTTTGTCGCAGGCCAATGCTGGTCGCGGCGCCGGTCGGCCGCAACCGCCTTTGGATATGCCCGGCCCCAACGATTTGCCCGCTGCCGCGCCGCCGTCGAAGAAAAAAGGGGCCAAAGAAATCGCCGTGTCGACGGCGCACGGGGCAGGTGCCGACCCAAGTCTGCAGCAACATTCGGCTCTTGGCGCGTCTGCTGCCCAAAGTGCTGCACCGGCTGCCATGCCTACCTTTGCCCCGCAATATGTTGCGCAAAGTTGGGCGGTTGTGGGCTCAGTGCCGGTTCGCAGTCTGAGTCCGGCGCCGCGCATCGCAACGTCAAATGAGATCGATCTGCCATCGCGAACGCCGACGCAGCCGGAAATCGCGGCGCAAAATGCCCTGGACACAACGCATTTTGATACGTTGGCAGTGCTTTACCGCAGTGCTTTGCGCGACATGCATCCCGCCGTGCCGACCGATGCCGCCCAAATGTCCGACACCGATTGGGCAGAAATGGAGGACCGCGTCGTCAATTTTGTCGATCTTGCGGTGGGACGCGGTGAAATTGCAGCGGAAGGGCCAGACAGCGCCCCGCTGGATGTTGGTCGCCTCAAACGCGATCTGATTTATGAATTGGCCGGCCTTGGACCGTTGGAGCCCATGCTCGACGACCCGACGGTTGAAACCATTGAAGTCAATGGCCCCGAACAAGTTTTTGTGTTCCGCCACGGCAAACGCCAAGCGGTGTCCGAACGGTTCAGCTGCCAACAATCTCTGGCCGCGGCCGTCGACCGCTTGGTGCGCGCTACGGGCAAACACGATGGCCATCAGGCCCATCTGCACCACGCAGACGGCACCTTGGTCGACGGCACCACCGTTCGTGTCGTTTGGCCGCCCCTGTGTCCTTCGGGTCCGGCGGTGCTTTTGCGCAAACCGCGCGTCACGGCGCCCAGCCTTGAACGCCTTGTGCAGCGCGGGGTTGTAACGCCGCACGCCGCCGCGAGCCTGAAGTATCTGTTGCGCTTGCGCAAATCGATCGCGATTGTCGGTTGGTCCAACGTCGGCAGGCGCACCGTGCTCAATGCCGTAGCGCAGTTGATTGAGGATGAAGAACGCATTGTTGTGGTCGAAGACGGCCAGCGTATGCGTCTGCAACAGCGGCACGTCGTGCGCCTAGACAGCAGTGCGGACGGCTGTGATGCGCTCATGGCCGCGCGGCGACTGCTGCCGGATCGCCTACTTATCGGCGAATGTGCCGGTTTGGCGTTGTACGATATGCTAGACGCCGCGGTTGATGAAGGGCTGCCACCTTGGTTGGCAACCTTTCACAGTTCGTCGCGCGAAGCCGAATTCCTCCGCCGCGTCGCGCATTCACTTGCGTTGCGTCATGCTGGCGCTCCAGAATCCGTGGCGCGGGCCCGTGTCGCCAGTGCTTTTGATGCGGTTGCGTCGTTTTCGGTCGTCGACGGCCAAGCCGTTTTGGACCGCGTTCAAGTGCTGGGGACGGTACCGGATAGTCTGGAACTGTTCGATATCTCGGAAGAAGAATTGCCTGAAGATCTGCGCTAGAGCGTGAATCATAAATTGAACCCCACGGGTTTAATTGCGATTTAGCGGAGCGGTGAGTCGCCGCAGGCGCGAACTCGCGACCCCAGAAAGACTGAGGAATCTCTGACGATCCAAAACCTGAACGCGCCCGGTTCCTGAGTTTATGATTAGATGTGCTAGGAGAACTGGCCAAACTTGAAGCAATGCGCGCTCCATGAGGGCAAACGGCCCGGAGATTGAATGTTCACCCTCATCATCGAAGACAAACAAGGCGCCATCGTCGATGAGTATTCGTTTGAAGACGGCGAATTCATTATCGGTCGCAGCCAACAGGCCGACATTGTGCTGCCGGCCGACAATGTTTCGCGTCGTCATGCGCGTTTGTTTACGGTGGAGGGCCGCTGTTTCGTTGAGGATCTGAAAGCCGCCAACGGCGTCTGGTTGGGCGGCAAGCGCATTTACAATGTCACCGAACTGCCTCGATCGGCGCAACTGCGCATCGGCGATTTCTTTTTGCACATCGAGGGCGCGGCCTATGCGCGTCCGATGGGCGCATCCGTGTACGCCCGCTTGGTGCCGATGCCGGGCAGTATTGGCGAATTAACCGAGTGTAATCAGCCGACTACCCTGATCGGTCGCGGCAAGGACTGCGCGGTCGTTTTGTCCGATGTGTCGGTATCGCGCATCCACGCCAAAATAACCCAAGAACCCTCGGGTCGCGTTTTTGTAGAAGATTTGCGCAGTTCCAATGGCACCTACGTCAACGACCGCCGCGTCGAGCAGCAGGAAATCAACCACGGCGACCGCATTCGCTTTGGCACCGTGGCATTTTCCTTCCAAGTCGAAGGCATGCCAGAAGTCGATTTGAGCGATCAAGGCTACCAGCCGCCGCAACAACCGGCAGCGCGCGGCCGGCCGCAGGCTCAGCAGAATTATGCAGGTCAATACAATGCGTTTGCGCCGCAGGAAGCGCAAATTCCGCAGTCCGAAGTCGCGTTTGTGCCGCAGCAAAAGTCGCTTTTGCCGACCGTGGCGGCGCTTGCCGTCATCGTGGTCGCCATTGTGGGTTTGGTGGTTCTTGTTGGATTTGCTTACGATCGTTGGGTCGCGCCAGCAGTGCAACCCAAGGCCGGGGCTGCAACGCCCCCTGCAGCGGACGCGCCCAAGTCTGCGGCACCAACTGCGGGCGCCAAAGGCAGCCCCGATCCGGCAGCCGAAACGCCAAATGCCGTTCAATTTGATGACCTTATATCGCGAGGCCAGGATGCCATCGCCCGCCGGCAATGGGATGAGGCAGAAAGTCTGTTCAAAAAGGCCCGCAAAGTCGATCCGATAAGCACGCGGCCGACCGAAGCGTTGAACACCATCGCGCTGGAAAAACGCGCGGGCGCACGCTTTGCTCAGGCCGAAGACGCCTACGCCAAGAAACGCGTCGATGTGGCGATTATGAATCACAAGTTGATTCCCCCCAACTCGGTTTACCGCGCAGATGCCAATGCGGCCCTCGACGCGATTGCCCGCGTACTTGAAATCGACGGCGATGCGTTATGTGCGTCAAAAGATTGGCCAAATTGTCGTGAGAAGTACAGCCTTGCTCTGTCGACCGGTTCAGCCAGTCCTGCTGTTGAGCAAAAGTACGCCAATGTACTGAAAAAATAGCAAATTACCGAATATGCCCGAGTCAAAACCCAGCGAGCACATCACCAGCGTGCTGCAAGAGACGCGGCAATACCCGCCGTCGGCGCAGTTTGTCGCGCTGGCTGCGCTCAACGATCCAGCTAAAGCGGAGCAATTGCGCGCGGATGCAGCGCGAGATCCGCAAGCGTACTGGGCGGCTGCGGCGCGCGATGAACTGCGGTGGTCCCAGCCTTTCACGCAAGTTTTGGACTGGTCCAATGCGCCGCACGCGCGCTGGTTTGGCGACGGCGAACTCAATGTCTCCGATAACTGCCTAGATCGGCACGCGGAAACGTGGCGGCGCAACAAAGCCGCCTTGATTTGGGAAGGCGAGCCCGTCGGCCATTCCGGCCCGGAAATTCGCACGCTGACCTACGGCCAACTGCTCGGTGAGGTTGAAAAGGCGGCAAATGTTCTGAAATCACTAGGTATTGTTGAAGGCGACCGCGTGGCGATCTATTTGCCGATGGTGCCCGAAGCCGCGGTTGCCATGTTGGCCTGTACCCGAATTGGCGCGGTACATACCGTTGTATTTGGGGGATTTTCCGCGGACTCGCTGCGCGATCGCATCCGCGATTGTGGCGCAAAATTGGTCATTACGGCCGATGGCAGCTACCGCAAAGGCCAGATCTTGGCGCTCAAAGACATTGTAGATCAGGCGCTTGCCGATCATTCGGCCCCGACCGCAAGGCAAGTCTTGGTCGTGCACCGCGCGGGCAATTCGATTGTGTGGCACCACGGGCGCGACCACTGGTGGCACGAGCGAATGGCCGCCGTTCCCCTGCGATGTCCGGCAGTTGCCTTGCCTGCGGAACATCCGTTGTTTATCTTGTACACAAGCGGCACGACAGGAAAACCCAAAGGTATTTTGCATACGACCGGCGGTTATTTGACCCACGTCACCCGCACGTCCAAACAAGTATTCGATTTGAAAGACAGCGACTTATATTGGTGCACGGCAGACGTCGGCTGGATTACCGGCCACAGCTACGTCGTTTACGGCATGCTGTCGTGCGGCGCCAGCGTCCTGATGTATGAAGGCGCGCCGACTTTCCCCGACAAAAGTCGCTTTTGGGACATCATTGAGCGCCATCGGGTGACGATTTTTTATACCGCACCCACGGCCTTGCGCACCTTCATGTCTTGGGGTGAAGCACCTATTTTGAAAAACGATTTGTCGTCTCTCCGCCTGTTGGGTACAGTGGGCGAACCGATCAACCCCGCGGCGTGGATTTGGTACCGCGAAGTCATCGGCGGCGGGCTCTGCCCGATCGTCGACACTTGGTGGCAAACCGAAACCGGCGGCATTTTGATTGCGCCTCTGCCCGGGGTGCAGGTCACGATTCCGGGCACCGCGACGCGACCGCTACCCGGTGTGCTTGCTGAGGTCGTTGATCAAAACGGCGATCGGCAGGCAGACAACGCCGGCGGTCTGTTGGTGTTGAAGCACCCGTGGCCCGGCATGGCGCGCACGGTTTGGGGCGACGATGCGCGGTTTGTTTCGACCTATTTCGCCAAAATTCCAGGGATTTACTTCACTGGCGACGGCGCTCGCCGCGATGAACACGGCAACTTTTGGATCATGGGCCGCGTCGATGACGTGCTCAATGTGTCAGGCCATCGCATCGGCACCATGGAAGTAGAAAGTGCATTAGTTTCGCACCATTTGGTCGCAGAAGCGGCAGTTGTCGGGCGGCCAGATGCGTTGACAGGCCAGGCTATTGTCGCGTTTGTCACCCCGACGGTGGGTGTGGCGACTGGGCCGGCGTTGGCGGCCGAGCTTGTGCAGCACGTCGTCAAGGAAATCGGGGCCTTGGCGCGCCCTGCTGAAATCCGCTTTGCTGTGGCCCTACCGAAAACGCGTTCCGGCAAAATCATGCGGCGTTTGCTGCGCGAACTGGCCTCAGGCGGTTCCGTGCAGGGCGACACGACAACTTTAGAAGATCGCAGCGTTTTGGAAGCACTCCGCAACGACGACGAATGAGGTGGCGCAATGCTGGAACTTTATCTGATTCGGCATGGCCAGACCGATTTTTCACGCGAGAATCGGTTTTGCGGGGCCATTGACCCGCCGCTCAACGACGTAGGTCTGCAAATGGCCGACGCTTTTGGCGCGGCGTATGCGGAAAAAACGTGGACCGCGATTTACTGCTCGCCAAGCACGCGCACCCAGCAAACCGCTGCAGCTTTGGCAACGCGGGTCGGGATGCAAGTGCAGGTGGAGCCGGGGCTGCGTGAGATTTCTTACGGCGACTGGGAGTCCTTGCGCCATGAAGAAGTGCAGGCCAGTTTTCCCGACGCGTACGCCTATTGGGCAGCCGATACGGCCAGCCGCGGCACGCCGGGCGGTGAAACGGCGTTTCAGGTGGCGGCCCGCGCCGCGCCCCTGATCGAGCATATCCGCCGCGAACATCCAGACGGTCGCGTGCTGCTGGTGTCGCACAAAGCCACTATCCGCATCCTGACTTGCGCGCTGCTCGGCATGGATGTACGGCTGTTCCGCGACCGCATCGGTCAGCCGGTTGCAGCCGTCACGCGCTTCGAATTGCGCAAAAGTGGCCCGCTTTTGACCATGCTCGGCGACACTTCGCATCTGCCGCTGCATTTGCGCGAAGCCGAAGGGACTTAAGTCCAACAGAGTAAAATTGCGCGTATTTCACGGCTTGAGCACAGCGCAAATTCACGGTTTGGTTTGACTTCGACGCCCCAATCGCTACACTGCAAGCGGCTGGAAAACCAGATTTTTCCAGCGCGATGAGCGTTATTTGACCACAGAGAGGCTGCATGAACTGCACTGGATTGTTACGAAATCAATGCATTTTCGTGTTGGCGCTGGCTTTTGCCGTCGCCGGTTGCGGGTCTGTGGTCAAAAGTGATGGTGGCGCAGCGACTGAACAAACCGACGGTGTCGTTAGCGATCTCGGTGCCCTTGCTGACAGCACGGTCGATATCGCGGCCGACAAGGCAAGCCCAGATGCGCAAGCAGCGGAAGTAGCTGTTGCCGAAGGGGTATCGCCCGATGCCGGCGTCAAATGCCCAGGCGGGCAAGGTTGCACCTGCAAGGAAAATGGCGACTGCGACAACGCACAATGCATTGAAATCGGTGCGGGAAAGGTCTGCGCCACCCCTTGCGTCGACAAATGCCAAGACGGCTTCAAATGCGCGCTCATCAACGGCAACGGCGGCGATTCGACGACCATTTGCGTACCGAAATTTCTCAGCTTGTGCAGTCCGTGTGTTAAATCAAAGGATTGCCAAACGCTCGGCATTGCCGATGCGGCTTGCGTCGACGAGGGAGGGCAGGGCAACTTTTGCGGCACAGCATGCGACGGTGACCCCGATTGCGCTTCCGGTTACACCTGCAAGAGCGTGAATTCCGTGGAAGGAGCTACGGTCAAACAGTGCGTAAAGACTTCAAATGCGCCGGAATTGAAGTACGGCGAATGCACTTGTAGTGAACTGGCGGTGGCGCAAAAGGCGCAAACAAGTTGCTTTGTCGAACACAAGAACGACAAGGGCGAATTAGTCGGCAAATGCGCTGGCATACGCGCGTGCGGCGCAAGTGGCCTGACGACCTGCGCGGCGCCCGCGCTTGACGTCGAAGTATGCGACGGCAAAGACAATGACTGCGATGGCCAAACCGATGAAACGACCTGCACCGCAGGCGGCGCGTGCAACTTGGGCGTGTGCGACCCGCAACAAGGCTGCCAATACAACAAGTTGAACAACGTGCCCTGCGACGCCGACAAAAACGCCTGCACGGACAACGACCAGTGCAAATTGGGCGCCTGCATCCCTGGACCGGGCAAGGTTTGCGACGACGGCAATCCTTGCACGACCGACAGCTGCGATCCCGCGAGCGGCTGCACAAAAACCGTTGACGATGGCAAGGCTTGTGACGCCGACGGCGATGCGTGCACGGCCGCGGATGCGTGCGTGGGCGCAAAATGCACCGCAGGCGCGGTCGTGGTTTGCGAGAACAAAAACACTTGCAGCAAGGCCAGTTGTGATTCGACCACGGGCAAATGCATTGGCAAACCGGTACAAGAAGGGGTCCCTTGCAATGACGGCACGGTCTGCACCCAGAATGATCAGTGCAAGAATGGCGAATGTGTTGGAAAAATACTGAGTTGCGACGACAACAATCCGTGTACGGGCGACAGTTGCGACCCGCTGGCCGGCTGCACCTCGTCGAACTTGGACGGCACGCCTTGTGATGACGACAACCTGTGTACAGTCGGGGACTTGTGCAAACTTGGCCTTTGCGTCAAGGGCGGGCCCAAGGGTTGCGATTCCGGCAAAGCCTGCGTCGCGGGCAGTTGCGATTTGGCCACCGGCAAGTGCGCGTATAAGAACAAAGTGCCCGGCGCACCTTGTGACGACGGCGACGCTTGTTCAGAAAACGACAACTGCAACGACGGAGATTGCCAAGGAAAAGCGCTTAGTTGTGATGACAGCAACGCTTGCACCAACGACAGTTGCGACAAGGTCAAGGGCTGTTTGCACGCCGTCAACGTGTCCCCTTGCAGCGACGGCGACGCGTGCACGCAAAGTGACAATTGCGCGGAAGGCCAATGCGTCCCCGGCGCCGTTAAAGTGTGCAATGACAACCTATTGTGCACAGCGGACACTTGCAACAAGACCACCGGCCTGTGCTTCTTCGATCCGGCGGCCGTCAACGGAACTCCTTGTGATGACAGCAATGTCTGCACTCTGGGCGACAAATGCCAAAACGGCTTCTGTTCGGTCGGCATTGTCAAAGACTGCAACGACGGCAACCCGTGCACTGACGATTTGTGTGATAAAGCCAAAGGTTGCAATCCAAGCTTTAACAGCAAGGCCTGTGATGACGGCAATGCTTGCACCAAGGATGACATCTGCAAATTCGGCGATTGTGAAGGCAGCGTAGTGAGTTGCAACGACAGCAACGCTTGCACCGACGATGCTTGCGATACCAAGAAAGGCTGCGTGAACAACCCCAACAGCGTAGTCTGCGACGACGCGAACTTTTGCACCGAAAAAGACCAATGCAAAAACGGCATTTGCGGCGGCGCACCGGTCAACTGCGACGATGGCAACGTATGCAGCGACGATAGTTGCAATAAATCATCAGGTTGTGTCAACGGCCCCAACATCGCCCAGTGCCCGGACGTCGACGCCTGCACGACCGGCGAAACATGCAAAAACTTGATCTGCGTCAAAAAAGCCGTGGTATGCGACGACTTAAACCCATGCACCTTGGACACCTGTGATGCCGTTAAAGGCTGCCAAGTAGCTAATATTGTGGACAAAACGGACTGCGGCGGCGCCAATTGGTGCATCGCGGGCAAATGCGTACCCAAAGCTTTTTGCGGCGACGGCATCGTCAATCAAATCTCAGAGGAGTGCGACGACGGCAACTTGGTCGACAACGACGCCTGCTCCAATGCCTGTAAAAAAGGCCTGATCGAGCATTTCGACGGGGTAAGCAAAAAATTCTACAACGCCAATCCGGTCGACATCCACAACGTGACCCGCGCCATTGAGGCCTGCCAAGCGTTCTGGGGCACCCCGTGCAAAGACGGCAAAGGCACTTGCGGCGGCGCCACTTACGTCATCGCCACGGCGGACACCAACTGCAACAACGGCGCGACCCAGCGCATTTGGTACTACGGCGTTGAAGGCAACGGTTATTACGGCGGCAACGCCGACTGGGCGGGAATTACTGTGAAGCCGCCGAGTGGGGCGCAAACCAAATGGTATTAAGGGCAACTGCGTTGTGCGGGTTGCCCTGCGGGCGGCTGCGCTGACGCGCGGTCGGTTTTGCCCTGCGGGCGGCCCAGCACGCTGAAGCGTGGACGAGCGGCACCTGCAGGTGCCGGTTGCGCGCTATCGCGCTGGATGCAAAGGGGCGAACCAAAGCTCTTTGATTCCGTGCTTAGCCGCTATGCCCCAAAAAAAGCTAGCACTGCCCCCGACTTGCACTCCCCACTCCTTTGGCAACCGGTACGAGCTCGTTGCGCCTAAAGGCGCAACATCGCGTTGAATTCCCGCTTCGCCGCTGCAAACGCGACCGCGCTTGCGCGCAACGTCGCGAAGGGATTCCCGCTTCGCGGCTGCAAGCGCAACGGCGCTGACGCGCGGCGTCTCGGTTTAGCTCGGCTGCGGTACGACACGAAGATAAGGCTTAATCGTTTTCCAACCATTTGGAAACTTGGTCTTTGCTACTTCATCGGTAACCGACGGTACGATAATGACGTCTTCGCCATTTTTCCAATTGACGGGCGTGGCGACGCTGAACTTGGCAGTGAGTTGCAGCGAGTCGATGACGCGGATCAATTCATCGAAATTGCGGCCGGTGCTGGCGGGATAGGTTAATGACAATTTTATTGTTTTGTCAGGACCGATCACGAAAACCGAACGGACGGTTAGTGTTGCCAGTGCGTTGGGGTGAATCATGCCGTACAACTGGGCGATTTCACGGGTGGGATCGGCGATCAGGGGGTAATTTAGGGCGTGGCCTTGGGTTTCTTCGATGTCGCCGGCCCAGCGGCGGTGTTCGTCCAAGCCGTCGACCGACAGGCCGATGACCTTGACGTTTCTCTTGTCAAATTCGGGTTTCAATTTAGCGAGATAGCCCAGTTCCGTCGTGCAAACCGGCGTGAAATCTTTGGGGTGGGAGAACAAGACGCCCCAACTGTTGCCCAAGTAGGTGTGAAAATCGATGGGACCGTCGGTGGTTTCGGCGTGAAAATCTGGTGCGATATCGCCAAGTTGCAAAGACATGCGGGAACTCCGTGGCTGGTGGGCGGCAAAATTGGCCGCGGACAAAAGGTATGCGCGGCATTGCGGACTGTCAATGTCCGGTTTGATTGGCCAAACACCGCAGCCGTCGCTAATCACCGAACAAAAAGCCGATGCCGCCTTGGACGTACATGATACCTGTGCCGAATTCCGTGCCGAACGAACTCACGCTGGCCAAAAGCGGATAGCCTATTGAGATTTCAGGCATAATTCGGACGTGTTGCCCAACTTTCCAAGCATAGCCGACCGAGCCGCCGCCGTACAACAGGTTGACGGTGCCGCCACTGCGGCCAGAAGTTGATTGAATTTGGTCTACCAATCGGGCGGTTAGAACGACTTGATCGCCGCCGTGCAAGTTGTAGCCAAACAGGATCGGCGCGTAGAACGTGGCCGTTTGCAACGAACTGCCTGTGCCGCTGCGGGTGCCGCTAAAACCGCCCAGATAACCAATACCTGGGACGACGCAGATGTCCCAACCGGTCAGCTCAGTGGCTGAGCGATGCAATTGGAATTTGCCGTCGAGCAAGAAGCCGGGCACCCAAATTTTGCCACCGATTTCAACGTTGGGCGTCAAACCGTAGCGGGCGCCGAATTCGATCTGCGGTTCGGTCAACGGCGACGTCCCCAAAGTCAGCGTCTCGATCTGCGGGGCCACGAACACTTGGACTTCGCCTTCGGTAATCGTGCGCGCGCGGGTGTACGAGGAAAACGACGGACAACCGCCCAAAAATGCACAGCTTGCTAGGCTGAGCACGCGGATCAATCGCGTTTTGAGGAGCGGTGTCGGCATCTTTATTTCTAGATTTCAGCGGTGTTTAGGAATTACTGCGTTGTATTTAGATCCCATTTGGGGCGTTTCCAACTTTGGCGGAAGGCCTTGATGTCGCTGAAAGTCGCGTTGCCGCTGAGTTCATGCGCGTCCAAAAATGCCACAAATTCAAGCTGCTTGCTCGGCGTATCGTACGTCTGATCGAAATAGCTGACCATGTCGGTCGGTGGCAAGGCAATGCGGCCCATGACGTCGGAAAGCGGAAAATTCAGGCTTGCACCTTCGGAAGCCGGAGCTTGATAGGCGTCGTACACGAGTTCACTGCAGACAAGGGTGGCATTGGTTAGGAAATCGAAATCAAAATCATAGGGTTTGCCGATATTGGCAAAGGCGCGGTCGATCGCGTAGGCCTTTTGCAATTTGCTCAAGGTTGGGCGCATGGCCCCTAGATAATCGGAAAGACAGGCTTCTCTCAAACTGGACAGCGACACCCCTTCGGAAATGGCTTCGACGATGCGCACCGGTTCGCCATCCGGTTCAACGCCGATGTATTCCGCCCAGTGATCGGGATAAGTTGCAGCCAGATACACCGCAAATCCGTCGGGAAATACCGCCAACACACTTGGGTCCGTGTCGAAATAGTTGGCCAATTCAGTCGGCGTGCCGATGTGGAGTTCTGCGTGCGGCCAAAAGCCGGGCAGGCCCAGATTCGACAAATACCAATTGCGACGTTCGACAATAATATCGCCAGGTTGGAGAAGTTTTTGCAACTGCGCTACTTGATCTTCGGTGATCAAGTTGTGCCCCACCAGATCCAACCGCGAATCGCCGAGCCAACTTGCGATTTCCAATTGGGTTTGTGCAATGGCATTGTGCACCACGTTGTCGATCATCATGGTGGAAACGTCGCCGATGAGTGCGATCCCGCGGGCTTTGTACATCAGCGCCACTTCTTGGGCGGAGGTCAGCGTTTTTTGGGCAAAATCCTGTACAGCTTGTTCCTCGGGGTTGGTCGCAGCCGGCGCGCGCTTGATCGCTTTGCGCAGCGCGTCGGCGCCAATTTGCAAAATCGTCAGCGATTGCGGCAGCACGATTTCCATGGCGATCCTGTCGTAGTTGCCTGAAGAGACGCCGGTTTTCTCATCGGCTTCATTCAACGCGGCGATGAACACGTCCTTGTTGGCTGCGGCGTTCATCAGCGTCAATTCACCGCGCAACAATTCGACGTGGGCCGCCAAACCCAATGTAAGTGCACGCATTTGCCCAGCCGGACCTTTGGCGTTTTGCCAATGCCACAAGAATTTTTCGCGAAAGGAGCCAAAAGCCAAATCGTGATCGATAAACGGCGCCCACAAGCTGAGCAATTGCGCGTGTTCATCCACCGACAACGGCGAATCAGCCGCATGATCGAACAGAACGCTGTTTTTAGCGACGGCCGCGTGCCAATCGGTGGCGCCTTTGGCCAAAATCGCATAACCCTTGAAGTCCTTCTTCGTCGGCGCGACCTGCGGATCTTGCGTGGCGCAAGCGCAGTGAAGCAACAGCCCAAGCAGCGCGCAGAAAAACTGAATCTTGCGGGCGCTCGGCGGCATCGGCAACATCTCGCGCGGTGGCGCGCACGCTTGCAACCTACACTTGGCCAGCGCTTTTGGCAAAGGCGCTCGCTGCCAAATGACCAGTCCACACACATGCGCACAAATTCAAAGCGTTTTTGCGTTTGACAGACGGCACTTGCGCGCGTAGGCTGAGCTGTGACGGCATCCTGCCTTTTGTTTGGATCGGTCGAAACATGAAGTGCGTCAGGCAGCCGAAAAACCTTCGTCGTTGCTCGCAGTTGTGGGCTTTTACAGCCGTTGTGCTGATTTCGGCGTGCGGCAGTGGTCGCCTGCACCGGCTGCAACCGGACGCCGCCGCCGCCGACGCCGCTGCGGTGAGCAACTTGCCCGCAAAATGTACGTTGGCCGGCATAGACTATGCTGGAAACATTCAGGTTCGTGTCTACGGACAGTTAAAAGGCGACAAACAGCAGAGTGGGATTGAGCAAAAACCGGGCGCATCGGGGCAGGCGATCGACGTGCCGATTCAGGTCAGCAATGCAGCCAACCCAGCAACCGCGGCGGCCATCGCCATCGACGGCATCGAAATCACCTATTACGTGCCGGTTGGTGCGTCGGACGACAAGTCGCCGTTTGAATGCCTAGTTGGCGACGGCGCCGCCCCAATCGCCTGCGTCGACGTGGTTGCTGGCGCGACCGCCGCCGCGAGCATTGTGCCACTCGGTTTTGATGCCGATTGCGTGGCAGGCAAATCCGCAGAACTATTTTCATTTGTCGTGCGATTTCACCCACCGTCCGACCACACCGCCCATGCGCTGACTGTCAAAATAAAATACCGCGACATGCCGGACGGCGCACAAAAGGCGTTTACAATTGTGCTAACATCGCCACAGGGTGAGGGGCACTTGACGTTGTCGCCGCCCGAATTGGATTGTGGCATCCTGGCGTTGGGCGCTGACGTTACGCGCGTTTTGAGTCTTGGCAACGCCGGCCCTGCCGATGTGACGGTGAGCAAGTTGGAGGTGGCGACCAATGATAGCAAAGCCTTTTCTCTGCAAATCGCAGACCAAACGTATGCGGGCGGATTTAGTGGTCAGCCGGCGCAGGCGATCACGTTGAAATCAAACTGGGCGATCCAAGGGGTTGTGCATTGCCATGGCGTTGATGCACTTCCGCACCAATCGGCGATTCGAATCACTGGGCACGACGGCAAGGACGCCAAGATCGTGAAAATTCGCATGAACAACTAGTTATGGCCAAGGGCGGTGCGCATTTGGCGATGGACGTGTAGAAATCTGCCACCGAGCCGAAAACCCAGAGGCTGCGCGCAAATGCATCGCGCACTCAGAAGGAAATTCACGTGCGCCGCGTCATCACCGCAGAAATTGTCAGTACAGAATTCGCCGCCGGTCGCACCAGCATCGCGGCTGCGCGCGGCCAAGCGGTGATCACGCCCAGCGCTTGGTCGCGTGCGCGCGAACTTGGTGTAACCTTTGAGCAAGGTACGGTGGAGTCGCCCCGCGCTGCCAAGGCGCGGGCGGTGGCGGGCGAGGGCAGTTGCGACCGCTCGTTCGATCCGTCGGGGCTTGTGCTCGTGCGCGGTCGTACCGTGCGTTTGGGTGAGTTCACCGGCGCAGGCCCCGATAAACACATCGGTTTACTGGACCTTGTAACGGGAGGCGACGGTTCGCCGATGACCGCCGGCATCATGTCGTGGCGCCGCGAAGACTCGTTTCCTTGGCATTTGGACTACGCCGAAGTCGATCTTGTGCTGGAGGGCGTGCTGCAAATCACGATAGATGGCCGCATGTTGGAAGGCAGAGCGGGCGATGTTTTCTACATTCCCAAAGGCAGCAGCATCATCTTCGGCACGCCGAGCCGAACCAAAGTGTTTTACGTGACTTATCCAGCGAATTGGGCGGCCGCGGCCGGCGCACCGGTAAGGCCGCAGAAATAGTCGGAATCGTCTACTTCGCGAACAAATCCACCGCTCTGGCTACAGTGACCATCAAAAACCACGGGGCGGTCACGCTGTCCATCTCGCTCCAGGTTTTCAAAGGGATTTTGGCCCGGACTTGCAGCGCCCACATCGGCGCGGGCAACCAAGTGGCGCCGACGCCAAGCAAAACGTCAGTCCTTCCGCTCATTTCGGCAATATCACTGCCCCAAGCTGATACATTTTCATGGTAAAATTCTGGCTGAACCAAAAAGCGAAACTGTTCCAAACCGGCGCTGAAACTCGCACCTAAGCCACCCGCTGCGCGTGCACCTGCCTGATAGTTATACTTATTAGCGTACAGGGGCATGCGGCCGTAACCATAACCAACCAACTGGACAGCGCCCAAATCCCAACTGCCATCCATACCTAGCTGCGGATCCAACGTTCCCGTGCCGAAAAACAGGTGCCGATGCGGCATACCGGCGCGGGCCAATTCATCTGGATCCGGTTCGGTGCCGCCAAAGGGCAACGTCACGCCGGGGCGAATGTCCAGCCGGATCTTGCGCTCGGGCGTCGGCGCGAGGACGCGCAATTTCAAGGAAATCGGCACGTCGCCGATGCCCGTCTTCCAACCGTCGATGTGGTGAATGCTGCTGAACTTGGACAGCACTTCATCGTGAAGGCCCCAGTATTCGGTGCTTTGCCAAGCCGTGCGCAGCGGCAGCGCGACGTCGACACCCACGCGGTCGGTTAGACCCAAGGATAGATCCAACGACGCGTCAGCAAAAAAGCTTTGGGTATGATGGCTATGCGCTTGTTGCGCCGCCGAGATGCCGGGCTCCAATTCGTCGCCTGGCACACCATGGGCCGAACTGAACCTAGTGCCCGTCAGGGTGAAGCTGGCGTAGAGCAGCCCCGGCTGCAAGTCACTGAATTGAGACGATCCTCCACCCGGGAGGTTCGGATTGCTTCAAGCAATTCAGCCGCCGGCGTAGGCCGACTTGGCGAGCATCACGTTGGACAGCATCAGGAAAAGCGCCATCAGTTTGCGAATTTGCATGTTCGATCCTCGCTTAGGAGTTGTGCAAAAATAACTCGATCGAGTTATTTGAACAAAATGAGCCGCGATCTGCATCGGTGAGCTTGGCGACCCAGCAACACTGCACGGGCCTGTGCAAGATATTCTTGCACAGGCCCTTAGTTCTTGCGCGCCAAATCGATCGCAGCGTGCAATTGGTCCAAGTGCAGCCCCGCGATAGCCGCGATACGTTTGCCATTTTTGGCGTACACCAGCACAAACGGCAGGCCGGAAATATTTTGGAGGTGCTGCTTGGCCACCGGCGTATCCCAATCGCCGATGTCCACTTTGCGCAGCGCCAGATCGGGAGTTTTAGGCAGCAATTCAGCCAAATCTGCATCAACGTCGCGGCACGGACCGCACCACGCAGCGCCGAAATCGACAACAGTGACCTTGCCTGCGACTGCGGCTGCATCGACATCTACGACGTTTCCGTGTGAAATCCATTGTATATCCGCGTTCTCAGCGAATTTTTGTGCGGCCAAGTAGTGGCCATGCCCGCCACCGATGCTGGCTTTGACATTTTGACCCAGCAAAATCTTGACCATATCACCCGGCAAGATGCGCGCGGCGTCAAAATGCACTTTGACTTCGGCGGCCCCTTTGTCAAATTCCGCTGTAGCAACACCGGGTTGTGCGGACAACGCTGCGACGGATCGCATCCCGCACTCGGCGCAGGTAATATCGGTCAGCGACAGCACAACGTCATTGGGTTGTTGCAATTGCGCACCACTGCACGCGAACAACAGCGTCGTCGCGAAAAGAAGGAGCATTCGGGGTGCGTCAAATTGTCGCATGCGGATAGTATAGGATGCCTGCTACCGCGGCGCAAGTGCGGCAACGCCTCGGCGCGCGATAGGGCAAATGACAATACCTGACACCCGGTAACCCAGCAAAATAACAACGGTCAGGAGTATTTGCCACCAGACCGCGCCCGTTTGGCGTCCGGCGCTGCACCCGCCAGGTGCCGTCACTGTCGGCGCAGGCGCGGCGTCCGTCGACGAGGCATCCGCACACGCCGCCTTGCCCGCGCAGCCGCACAGGGCCGTGCAAACGGCGCAGGCGACATTTCCGGCACAATCCGAATCTTTACAGTCGATTGCTCCATCCTTGTCGTCATCGACGCCGTTGATGCAATCGGTCTCGGGTGAGCACTGGCAGGACAGCGTGAGCGCAACAGTGCCAGCCGCGGCGGTTTGTGAATCGATAACGACGCGCAACGGCTCGCCTTTTTTCATCGAAACTGCCACATCGCTCAAGTCGTCGCCGGCATTGGATTTTTGCTTGCAACTGCTGTCGATGCAGGGTTTGTTGCCGTCCAAAATCAACAAAATCGCATCCAGTTTCGCGGTGGCACCCTCCAAATTGACGTGAGCTGTGCCTGTACACGGCGGAGAAAAATCAAATGCGCGCTCCGGACCCAAAGTTGTGCGCTGTTTTCCGCCACAAATCCAAGCGTCCATGACGTCGGTGGCCAATGGAGAAACTTTTTCCACTTGGGTCGTGAAGTCGCACTGCACCTGCGCGGTCGCGAGGCAAAATTGGCCGATACACGCGCCATTATTGCACTTTTGCCCAAAGCCGCAGCTCCCGCACACGCCGCCGCAGCCGTCGTCGCCGCACGCGCGCCCTTCGCACGCGGGCTTGCACACGCAAACGTTGTTTTTGCACGTGTTGTGGGCACCGCAAAGTTTCCGCGGCGCGAACTGGCCACAACTGTCTGTACCCCATAAGTTATCGCCGTTGCAGCTCAGAGCAATTTTCGCGGTGTCGTAGTAGCAGCCGCCGTTCTTGTTGTCGCAGATTGTGCCGTCGGGACAGTCGGTTGCGGTGGCGCACAACGGCAAGCAGGTGGATGGCGAGTCGGCTTTGGCCGCGTTGTTACCACTACAGTAAAAACCGTTCAGGCAGTCATTGTTGGAAAGGCAGGCTGCGCATACGGATTTTGCCTTGTCCGCGCCGCTGCATTGCCCCAAGACGCAACTGCCGAATGTGCACGCGCTGGTGCAATCCACGGTTGCGCTGCAGCCGTCGGGCAGGGCGATGCCGCATTGTCCGGGGTAATCATTGAGGCAAGTTTTCTTGGCACAAGCCAAATTACTTGCGGCCTTGGCGTCGATGATGCCGTAACCGGCTGAAGAATCGGCCTTGCCAGCGCCCGATGCCGATTGTTGCAGCCGATCGCGCAGCGCCGACGGTGAAAGTGTGGGATCTGCTTGCAAAAGCAGCGCCGCCGCACCCGCGGCCATCGGCGTCGCCATGCTCGTGCCCTTCATCACGGCATAGTGGGCGGGACCGCTGCCGTCGAGCTTTTTGCCGTCATCATCAATAATATCATCGTCACCAAAACTAACATCGGCGTCGCGCGCTGAAATCACATAGGTACCTGCGGCGGCCAGATCGGGCTTGATCAAGCCATCGATGCGCGGCCCGTGACTGGAATACGGCGCAATTTGGTCCAATTTGGCCTTATCCACCATGCCTTGGCCCTTAAATGACGTCCACTTGACGCGGTCGGTCCACGCTGCAACGGCGATCGCGCTGTCGGCAATAGCCGGCGTGCCTACCACCGTCGACAAATCGGCGGCATCAAAGCCGACTTCCTTGGGCGGCTCGTCATTGACGTATAGGTGCACGGTTGTGGCCGCCGTCAAGCTGGTGTTGTGCAATACGATGCTGTAATTCTTGGAGAGTTTTGCCTTCAAGTTGGGCCCGATCACAACCGTTCGGCCTTCGGTAGCTCTTGCGGTCACAACCGTTCCGGAAACAAAGACAGCTTCACCGGCATCTGCCGCATTTTTTACCTCGACGCTGATATTGCCCTCTTGCGGCAACGCGTCGCGCCACCACAATTTTACGCGAATCCATTCAGTCTTGGCTTTGGTCGCACTTGGGTTGACCACATTGAGTTGCACCGCCTTGGTTTGCCCCGGCGCCAACGTAGCCACCGCGTGCTGAAAATCGTTGCCCGCGTTACCCGCCGAAACAAAGGCAGTCGTTCCACTGGCTACCAACGCATCGACGGCCTGCGACAGGGGCCCCGCACCGTCGACATCGTCACCGACGCTGCCATAACTCATAGAAAAAATTTGGCAACCGACTTCGTGTGCCCGCTGCATGGCTTTGATTTCGTTTTTGGGCGACGCCGAAGCGTCGACGTCATCGCCGATTTTGTAAAAATACAGCGACGCTTGGGGCGCCGTGCCGCGGTAAAGCCCTGCCGATGCAGCGCCACTGCCGACCGCGCTGCCCGTGACATGCGTGCCGTGCGGTGACACCTTGTTGTGCACATCGGTTGGCCATTCGGCGGCGGTCTTGCCCTTGGTGACGTCAAAGGCCTCGATGGGTTTAGGAATATCTGGATGTTTCGTGTCCAAGCCGGAGTCGGCGATGCAGATCTTCACCCCCGCCCCCGTCGCCAGACCGACGCTGGGTAGCGCGACTTGACCGGCGTGAATCAGCGCGCGACCCAAGTCATTTTGCGGGCGCGACCGGTAGTGCAAAGCACCAATCCGCAAGGTATTTGTATCGCGCGCAACCACGATCGCAGCGGCTGCTGACAGCCCAGCTACGTAGAAACCGTGCAAATGACCATGTGTCGGCACTGCATCGACAAACGCGCCGAGGTCGCCAGCTAGGCCAGCCTGGGCAAAAACTGCGATTTGCGCCGCACTCCAGCGTTTTTCCACATAGATCGCGCAATCCAGCGCTGCATTGCCCGCCAATTGCAGTTCTAACGCCAAATCGGCGTCGATCTTGGCGCTAAGTTGTCCCGCAAGTGCAGCTTGTTGGGCGCCAAACGCCGCGGCGTCTGCACGCACAGTCGCGGGTTGGGGCTGGCACGCTGCGCAGGCGAAGAAAGCGAGGAATGCAAGTGTCTTCAATGGTCTGACCGTGCCCAGTTGGCAGCTTCTCGCATTATTAAGGGGCAATGCACACAATTCCCGCAAATTTGGCCGTCGAATCGAGGGACCCTAGGCCGGACTGCTCCTGATCTGCCACATGCTTGTACGCAAAGGTCTTTGCCGAGTCGGCAAAGCGAAAAAAGCTGCGCACCGTGCCATTCTGGATCGGCCACATATCGCCGAGCCAGCCGCACTGAGAAGAATAGACGGCCTGGTTGCCGCCCAACACCGGCTTGAACAAGGCGTCGCCTTCGGCTGTGGTCGCCCAGTGGCTGCCTTTGGGGCAATTGTAATTCTTGGCTTTGTCCCAAATATTGGACTTGCCAACCGCAAAATGCACGGTCGGAAATGAGCCTGCCTGCCGATAGCCTTTGCAATTGTCGGTCGTATCCATCCAAGATGTATCGACATTGCAGCCCAACGTGTCCCAACTTTTGCAGTCCGCACCGCATTTGAGCGTGCCATCGCTGCCCACGCCCAAAACACTTGCGCAAATGTTGCCGCCCAGTTGCAAGCCGTCGCATTTTTCGACCGCACCCTGCACGATGCCGTCGCCGCAAACCGTCGGTTTGCACACGCTAGCGACGCAAACACTGTCGGGATTGCACAGGGTCCCATCCGCAATTGTTACGTGTTTGCAGCCTGTTGCTTTATCGCAGCTGTCGGTGGTGCAAGTGTTGAGGTCGTCGCAGTTGGCGGGCACGCCTGCGCAGCTTCCGCCTTTGCAAACGTCGCCTGTGGTGCAAGCATCGCCGTCATTACAGCCAATTGTGTTGTACACGTGCAAGCAGCCCAACTTGGCGTCGCAAGTGTCGGTCGAACACACGTTGTTGTCGTCGCAGGCGTTGAGAGGTCCAACGGTGCACTTGCCGACAATACATTTGTCTTTTTCAGTACATATGCTGCCGTCGGCGTCGCAGGGCGACGCTTCCATCGGTTTGATGTCGTACAGGCAAACCCCGCTGTTGGTGTCGCAGTTATCGAATGTGCAAGGGTTTTTGTCATCGCACACTTTGGGTTTTCCGCTCAGGCAAGTGCCGTTTTTGCAGGAATCGCCGACGGTACACGGTGCGCCATCGTCGCAAACGTCCACATTGAAAGAGTTGCTGCATCCGGTCTTTGGATCGCAGGCATCATCGGTGCAAGCGTTGGCATCGTCGCAGTTTTTCTGTTTGCCGGCGGTGCATTTGCCCAAAATACAGGAATCGCTGATGGTGCAGTTGCTGTTGTCCGCATCGCACGGCGAGCCGTTGAGCGCCACGGCCGAATAGATACAAGTGCCGGCGATGGTGTTGGGATCACAACTATCTGAAGTGCAACCGTTGTTGTCGTCGCAGACCTTGTCCTTGCCGGTCTTGCAGGCGCCGCTGACACAAATGTCGTTTTGCGTACAAGGATTATCGTCTGAATTACATAGACTTATGTTATTGACCTTGGTGCAGCCGGTCAAGGCGTCGCAGCCGTCGTCGGTGCAAGCATTGCCGTCGTCGCAGAGTTTAGCCTTGCCAGCCGTACACTTACCAACGATACATTTGTCGCTGACCGTGCAAACGCTGCTGTCCGCATCGCAGGCTGCACCTTCGTTGATGCTGCCGTCAAATTTGCACAAGCCGCCGACCGGATCGCAACTGTCCTGGGTACAGCTGCTGTTATCATTGCAAATTTTGTTGGGGCCAGACACGCAAACCGTGTTGCTGCAGGCATCGGCCAAGGTGCAGGCGTCGTTGTCGCTGCATGGCCCCGTCGTGGCCGTGTTGCTGCAGGCCGTGAGCGGATCGCACTTGTCGTCGGTGCACTGATTGCCGTCGTCGCAATTGATGGCAATGCCAGCACAAACCCCAGCTTTGCACACATCGGCGGCTGTGCATTTGGTGCCATCGTCGCAGGGCGCGGTTGTCGGCGCGTTCACGCAACCGCTTGTCGGGTCGCACGAATCCAAGGTGCAGCCGTTGCCGTCGTCGCAATTCTTGGCGTCGCCAGCGCATACGCCCGCGGCGCACTTGTCGGCCACGCTGCAAATCAAACCGTCGTCGCAAATGACGCCATCTTGTTTGTTGGTGAACACACAATTTCCGCCGGAAAGGTCGCAACTGCCTATAATGCAAGGCTTGTTCGCGTCGCAGTTCTTGTCCGCGCCCTTCTGACACAAGCTGTTGAAACAAGAATCTCCAACAGTACAGGCATTTCCATCGCTGCAGGCCACGCCGTCGTCGGCCGTTTGGGTGCAACCGCTCGCGGTGTCGCAACTGTCTTTTGTGCACGGATTGCCGTCGCTGCAGTCCTTCGCCGGTCCCGGTTTGCAACCGCCATCGAGGCAAAAATCGTTTTGCGTGCACACGTTTACGTCCGCATCGCAAGGGCCTCCCAGCGCAGCATGTGCGCAGCCAAAAGCGCTACCACCGGCATCTGGTTTGCACAAGTCCTGCGTGCAAGTGTTCTTGTCATTGCAAGTTGCGTCGTCCGTGACGCCATTGCAGTCGTTGTCGACGCCGTCGCAGACCTCGGTGGCCGGATCGGGCGCGGCGCACGCGGTGAGGCCGTCGCTGGCGCATTGGCGCGTGCCCGCGCAATTGCCGATGACTTTTCCGTCCTTGTCCTTGGCTTGCACCATGCATTTGGTCTGCAGCCCTGCGCTTTTAGCCGCCACAGAACAAGTGCACACGCCGGGATGGCCGTTGCTCGGGTCGGGCACGCACTGTTTTACTTTCTGGCCCTCCACCGCAGTCACTTCCGAACACGAAAATCCCTTGCCGCAATCGGCGGTGTCCTGACACGGCGACCCGCAGAAGGCGCCTTCATCGCCGGCTTGGCCAAACGCGATGCAAGCCGCGGCGGTCGTGCCTGTCGTCACACAATCTTTTGAAATCGTACAGGGATCGCAACGGCGACCAAATTTGGCCACGCAAATGGTGATCAAATCGCCACCCGACCCGCTCACCGTGCTGCAAGCAAAGCCGTCGGGACAGTTATCGATGCAGTTGCGCGCACATTGCTTGCCTTCGGGGGTGTCGATGCAAAATGCGTTGTCGCAGTCGCTATTGCCCTTGCAGGGACAACCTGGACCGCCAGCGCTGACAAGGCATTGATTTCCTGCGTCAACACCCGGACCGAGGTCCGCAGCAGTACTGTCTTTGACGGTGTCATCAACGCCGGCCGTGCTGTCGCCGTCGGTTTGAGCCGCATCGCCAGCGGGTTGGGGCGCCGGATCCGAACCACAGGCTCCCAGCGCCGCGACTGCCAAGGCTACTAGCAAATGATCAAGCCCACACAGGCGAGCGCGTGTAGGCGCAATAGCGCAAAATACTTGCGGAAGTTCAAACAGTGCCAATGTTACCCCGCGCGATTTCCGCAAACAGCGCGATGCGTCGCGCTTTTGCAGCGCAAAATGCGCCGGAAAACAGCGTACCCGCGCCGCTGCGGCCTGTCAAAACAATCGAATCGCCGCGCTTGGACAGGCTGTTCGACACTTATATGTAATCACAGGCACTTATCGGTGCACGATGCGATACCCAGCTAGCCCACGCGGCAGCTTGACAAGCGCGAAATCGGACCTAATTTGTCCGCTTCCCAATCCACAGAGGAGTGCCTTTGCCATGCCGCAACTTCAAGACCAAGCGCTGCAACAACTGTTCACCGAGGCGCGCACGCACCACGTGTGGCCGCCACAAACCATTGACGATGCGACGATTTTCGCTCTGTACGACTTGTGCAAATGGGGGCCAACCAGCGCCAACACTTGCCCGATGCGCATCGTTTTTGTGCGCAGCGCCACGGAAAAAGACAAGCTTTTGACCTGCGTCGCGCCATTCAACACGGAACAAGTTCGCGCTGCGCCGGTCACGGCGATCATCGCCTTTGACAGCAAATTTTACGATCAACTGCCCAAACTTTCACCGTTTTATGATTATCGGCCGATGTTCGCCAGCAACCCAGCCATCGCTGAAATCAACGCGATGCGCAATGGTTCCATACAGGGCGGCTATTTCATTTTGGCGGCACGCGCTTTGGGCCTGGATTGCGGTCCTATGTCCGGTTTTGACAATGCCGCCGTCGACGCCGCTTTTCTGGCCGGCACCGATTGGCGTTCCAATTTCCTGTGCAATATCGGCCATGCCGATGCCAGCAAGGTCTATCCTCGCGCGCCGCGGTTGGCCTTTGCCGAAGCATGCAAAATCGTGTAGCCTCGCGCGCCTATGCAGCCGCCCGATATTTTGCTGGTGACGCTCAACGCGAAGTATTTTCATGCTTCGTTGGGCCTGCGCTATCTATTTGCCAACTTGGGCGATCTGCAAGCGCGCGCCAAAATTTGCGAATTCATTATTTCACAGCGGCCGATCGACATTGCTGAAAAGCTGTTGGCTTTCAATGCGCGCATTATCGGCTTTGGCGTCTACATCTGGAATACGCTGGAGACGGCGCAAGTCATCGCAATTATTCGGCAAGTCTCGCCGCAAACTGTGATCGTGCTGGGCGGCCCAGAAGTCAGCTACGAATACGCCGCACAAGCGATTGTTGCGCAAGCGGATTATCTCATCACCGGTCAGGCAGACTTTGCTTTTCGCGACCTGTGCGCCGCGATCCTTGAAGACGCCCCACCGCCTGCCAGAGTCATCGCGGCGGCGGAACTTTCTCTTGCACAACTGGCTATGCCTTATGCCTTTTATGACGAGGAAGACATCGCCAATCGCCTGATCTACGTCGAAGCCTCGCGCGGTTGCCCGTTCAAATGCGAATTTTGTCTGTCGTCGTTGGATAAATCGGCTGTGCCGTTTGAACTGGCGCGTTTTCTGCATGAAATGGCGATCTTGCACCAGCGCGGCGTGCGGCATTTCAAGTTTGTCGATCGCACCTTCAACCTGAGTGTGAAAACCAGCACGCAGATTCTGCAATTTTTTCTGGACCGCTTGGATGACAAACTTTTCCTGCATTTTGAACTGATTCCAGATCGCTTGCCCGAAGCGATCAAGCTGCTGATCGGCCAATTTCCACCCGGCAAGTTGCAGTTTGAAATCGGCATTCAGACGTTTAATCCGCAAGTGCAGGCATTGATCAGCCGCAAGCAGGATGACGCGCAGACTGAGACTAATTTGCAATGGTTGCGGGAGCATACCCACGCCCACCTGCACGTGGACCTGATCGTCGGCCTGCCGGGCGAAGACATGCAAAGTTTTGCCACTGGTTTCAATCGGCTGGTCGCGCTGCAACCGCATGAAATTCAAATCGGCATCCTCAAGCGCCTGCGCGGCACGCCGATTGTTCGCCACACCGACCCGTGGCAAATGCGCTATAACCCCGTGCCGCCGTACAACATTTTGAGTACGTCGCTGCTGAGTTTTGGCGACATCCAGCGTCTGAACCGTTTTGCGCGCTACTGGGATCTGATCGCCAATTCGGGGCGGTTTCCCCAAACGAAATCGCTGCTTTTGGCCGATAAACCGTTTGAACGCTTTGTGCAGTTCAGCGACTGGCTCTATGCCTCGACCCAACAAACCCATCAAATTTCTTTCGAACGGCTATTTGAGCTGCTTTTCAACGGCTTGACCCAGCAATTGGCCGTGGATGTCGCTACCGTTCGGCAATCGCTGGGTGCCGACCACGCGCAAAGCGGCTTACGCGGTACGCCCAAGTTTTTGCAGGAACAAATTCAAACGCCGCGGCCGCGAGACAAGGCCGAGCGCCAATCGCGCCAAGAGCGGTTCTTGCGCGGACAATCGGCGCCGTTGCCGCAAAGTTGACAGCGGCAACGGCCTCACGCACGCTTGTTGCGCGCCGCTGGGCGCTGCGGAGCGCCAATGTTGGTCAGGAACTTGCGGCGACTTGGGTCGCACACAAAATGGCTCAGTGTTTTGGGGTCGTTGTGCGCCGTCGGTTGCGTCAACGTCTCCACCCTGCAAACTGCGCGGGTTTTGCCACCGGGCGATCAAATGATCATTATTGGCGGCGGCACGTCGACGTTCGCGGTGCCAACGGCGGAGGTGACGCCAGAAAATGGCGGCCTCAAGACCACCAATGTCGCAGAAGGGATGTGGCGTATCGGTGTCATAGACGGCTTGGATGTCGGCGCGCACGTGACGATTCCGGGCACCAGCAGCGTGGATGCAAAGTACCAATTCATGGACATGGGGCCATGGGCGGTCGCGGCCGGCTTGTCGCTTGGCGGATTGCAGATCACCACTAGCAGCATTGCCACAGACGCCAAGGGCCTGACGACCACGACGGAGAACAAATTCACCATTTTCGACGTCGTGGTGCCGTTTTATGTCAGCTACGATTTCATGGAAGCGCTGACCGGCTACATCTCTCCCAAATTCTTGGTGCGCAACGTCAGCGGCAGCGGCACCTTCTTGTTCGGCGGCGGCACGGGCGGCGTCAAAATTGGCGACGGCATAGGCTTGATGCTTGAAGCCTCCTATCTCAAAGGCATCAACGACGGTGCCAACGATTCGCGGCAGATCAACGCCGGCGTCTATTGGAGTCGCTGATGCGCAAGGCGAATTTCATTCATTTTGTCACAGTGGCGCTGGTTGTGGGCTGCAGCGGTGTGCAGTTTGAGCCGATCGATCCGAACATGCGCGTTTGGCCGATTTCGCGCAAAACCATGCCTTTTCAGGGGGCGCAACTGGCGACGCTGGATCCGCCCGTGCTGCGTTTGGGCAAGTTGTTTGTGCCCAAGGGAGGCATGGGTGAGGACGAGGCGGCCAAGGTGCTCGCTTCGCGGGCTTGGCGCTACGGTTGTGATGCGACGGCTCCGGTTCGCGCGGAAGATCAAGGCACTGGCGCTTTCTATGCCGCAGATTGCTATCGCACTGCGCGCTTCAAGTGGCCAGGCGATCCGCCCGCAGGTTCTGCAGCATCAGATGTTGCGACGGCCCCGCCGCCCGACGCTTCGCCAGTGCCCGATCCGGTGAAATCATCGTCAAAATCGAGTGCGAAGTCGCCAGTTGCCAAGGTCGCTGTCGAAAAGGCCCCACCGCCCAAACCTGTGGAGAAAGCGTCGCCGCCCAAGCCAGCCGCTGGGGACGAGACGCCGGCGGCCAAAGCGGCGGCTCGGCAAGCGGCCATCGACGCAGCTGCCACTGCGGCGGCCGATCGCGAGCGCAAGCGCTTGGAAGCCGAGGAAAAACGCCAACAAAGCGCGCAAAATCAAGACGCTGCGCGGGCGCAAAAGCAGGCGGAAGCCGATGAGAAAGCCCGTGCGCGCAAAGACGCCGAGCTAAAAGCCCGCGACGAAGCGAAGCAAAAGGCCGACGCGGCGCGACAAAAGGCGAGCGATGCGGCCGCGGAGGCCAAAGCGCGCAAGCAAAAAGAGCTGGACGAACAAGCCGAAAAAGCCCAAGCCGCGGCCAATCTCAAGGCCCAGGAGCGCGAACTCAAGGCGCGTGAAGCGGCGGACAAAGAAGCGGCCAAAAAAGCAGAAGCGGAGGCCGAAAAGGCGCGCAAGGAAGCAGCTGCCAAGGCCGCCGGCGAAGAGGCTACGGCAGCGCGCAAAGCAGCGGCAAAGCAAGCCTTGGAAGACGGCCATACCCCCGCGCTGATTGAATTTTTGGGAAAATATCCCAACAGCGACGATAGCCCGCCGGTGTTTGCCGCGCTGCAACGCGCCGCGGTGGAAGAATCGCCCAACTGGCTGAGCGACGACAAGGCGACGCCATCGACGGAGATCGTGGAGAGGCGCTTGGCTGCGCCGGCGACCTTGAAAGCAGATCTCGATGAAACCAAAGCAGTAACATGGCGTTGGATGCTCCCGCGCAATGTGGCGGTCAGCTACACCTTGCGCAACCCGACGGCTGTGCCGGTGGTTGTGGAACTCGATCTGCCGCCCGGGCGGACCCATCGCTTGGTAGGCGCCAAAGCGACCCTGACGGTCAAACAAGTGTTGCCGTGCATCGCCGGTGCACCGGAAAAAGCCGTGCGCGATGGTGCGCTTGAATACCGCGCAGCCTGCCAACTCGCCAACGCCTCCAAACTCGTCGGCATTCGCCCCGCAGCCGCCGAAGTCGCGATCGATCGCCGCGTTGGCGACCCCGACGCCCCTTTGGAAGTCTTTGCCAAAGTTTGGAAGGAATACCCAAATTCACGCTTAATTACTGCGCATTTGGACTCGATCACCGATCAATTGCGCCGTCGTGCGGAACAAATCACCGCCGTCGAGGGCAAGTTGACGCTGCTCGCCAAAGTCACGCCGGGCAAACAAACCCCCGTTCGCGTGCAATTTCACAATAGTGCAGGCCGCGACGTCACGGTCCTCTACGGTGTGGGCACTGGTCGCGACGAACGTCTGTTGCTCCCGCACAACGGCGGACAAGAACTCGCGCTGCAAACTTTGGTCGGGCTGACGCCCGAACTGCACGTTTTTGGCCTGTTGCCCAGTTTGCGCACACCGCAGTGGCTGGTGGGCAATTGGCTGCTCAACGGTGCCCGTTTGGCCATTTTGCCATCTCCATCAGGCGGTTGGTGGGCATTTGCCCTTGTCGTCGATGAAACCGGCTCACGCCGCGCCGTGTTTTCGCCGTTTCAACTGGTGGCCGGCGTCGGCACCGCCGAATTTCAGGTCACCACCGCCTTTGCCGACGCCATCGGCGTCAAAAGCGGCTGCACACCCAACTGCGTAGCCAAACTCAAGTTGCGCCTGTCCGACCAAGACCAATATGTCGTTGGCGGTTCCCGTTTTTTAGTGACTGAAATTACCGTCGGAGACAAGCCGGTGCCGGCAAAATGGGCCGCCGAATGGTGACGAAGTAGCCGCTAAGGAGTTGTCTAACAATAACACGATCGATCCAATGCGCCGACGGAGCCGCGAATCCGCATCGGTGAGCTTGGCGACCCAGCAAAACTGGCAGGGGGCCTGGTCAACTTATTGTTGAACAGGCCCTAAACGATGGCCCACGCGGCAGCGATTTCATTGGCAGCTCGTTGGCCTTCAGCCGCAGCACCTTCCATAAAGCCTTGATAATCCTGACTGCAGTGCTCACCGGCAAAAAACAGTGACCTTGCGGCGCCTTTTCATGACCGGCAAAGGCGGTGTACTGTCCAACGCGCAAATACGAATAAGAGCAATTGAAATCCGTATCTTTGGGCGGAATGGACAAAACCGTTTTGCCATTGGCTTGCGCCGTCAACCCTGGATAAACCGGTTCAAGCATGGTCAGGGCTTTTTGCCCAAGTTTTAAAGTAGTTGCATCATTGCCGCGGGTGTACGGCGACGATTGACTGGCGTAGCCGTCGACGGTCGCATTGCCGCCAGTGTAGTCGACCAAGATGCCGGAATTGCCCGCTTGTGCGCGCGATACTTCCCAAGATGCTTGGTAGCCGCTGTCGCTAAAGGTGGTGCCGGTCGATTTGCCCCATGGTCCTGCTTGGTTCCAAAGGCGGGTTTTGAACTGCAGCATTAACTTGCCATTTTGGCCGCGGCCCAGCTGTTGGATGGCCATGTCTTTTCGCGCGTCAAATCCGGCGCTGCTGTAATCGAGCGTGCGCA
The DNA here is from genome assembly GCA_945889325.1 of Klebsiella pneumoniae. Lineage (GTDB taxonomy): Bacteria > Myxococcota_A > UBA9042 > UBA9042 > UBA9042 > CAMDBH01. The sequence continues at coordinate 48,641 of CAMDBH010000011.1, forward strand.
GCACGGCAAAGGGCAGCGCCAGAACGACCGCGTCCGCGGTAACGACCTGGGTGCCGTTGGCGGTTTTGAAAGTCAAAGCAAAAGTCTTGTCGGCATTTTGGGCGATTTGGGTCATCCGGTAGCCGAATTGCACCGTGTTGGCTGGCAAGGCACTCGCGATTGCCATTGGCAATTTTTGGTTGCCGCCGCGGACGTGGTAGGTTTCGTCGGATGCGCCAAAGATCGCCATGCGGTTGTTGTTGGGCTGATAACCTAGTAAATACACAAGATTGAGGGAGCTCTGATCCTTGGTTTCCGCGCCGTACTCAATGTTGTAGGCCACGTCGAGGATTTTTCCCAGCTTGGAATTGTGGCCCCCCGGCACCCGCGTGCTGATCCAGTCGTAGACGCTCATCTGATCGAGCGCCTTGCCTCCCGGCGTAATTGAATCCCAGTGCGTGGGGTAACCCGCTGCTTTGAGGTCAATTTTTAGGGCATCCCGGACCGGTGCGAAATCCGCATCGATGTTGGTGTACCAACTGCCCTTGGCAAAATAGGTGTCGGTTGTGCCGGCCGGCTCGACGGCGTGTAAATTGTCCAACGGCAGGCCAAATCGCTTGCAAAGCGCCCGCATGGTCGTGTGGCCGACGTCGATCAGTTCACCGCACCATTCGGATACTTGTCCATCATTCTAGTAGGTTCCGCTCATGTCGCTGAACATGCGCCCGCCGACACGGCCTTTGGATTCATAAACCGTGCTGGCAAGGCCCTTGTCGGCCAGTTGCAGTGCGCAGGCCAAGCCGGAAATACCGCCACCAACAATGGCGATCTTGGGCAATTGGGGCGAAGCCGGTGCGGCCTCGGCCGTTTGACCCAGAAGCGCCGCGCCGCCGATGCCGGCAGCCACAGTGCCCAAAAAATGTCGCCGCGTTTGCCGATCAACGCGGACCTGCTCGGGCGTGATGCCCTCGGTTTCCGCGTTGGCGTGATCACGAGCCAGTTGCAAAAGCGCTGCAAGTAATGGGGTACGCGGCATTTTTGTCTCCAAGTGGCGGGGGCCGTAGCGCAGGCTGACGCGTCAACGCCAACAGCTTTTTCTGCGCCTTTTCATGCCTGCTGTCAAGCGACAATTTTGTCTGCCGGCGGCGGCGATTTGTCGGCGTGTACGCGCAGAAAATAGGCCAAAACTTGCAGCGCCGCCGACGTAACACCGGGAATCCGCGCGGCCTGCGCCAACGTTGTTGGCTGGACTTTCATTAGCTTTTGCAACGCCTCAGCCGAAAGACCGGATACCTCAGCATACGGAAAATCAGCCGGAATCGCCTGCTGCTCCTGCCGCTGCGTGCGCGCCTGTCGCACGGTTTCGCGCTGCACGTACCCCGCGTAACGCACCGACGTGACAAGTTCTTCTTGATCGTCTTGGCCCAATTCAACGAGGTCGGCAGGCAACCATGGCGCCAATGCCTGCCAATCCATATTGGGGCGACAAAGCAACTGTGCCAAACTTGTCGGATTGATCAATGCGCCGGACTCATGCGCATCGAGCAACGCGAGATTTTGTTGAGTCGGCTTGACGATCGTGGTCTGCAGAACCTGCCGCGCCCGCTGCAATTGTGCGTTACGGGCCTCAAATTGCTGCCATTGCTCATCTTTGACCAGACCGAGTTCGCGGCCCAGCGCGGTCAGGCGCAGATCGGCGTTGCCCGCGCGCAAGGTCAGCCGATGTTCGGCGCGCGAGGTGAACATGCGGTACGGTTCTTCGGCGCCCAACGTCGTTAGATCGTCGATCATGACGCCCAAGTAGCTCTGCGTCCGTGAAAATTCGACTGGTTGCAGGCCGCGCAGCCGTTGCACGGCGTTCAGGCCCGCCACAAGACCTTGGCCCGCCGCTTCCTCGTAACCGCTGGTTCCGTTGACTTGCCCAGCCAGATACAGCCCCGACAGCGCCCGCAGCATCAGATCGCGACCGAGTTCGCGCGCATCGATGGCGTCGTACTCGACCGCATAGCCAAAGCGAACGATTTCAGCATTTTCCAGCCCTTTCATCGCCCGCACCATTTGCACCTGAACATCGGCGGGCAGGCTGGTGGACAAGCCGTTCACATAGATTTCGTCGGTGTGCCAGCCCTCTCGCTCCAGAAAAATATAATGCCGATCGTGGTGGGCAAAACGCACCACTTTGTCCTCGATCGAAGGGCAATAGCGCGGCCCGGTGCCCTCAATGATGCCGCTGAACATCGGCGAGCGATCGAGATTTTGCCGAATAATGTCATGCATCTCTGGCGTCGTATAGGCGATATAGGCTGGCATCTGCTGTTGGATCGGCGTGGCGCCGTGGCGGTGCATGGGTGGCGGCGGCACCATGCCCGGATCGGGTTCCAGTTGGCTCCAGTTCACCGTCCGCCCGTCGACGCGGGGACAGGTGCCGGTCTTGTGACGCAGCATTTTGACATCGAGCGCACGCAGTTGATCGCCCAAGCCCATGGCCGCTTGATCGCCGGCGCGGCCGCCCACTTCGGTCGACAGGCCGGTGTGCAACACCGCCGAAAGAAAAGTGCCCGCCGTGAGCACGACAATCTCGGCCAAAAAACGCAGACCGTGACTGACTTCGACCCCGCGCAATTCGCCATCGGTCAGCACGAGGCGTTCTACATTGCCTTGTTTAATTGAAAGGTTCGGCGTCTGCTCCAGCACGCGCCGCATGGCCGTGGCGTACGCCAGTTTGTCACACTGCGCCCGCAGCGCGCGCACCGCCGGACCTCTGGAACTATTGAGTTCTTTGTATTGCACACCAGCGAGATCGGTCACGCGGGCCATCTCACCGCCCAACGCGTCGATCTCGGCGACCAAATGCGATTTGCCGATGCCGCCGATTGCCGGATTACAACTCATCCAGCCAATGCGATCGACATTTTGCGTGAGCAAAAGCGTGCTAAAACCACACCTTGCAAGGGCCAACGCGGCTTCGCAGCCGGCGTGACCACCGCCAACGACAATCGCCGCGTACTGGGTTGGATAGTCAACTGCCACGGGCCGGGCCACGAACTGCCTCGACTATTTGGCTTTTTCCACTGGCGCCGGCGTCGCTGGCTCAGCGGCTTTTTCCGGCGCTTTTTCAGCGGGTTTGGGGTCGGCAGGGGCCTTGGGGTCAGCGGCCAGTGCAGCTTCTTTCAAGCCCACGCCTTCTTTGCAGCGCTTGCCCTGCGAATCCATCAATTCTTTGGCGATTTTCGCTTGCGGCAGCTTGGGCATCTCCGCAAGCAAATACTTGAGCACCTTTTGCGCGCTCGCACATTTGCCTTGCAATTCCATGGTTTTGGCGACTTCAAGCAGCGCTTGCCCCACAATCGGAATCGGCTTGCCGTTGAGGCCATCGTGCACCGCCTGAAAAATCCGCAGGGCATCGACGTAACGCGCTTCCTGGACCGCAATACGCCCAAGCACAAGCCCGCAACCAGCGGCAAACTCCGTGTCTACATAGCGCTTTTGGCATTCATTGGCGACAGCTGCCGCCACGCGAGCCTTGCCATCGGTCAAGTACTTTTCGGCCAACTTCACAAAACCAAAGCCATCCGTCGGCAATTCGGCGGGCAAGGCGAGAATCGCAATCCCCGCGCGATCGCGCAGATCGGCGATCAACTGCGCGAGACGATGGCGCACTTCACCTACGCCAGTTTGGGCGGCGCCTGACGTTTTCTCGAGTATTTCCAAGCGGTGCACGAGTTCTTCGATTTCACCGCGCAGTTTGGTCAGCGTGTGCTCGAAGCCGTCGATTTTCGCTTGCGATTGCGCAACGTTGCCGCGCAGGTTGTCGTTGGCCTCTTCGACAGTTTTGCCCAGGTTTTCAAGGCGTTTTGTTTCGCGCTGCGAATCGGCCATGACGCTTGAGTTGGTCTTTTCAATGACCACCAACCGCGCCTCGACGCGATCGAGCTGCGCCTGCCGCACAAAGCAGCCGGTGCAGGGCAGCACCAAAAGCAAAATAGCCAATTGAATCGGAGCGTGGCGAGCCATTGGTGTCAACAGGCTCACTTGTCGGTCTTCATTTCCGCGCGGCGGTTTTTGCCCCAGCATTGCTCGCCGTCTTCGCTGCAACTCGGCTTGGCCTTGCCGTAGGAAATCGTCTTAACCTTGGTCTTGGGCAGCAGTTTCTGCATGTATTCTTTGACGACTTTGGCTCGGCGGCCGCCCAATTCCATGTTGTAGGCGTCTGTGCCGCGCTCATCGCAATGGCCTTCGATGGTCACGGTGGTGACTTTCTGTTCTTTCAAGCACTTGGCGCTGGCGCTGATGCCGTTTTGGGCACCCGACGAAAGCGTATATTCATTGAAGTCAAAGTACACCGGCACCGTGCTGCAATTGCCCGTGGCATCAACACATTTGCCATCGCTGCACTTCAGGCCTGCGCCGCAATCGCCATCTTTGGCGCAGCCGGCACCCGCAGGCGCTGTACCCACGCCCTGCGGCAACATGCAGGCGCCATTGGTGCATTTTGCGCCGGCTGGGCAATCTGTGTCGGCACCGCATTCCGCCACGCATTTGTTGGCATCGCATTTTTTGCCATTGCCGCAATCCATCTTGTTGGTGCAGCAATCGGCTTTGCGCCCGCAGGCACCCGCGTTGCACACCGCGCACGCGTCGTTGGCGGCGCCCGGGCAATTGGCGTCGACGCGGCATTGCGCGCACTTGTTGTTCACACAAAATTCACCTTTGGATTTACAGGTGTCATCGTTGGCGCAGTTCGGATATGCCGGTCCGCACCCGCTCAGGCCAATGCTGCCCAACAGCAAGATCGTGGCCAACATTGCGGAACTGAATTTGCCAATTTTTGCACACATGTTGTTCACGAACCGGATCATTTTGTCCTCGTTTCTGCAAATTTCGTTGCTGAAGTCTGTGCCTTTGGGGGCGTTTTCAACGCCAGCGAGGGTGCGATCGCTCCTGCAAGCGCAACGGCTGCCATAGTAGGGCGGGATCACGTTATTGTCACCTTTTGCCGGCGCGCAGCGGCAATAATTGTTGCCGCACGCAGTTTGACGCGCTGGCCCAGCGCACACACAAGTCCCATAAATAGCTAACTTATTGCGGCTGCCGTTTCCGCCCGCGCGAGTTGATCACGCCTACCAGATTTTTTCAGCAGCGTTGCCGCTCGCTGCGCGCGCGTTGGTGACAGCAAAAGCTGTCTGCCAGCGCGCGCACACGGCGGAAAAGTTTTCACGCTCGGGACCCGGCGTTTGCAGGGCCAAACCTAGCGAATCAATGGCACATGCCGCCCTTGCAACGGCCGCCGTTGCATTCGGAGTCCGTGGCGCAGCAGCCAGCGACTTTGACGCATTTGCCGGCGTCGCAGCGGCCGCACAAGCCGAAGCTCGCGCATTGAGCGTTGTCCGTGCACGTGCCGGGGGCCATCGGCGCGGGAGCCGCCGGTGGTGGCGGAGGCGGCGGCGGCGCTTCTTCGTGTTTCTGGGGGGCACTGCAGCCAACAACGGCGAAAACACCCGGAACTACCAAGGCGAGCAAAAGCTTATTCATCAAAATCTCCAAGGGTTGAACACCCAGTCGCTGAACACGCGGTTGCAGCGAAAGTGGCGCAAATTTGTTCTGACCCGGCATAAAAACCGCGCCGCACACGACGCGACAGACACACCGCGCGCGCCGCCTAAGTAGCAATGACGAGGCGTGGTTGTCAACAGTTACAACGCACATTACCTAGCCGCAGTCGCTGCGCTTGCCGTGGCAGCTGCTTGGGTCTATTGTGTTGCTGCAACAAGGGAGTTCACCGATGTTTGATCGCATTTTGCTTCTGACGGATCTGGATGAAATTACGCGCAATACTTTTTTGCCGCTGGCGCAAATTGCGCAGACGTTTCACTCGCAAGTGACGATTTTTCATGCCTTTCGTGGTTCGAGCGAACTTTTTTATCTCGAAGGCGAAACGGCCAAGCTGCGCACGATCATCGACGAAGCGGATCGCACACGCGTCATGCCAAAAATGCTGGAATTTCAGGCAGAGCTGGCGGTGTTGGGCGTGGAGGCTGCGATCGAAGCACGGGTCGGCTCGTTTTTTGACGTCGCCGTGCAGGTCATCGCTGAATTTAACGCGGATTTGGTGATCATTCCCACCGACGGTCAGCACGAGTTTACCGGCCGTGTGCTCGGTTCGACCACAGCGCGCATCATTCGCGACACCCAAGTGCCCGTCATGACAGTCAATGAGCGTGTTTCAGCGCGCGCTGAAGATTGGCGCGGTTTTCAAAAGATTTTGCACCCGGTCGATTTGGCCAACGACATGCCGCCGGGGTTGCAAGCAGCTGAAGATTTCGCTGCGGAATTCGGCGGTCGCGTTGAAGTTGTCCATGTGGTGGAGCCGATCCAGGCCCAAACCCTGACGACGCCCGAAGGCGAGATTTTGCTGCCCAAAGACTTGCAATACCAAATTCGTTCCAAACTTCAGGCGCGCTTGTCGGAAATCGCCCATCATGTCGCGAGGGTACCCGCCTGTTGGCAACTGGTAGAAGACAATAAGCCCGGATCGGGCATCATGGCGTACGCCGATCGGCAAAAGATCGACTTGATCGTGCTGCCGCAGATTGGCCGCGATCACGCGCGTCAGGTGCTGCTCGGCAGCGTGGCGGAACACGTGATCAAACACGCGCGTTGCCCCGTGCTGACGATCAAACACGCCCTGAATCCGACCAGTTAGAGGGCCCGTCCGTGCGATTTCCCGGCGAACTATTTGCGCCTCCCGTGCGGGCATACGCACCCTTGGCAGAGCGCATGCGTCCGCAATCGTTGGACGATTTGCTGGGGCAGCAGCGATGGCTCGGTCCCAACGGTTTCTTACGCACCGCGCTACAGGCCGATCGTTTGCCTTCGCTGATTCTTTGGGGTCCACCGGGTGTCGGTAAAACGACGATCGCTCGATTGGTTGCGACCCATGGCAAGGCGCGTTTCGCTGCACTTTCTGCGGTGTTGGATGGGGTGGCCAATTTGCGTGCCGCGGTGGTCGATGCCGAAAAGGCCCTGCGCCATGGCGAGCAGACCGTGCTGTTTGTCGATGAAATCCATCGCTTCAACAAAAGTCAGCAGGATGCGCTGTTGCCCCATGTTGAAAATGGTACGGTCGCGCTGATCGGCGCAACCACAGAAAATCCTGGATTTTCATTAACTTCCGCGCTGCTGAGTCGCTGCGCCCTGGTGGTTTTGGAACCGCTCGCCGTAGACGATCTCAAGATCCTGCTCAACCGAGCCCTACGAGATGATAGAGGTTATGCCCAAAGTGGCTTGACGGCCGATGAAGACGCGCTGCACCGCCTGTGCCAATTGGCCGACGGCGATGCCCGCCGCGCGCTGACCTCGCTCGAACTCGTGGCCGAACTGGTGCTGGCCCAAGCGGCGAGCGATCCGACCCAAACGGCCCATATCGACCAAGCAGTTGTCGACAAAGCGCCGCTGCAGGCTGGTGCGCGCTACGATCGCGATGGCGACCTGCACCATCAGGTTATTTCTGCCTTTATCAAATCTTTGCGCGGATCGGACCCCGACGCCGCCATCTACTATTTGGCGCGTATGCTCGATGCCGGCGAGGACCCGCGGTTTATTTGCCGTCGCCTGATCGTTTTTGCCGCTGAAGATGTCGGCAACGCCGATGCCCAAGCGCTGCAACTCGCCGTTGCTGCCGCACAAGCCCATGAAATGTGCGGATTACCTGAATCGCGCATCATGATGGCTCATGCGACGACATACCTTGCGTGTGCGCCGAAATCCAAGGCGTCCTATTTGGCCTTGGCCGCGGCGCAGCAGGCGCTTGTGCACAGCGGTAGCCTGTCAGTGCCGGAATCACTGCGCAATCCCACGACTTCGCTCACCCGCGACTTGGGGTGGGGCAAAGATTACCAAGACCCGCACGCCGCCGGCGGTTGGGTGCCGGGACACTATTTGCCCGAAAAATTGCAGGACAAGCAGTTTTACCAACCGACGCGCAACGGCGGCGAAGGCCGCATCGCCGATCGCCTGCAAACGTGGCGCCAATTGCGCCGCGACAAAGACAAGGATTAGTCGTTCAGAATAGTACGCAATGGCAAGGTGTTGCAGGTCAGGTGCAAGGCCAACCTTGACCGAAGTGCCCGCACACTTTAACCTATCGCGCCGATCGAACGCGGTTGCCGTTGTGCGGAGCAACTTGCGACATTCGCAAAAAAACTTAGGAGTTCTTATGACTTTCCCGATGACACAACGGCATTCGGTTGTAGCAGGAGCGCTGCTGCTGAGCTTTGGCGCACTTGGTTGCGAAAACAAAGCAAAAATTCCGGCAAAGCCCGCCGTTGCGGCGATCGTTCTGGATGCGCCCGCGGTCGGCAGCGCGCAACCCAAAGTCGATGTATTGGCATTTATTGATTACGAATGCCCATTTAGCCGCGGCCAAGCGCTCGCCCTGCTCGATGCGGTTGGCAAGCATCCCAAAGAAGTGCGGCTGCGCTTTTTCAATTTGCCGCTGGATGTTCATGCGAATTCCGTGGTTGGTGCCAAGGGAGCCGTCGCTGCGCACCGACAAAACAACTTTTTGGGCTACTACAAAAAATGGATGGCCGTACCAGCGCTCAGCCGAGATGCCGAGATCGCGTGGGCTGTTGAAGCGAATTTGGACGCGAAAAAGTTCGCAGCCGACTTGGAAAGCCCTGAAGTCGCTAACATTGTCGCCCGTGACGTCGCCTTGGCCAAGGCGCTCGGCGTCAGCGGCACGCCGTCGTTTGTCACAAATGGCGTGTTGATGCAGGGCGTGCAGTCGCCCGAAGTTTGGGAAAAGAAATTTGTCGAAGAAATCGCGCGCGCTGAAGCGGTGTTGGCGGCCGGAACAAAAATGGAGGACTTGCCCCGCCAGTTGGTGGCGGCCAACAATCCAAAATTGGCAGCTGATTACAACAAGTTTGTCCTTGAAGGTCAGGCAGCGCCGCCGCAACCCGTGCCAGCACCGGTTATGCGCTCATCCGGTGTGGCCAGCGCCAAGATTGCAGCCGCAGGCGGCGCCAACGGTGCGGTGCAAGTAGGCGAGCCCATTCAACTCGGAGCAGATTTTGCCGACAACAAGACCGTATGGCACGTCGCGGTTCGACCCGATGATCCGCGCCTGGGGCCTGCTACCGCGGCGGTGACGATGGTCATCTTTGAGGACATGGAATGCCCATTTTGCGCCAAATTGCAGCCGGTTGTGGCCAAGCTTGTGGCAAACTACGGCGGCAAACTGTCGGTGGTTTACAAGCACAATCCGCTGCCGATCCACAAAAACGCTGACGCGGCCGCCGAAAGTTTGGAAGCGGCACGCGCCCAAGGCAAGTTCTGGCAATTGCACGATATGCTTTTGCAGACGCAAGACAAACTGGACCGCGAGTCGTTGGTGGCTGATGCAGTAAAACTGGGATTGGACAAAGGGAAATTTGAAACCTCGCTCGCCGCCAAGGGCGGCCGCGATCGCATCGAGGCGGACCTTGAACAAGCGGCCGCCGTGGGTGCCCGCGGCACGCCGAACATTTTCATCAATGGGCGCAAACTTATCGGAGCCAAAGACGAATCGGTGCTGCGCACTTTGATCGATGAGGAGATCAACCACGCCCAGGAGTTGACCAAGGCAGGCACGGCGGCGGACGGCATTTACGAAGCCATCGTTGGCAAGGGCAAGTTGCTGGATTCACTAGGCTCAGACGTCAAAGTCATCGACATCACCGACGCTGCGACCCGCGGCGAAAGCGGTGCCGCGATCCACATTGTGGCGTTTGAGGACTTTCAGTGCCCGTTTAGCGCCCGTCTTGACCCACATATCATTGAAATCGAAAAAGAATTTCCAGGTCGCGTCGCCACCACTTGGCTTGATTTTCCGCTGACGCAGATCCACCCGCTGGCGCAAATGCTGGCTGAAAGTGGCCAAGAAGCGCGCAAACAGGGCAAATTTTGGCAGTTTCATGCCGCGATCATGGACGACAACAGCAAACTGGATGAAAAAACCGTGCTCGAGCGAGCCAAAAAAGCCGGCATAGATGTCAAGGCATTGGCGGCAGCTTGGAAGGCGCACACCTGGGCCAGCGCGGTGGAAAAACAGCGCAAACTGGGTGAATCGCTTGGGGTCAAAGGCACGCCGACCGTCTTCATCAACGGCCACGCGTTTGTGCCGCAGACCGGATTTTCCGCGGGTACGTTCCGCGCCGCGGTGCGCCGCGTTCTGGGCACGCGCTGAAAAGCGCGATCTTAAACCTTGGCCGGAGCCCAATGCGCTGGATCGCAATGTTTTGCTTGGGTATCTGCTCGTCGCTTGCCGCGTCGCCGTCGCTGCTCGCTGCGCCGCCAGTGGCCGCGGCGCCGGCTAGACCGTTGGTCACAATTCGCCTTTTTATCGATTTGGAATGCCCGTATAGCCGTCAGGCTTGGCCGGTTTACCGCGATGTCGTCGCGGCTTTGCCCAGTGCGCATTTAATCGTCCACCATCTGCCGCTGTCTCGCCACACGCGGGCGATGACCGCGGCGGTTGCGGCCGTGGCGGCGCGCCAGCAAGGATTGGAATATCCCTTTATCGATGCGCTTTTGCATGATCCTGTGCCGGACGCAGCCGCGCTGACCAAGGCGGCCGTCGCCGCCGGTCTGGACGGCGCCGCGATGGCGAAATTTGTCGAATCGCCAACTGCCAAAGAAATTGTCCTGCGTGAACAACAAGCTGGCTTGGCCTTTGGCATCGGCGCTACCCCTAGTTCGCTCATCAACGGTCGCGGCATCTCCGGCGTACCGCCAGCGGAGGCACTCGCGCGCGCAGTCAAGGTCGCGCAAACGCAGGCGGAACAGGCGATTGTGCTCGCCGGTTTGTCGGCGGATGTCGAGCGCATCGGTCTGCTGTGCAACATGCCAGAATTTGCGATTGCTTTTGACGCTTTGCGTGCCGGTCGGGCCCTGAATCTGTCGCCGTCGCCACCGTCTCTGCTCGGGCAGCTTGGCCAGCGCTATCGCGTGGAATTGCGGGCCATTGAGCTGTCATTGGGGGCCGCCGACGCAAAGGTAACGGCTGTGTTATTTGTCGATCCAGCATCGCCGTGGCAGTGGGCGCAGTTGCGCGATCTGGCCGCGCGGGCTGCCAATGGCGAATTGCGCGCTGTGGCAAAGATCTTGCCGCGCCTAGACGCACGCGGCCAACTCAGCGGCCACGCGGGCGCCGTTGATGTTGCGCTGCTTGTGGTGGCCGCGACGCGAACCAACCCGGACATTGCCGCAAAGTGGTTGAAATCCCTGTTGCAAAAGCCTGCTTTAACCCAAGCGGACCTGGAAAGCGCGACGGCTGTCGCAGGATTGGATGGCGCAGCGCTGCGCAAGGCTGCCGAGCTACCCGCTACAACCGTAGATTTACAAGAGAATATGCGCCTCGCCGCCCATGTGGAGGCGCAGGGCGGCAGCATTTACCTCAACGGCCGGCGCTGGTTGGGCCACGCCGGTGACAGCGGGCTGAGCAACGCCATTGCCGAATGCAACAGCGAAGTTACACCGCTGCTGCAGCGAGGCTTGACGCCACCGCAGGCTTATGCGCAACTGACCGGCGACGCAAAGTTCCGCGGTGATGCGGAATTGGATCTATTACCGTCTGAAATATTAGGAGAAATGACAGATTTGCCGCATTTTGGCAGCGCAGGAACGCCCGTGCACTTGTTTGTCGACTTTGCCAGTCCGCACTCGCGTGCCGCGTTCTTCATGCTCAAACGTTTGGTCGGTCGCGGCGATACGCCGATTGTCCTGACTTTGGCCTCGATTGCGTCGGCCGCGGAACCCTGCGTGACTCCGGCTGGGGCGGCGTTCTATGTCGCGGATAAGATGGGCAAAGGTCTCGAATTTGCCGATGGCCTGTTCAACGCCCGCAACCCCAACGACTGGCCGACGATTTTTGCATTGACCAAGAAACTGCACCTTTCGCAGCCGCAACTGCAAAAAGGCCTCGAGACCGAACCGATCCGCCAGATCGCGCGGATGACCGCAAAACTCAAGACACAATTGGATATGGGTGAGGAACCGGTGCTGTATATCGGCGATCAGCTGTATCAGGGGCCGCTGGATGAATCGCGCATCGAGCGCGCGGTGCGCTTTGTCCAGACCCATGCGCCAAAAACTCAATTGAGGGGCACCCATTGAGCTTGGTGTTCACTGAAACCCTGCGCGGCAGTTACTTTTTGGTCGACGCACCCGACGACGTTCGCGTGTGTGAAGTCCAAGTTGTCGTGCACTTGAGTCGCCCGCGCGCGTTGGTGCGCCGCGTCGACGGCCCTATCAGCGGCAGCGCTACTTTTGCCGGGCTAGCCACCCACGCGCCGATCGAGGGCGCTTTGCGGGTCGAAACGGTGCGACCGCGACGCGTGTCCTACGAGTTCGTCTTTGCCACAACCCAAGGTAAAACACGGTGTTTTCGCGGCGCAAAGCATCCGAGCATGATGCGGCCCTTGTACAGCGCTACGACATTGTGGGGCAGCCTTTTTGACGGTGACCGCGCGATCGCCATGGTCAGCCTGCATTTTGATTTGCGCCGCGACTTGGTGGCGTTCCTGCAAAGCGTGGAACGCGAAGCCAACGGCAGCGAAACCGAGTAGCATTGCGACGCGCTGCGCAAGAAGCACAGGACTTGTCTAAAAGTAGGGGTCGAAATGCCAACATTTTCTCCATCTAAACGTGGCATTACCGCCCAGGCATCGCCGATTCGTCGGCTATCGCCGTTTGCAGAGGCCGCCAAGGCGACGGGCAAAAAGGTGTTGCACCTCAACATCGGCCAACCTGACATCGCGACACCGCGGGCGATGATCGAGGCTTACCAAAATTACAACGAAAAGGTTCTGGCTTATGGCGCATCCGAGGGGTCGCCGGCGTACCGCACTGCGCTGGCTGGGTATTACAACAGCTTGGGCGCAGACGCGATTTCGCCGATTTTGCCTTCGCAGGTGCTCGTCACCAGCGGCGGTTCTGAGGCCTTGCTGTTCGCCATCGCTGCAGTTTGCGATCCCGGCGATGAAGTGCTGGTTGCCGAGCCATTTTATCCAAATTATCAAGGCTTTTCGCACCTGCTTGCCGTCAACGTCAAACCGATCACGACTTTGGGTGCTGAAGGTTTTGCCGTGGACCCGGCGCGTTTGCGCGCAGCGATCGGTCCCAAGACCAGAGCGTTGGTGATTTCATCGCCGGGCAACCCAAGCGGTGCCGTGCTCAACGTGGAACAATTGGGCGAAATTGGTGGCATTTGCCGCGACAACGGCTTGTTTTTCATTTGCGATGAAGTGTACCGCGACTTCGTCTACGACGGACCGATGACCACAGCGCCCAGCGTGCTGGCGCAGCCCGAACTGCAAGACTGTGCAATTATGGTCGATTCTGTCTCCAAGCGCTACTCGGCTTGCGGCGCGCGCATAGGCTGCATCGTGACGCGCAATGCTGAAATCTATGCGACAGTGTTGAAGTTTGCCCAAACCCGTCTTTCGCCGCCGGTGGTCGATCAGCTGGCTGCTCAAGCAGCGCTGGCGACACCAAAAGCTGAATTGGCAGCCGTCATTGCCGACTACAAGCTGCGCCGCGATGCGCTTTGCGCCGGCCTCAACGCGATTGCGGGCGTCACAGCGCGTACGCCGGCGGGTGCGTTTTATTTGATGGTCCAATTGCCGGTCGCCGACGCAGAGGCCTTTTGCATCTTTTTGCTCAAGGATTTCGCAGTGGATGGCGAGACCGTCATGCTAGCGCCAGCCGATGGATTTTACGCGACCACGGGCCTTGGCAAAAACGAAGTGCGCGCGGCGTATGTGTTGGAAGTGCCGAAGTTGCAGCGGGCGTGCGCGATATTGGAGGCGGCACTTGCGGCTTTTGCTTTGAAGGCGGCGTGATCGCATCGACTTTCGCCGCCCTTACCAGCCCAACACGGCGTTGAGCAACGGCTAATTTTCCTCCAGACCCTCAATACGCAGCGCCAATTCTTCCCACTTGCCCAGCGCATCCTCGGCGATTTTCTTGTGGCTCGCTTGTTCCAGCAGCAGGGCCCGAACGCGATCGCCGTCGTCATAAAGTGCTGGATCCATTTGCAATTCGCCAATCTCTTTCAGCCGCTGTTCGCTGTGGGCGATTTCAGCTTCAATGGCGCCAAGTCGGTCTTTGAGCGGTTTGAGGCGCTTGTTCTGCTCGTTGCGCGTTTCGGCCTCGACGCGTTTGCGCTGCTTTTCCTGTTCCCGCGTTTCACTTTGACCATCAGGCACTTCAACAACGCTCGTCGCCCGCCCCGGCGTGCGTTCCAACTGTGTTTCGCCGCGCAACAATTTTTCTATCACTTCCGGATCGCCGCCGCCTTTGCGGTACAAATACGCGTCGTAATCGCCCAGAAACAAAGTCGTTTTTCCACCCGGCTGCACTTCGAGGATATTGGTCGCCACCGAGTTGATAAAGTAGCGATCGTGGCTAACAATCACCACTGTTCCCGCAAAGTTGGACAGCGCGTCCTCCAGCACTTCGCGGCTCGTCAGGTCCAAGTGATTGGTCGGTTCATCCAGCAACATGACGTTGGGGCCGCGCAGCACCATTTGCGCCAACGCCACGCGGGCCTTTTCGCCTCCCGACAGCACGCCGACTTTCTTGTCGACACTCTGGCCAGAAAAACCCATAGAACCCAGAATCTTGCGGATCATAGAGATAGTTTTCTCACCCGCCGCCCGCCGCGCTTCTTCATACACCGTGCTCGCTGTATTGAGCACTTCCAGTTGGTGCTGGGCGTAGTAGTCCAAGATAACCCCATTGCCCAAGCGCACTTCGCCGCCCTGAATGTCCGTCATGCCCGCGAGAATTTTCAAAAGCGTCGATTTGCCCGCACCGTTTGGTCCGACCAATGCAATTTTGTCGCCGCGGTAAATCGTCAGATTGCAGTCTGTATACACGATGTTGTCGCCAAACGCCTTGCGGACATGGTGCACGCTGAGCACCTCTTTGGCCGTGCGCGCCGGCTCGGCGAAGCGAAAACCGATGCCACCCTGCTGCTCATCAAGTTCCACAGATTCCAATTTTGCCAGCATTTTCATGCGCGATTGCGCCTGCTTGGCCTTGGACGCTTTGGCGCGAAAACGTTCGACAAAACTCTGCAAATGCGCGCGCTGGCGGTCGACTTTGGCCTTTTGCGCGCCCAGTTGGTCCTGCCGCGCCGCCCGACCTTCTAAGAAGTCCTCGTAACCACCCACATATTCGTGCAGACCGCGCTTGGTCAACTCGGCGATGTGCGTGGGCATCCGATCCAAGAAATAGCGATCGTGGCTCACCGCGATGATCGCCCCTTCGTACGACTCCAAGAAACTTTCAAACCACGCAAGACTTTCAAAATCAAGGTGATTGGTCGGTTCATCCAACAGCAGAACTTCAGGGCGCATGACCAACAACCGCGCGAGCGCCGCGCGCATCAGCCAACCGCCCGAAAGTCCGGCCGCCGGTTGTTCGATGCGAAAACGATCAAAGCCCAAGCCGCCAAGCGCGGCCTTGGCCCGCACTTCTAGATCGTCGCCGCCCAATTCCTCATACTTGTGCATGGCTTTGTCGAGATCGGCGATGGCCTGCTCAGAGTGCGCGTACGCTTGCTGGCTCGCCATGCGCAGGTGCACCGCGTGCAGCGCATCGCGTGCGGCGTCGTAGCCGGGCACGCCGCGCAAGACCGCTTCAATCACGGAGCCTTCACCCAAGGTATCGACTTCTTGCGGCAAATAGCCGCAGCGCACGCGCTTGGCGCGAATGACCGCGCCGGCATCTGCCTGCAATTCGCCAAAAATAATCCGCAGTAGCGTCGTCTTGCCCGCGCCATTCGGCCCGACGAGGCCGTAGCGATTGCGCGCACGAATATGCCAGTGTAGCCCGTTAAAAAGCTCCTGACGGCCAAAATGCTTGGCAATACCTTGAACTTGGATCATTTTGTAATTTTACAGCTTTTGTACAACCGTTGCCGCATTGGCCGGCGGGCACAGCGCGCCGTTGGCAACGGGCTGCGGGCACGTCTGGTTACGCGGCTGGCGCGGATTGATCGATGTGAAATCCGTCGAGTTGTTGTTGCTGTCATAACCGGCGCCCGCGTAATACCAAGGCGACAACGGGTCGTTGAGTTCGGAGCTCACCATACTGCTCGGTTTTCTGCGCATGGCGCACGTGAACGATTTGGGATCGTCGGCGTTGACGCAATTCAGCGTTGCCAATTTGGCCTCGGCAAAATTGTTCATGGTTTTGCCCCAAGCCACGGTGTCGGCGGTCAATGTGTTGTCCGCGCGGATGAGGCGCAAAGCGCCGGCGCCGGAGTAAAGTCCCCAAATTTTTGTGGAAACCAAATTGGGCGTCGGCAAATTCTTGTCGTAGTTCGCCGGTACCACCAAAAAGTAGCTGAACGGTTCCATGTAGCCGGTCAGCGGTTTCTTGCCGACGCCCGCAACCGTGTCTGTCAGCGACACGAACACGCTGGCTGCGTCGGCTTTTCCTTGCAAAACCAAGCCGTCAAGCTTGATTGAAGACGGGGTTGGGTTGTAGATCACCACGTATTCGTTGTCGGAAATTGCAAGTTTCTGGTTGGCCAGATTCTGACTTTCAGGCCCATCGGTGGCGAACTCAGCGATCAGCACAGCGAGGTCGCATTTGCCGGTCTTGGTGTTGCAACCGGTGGCGGAGCCGCAAATGCCTCCGCACAAATTGTCAATACATTTCTCAGCGTTGGCCACATACGAACAAGTATTGGCGGCCGCGCAGGTCCCCGCGCAGGCAGGCTCATAGACGCCAGACGCCAGCGAATTGGGCACGCCGTCGCCGAGAATCACAAAATCGTCGCTGTCGGTGTCCGTGTCCTGGTTGTTGCCGGCCAAATAGTCGGCGCCGCCTACGTCCATCGTCAGGGCGGTGCTGCCGATTTTCGCTTTGCGAACGAGCACTTGTCCAGGGATGGTCAGTCCCTTGCTGACTTTTTGATTAAACGTCTTGGCCGTACCCCAACCGACACTGTCGAGTTCAGTGCCGCTGCCTGGATCCCACAGGCGCACCGCGCCACCTTCGCCACCAAGGCCAAGAGAATCAGCGACCACCGCGTCAACGCTGCCGTGCAACTTCGCCCATGCCTGCGAGGCAAAAGTGAAGTAGCGTTTGCCGGGTAGAAGCACGCCTTTGGGCAATTGATTTAGAGAAATCCAAGGGTTGAAGGGCAACGCGTCGGCAGTCTTGCGCTGCAGCACAAAGCCTGAGAGATCGATGGGCAGGCTACCATTATTATAGAATTCAACGTATTGCGAGTTCAGTTCGCCGCTCAAGCCCATCATGACGCCCGCGATGAGCACACCGTTGGTCGCATCGGCGATGCACATGCTTGCGCCGGAACTGCAGGTTTTGCCGCTGCCGCATCCGACCATGCATTTCTGATCATCCACGCACGCATCGGCGCCGAAACCTGCATAATTACAAACTTTTGCCAACTCACAGGTGCCACCGCAAGCCGGTTCGTACTGACCGGACTTGGCGTTTTGCGCTTCGGGCGCCAATTTGGTTACAAAGTCGTCGGCAAATACGCCGCTGTTGTAGCCGTTGCCCGCCAACCACTCGGCTTTGTGCAGAAACATCGAATCTTGCGTGCTGGTTTTGGTCGCTTTGCGTTCAAAACTGTTGGCGGTGTTGGCGGGCAGGGCGCCTTTGCTGGCATCGAATGCATCGAGCGTCAATTGGTGTTCGCTGTCGCGCAATCGCCATGTAACGCCAGCGGTTGCATCTATGATCGCTTTAGCCGCTTCGTCCTTGGGGGCCAGCAAATCAAAACTCAACGGCGCCACGACATCTAGCACCGCACCGTTCTGCACCGGCGATGTGTTGCCGACAAGCAAAAAGCCATGTGGTTTAAGGACTAGGCCTTTGGGCATCGTCACTACGACCACCCAATCGGTGGTCAACTTGCTGGCTTTGGGATGCGCCTCAAGACGAAACTTGCTCAAATCGAGTTCGACCGCACTTTCATTATGAATTTCAAGCCAATCGTCCGCGCCGCCGCTCAAACCGAAGTAGAACTCACTGAACAACGGACGCGCCCCTGAAAACACGCAAAACGGCTTGGGGTCGTCGTTGCAGGCGGCCAAAGGTCCGCAATTGCCAACGGCTTTGGCGTACACGCAGCCTTCCAACGTCGTTGGATCACAACTGTCGGCCGTGCAGATGACGCCGTCGTCGCAATTCTTGGGCGTACCGGTGCAAACGCCGACAAGGCATACATCTTTTTCGGTGCAGACGTTCTTGTCGTCACACACGCCGTCGCCGTTCTTGTGCACACAGCCAAGGACCACGTCGCAACTATCTGTTGTGCAAACATTTTTGTCGTCACAGTCGACCGGCGTGCCGTTCTTGCAGGCCCCGGTCACGCAGAGTTCGCCGGTGGTGCAAGCGTTGCCGTCGGAGCAAGGGTTTGAATTCAATTTGTAAACGCAGCCCGCTTTGATTTTGGGTACAACCGGCGCCGCGCTGTCGCAGCTGTCGTCGGTGCACAGCGCGGCATCGCTGCAGTCCTTTGGCCCGCCGCCAACGCAAACCCCTGCCTTACAGCCGTCTTGGCTCGCGGCGGGCACGGCGGGGTCGCCGGTGCAATTGTCGCCGTCGTCACACGGTGTGCCGGTCGCCTTGGCCGCGTAAACACAACCGGTCTTGGGATCGCAACTGTCCAAAGTACAAGTGTTTTTGTCATCGCAAGTCTCCGCGCTGCCCACGCATACGCCACTGGCGCAGACCTGGTTGAAGTGGCACTTGTCGCCGATGCAACCTTTGGCATCAAAAATTTTCGTATTAAACACACATGGTTTTGTCGGGTCAACAGCGGCATTGTCGCAAGTATCATCGGAGCATTCGTTGCCGTCGTCGCAAACCTTGGCGTCGCCCTCGCACACCGATTGCGTGGCGCCTTTGGCGCAAAAGCCATTGACTTCGCAGGGTTTTCCGGTATTGCACTGCGGGCCGACAAAGTTGAACACCGCGATCTTGCCGGTCTTGGGATCGCAACTGCTGACCGAACAAACGTTGTCTTTGCTTGTGTCGACTACAACTTTGGTCTTGGGGTCGAATTGGCATTGGGTGTTGGGCACCTCACCTACACACTTGAAATTGCCCAGACATTTGTTGCTGGCATTGAACTTGGCGCAACCCAGATCGTCTTTACACTCGCATTTGGATTGGCCGCTCTCGCACTTGCCGCCGTTGCAGGTGTCGCCTTCCGTGCACGGATCGCCGTCCTCACAAGGGGTCACATTGTATTGCTTTGGCAAGCACCCGAAATTGACATCGCAAATGTCATTGGTGCACAAGTTGCCATCATCGCAGTTGAGCAGCTTGCCAGGCACGCACCCGCCAAGTCCGTTGCACAAATCGCCTTGTGTGCACGCACTGTTGTCGCTGCATTGAGTGCCCTTGCCGGCCGTCAACAAAGTGCATTTCCCCGTTGCGGGCGTGCACAAATTCTTGCCGCACGGGCCGTCGGCCTTGGTCGGACAGACGACCACCGAAGTGAGATCAACGACGCATTTTTTGCCGACGCAATGCAGCGTGCCGTTGCATAAGTCGCCGTCTTCAAAGGTATCGCAGTCTGCATCGGTGGCGCACTGACAATTGCCAGGCGTGCCTTTGCACACACCGCCGTCGCAAAAATCGCCTGTTGTGCACGAATCGAGGTCGTTGCAAGCGATTGTATTGTTGACGTGTTTGCAGCCAGCGGCAGGGTCACAGGAATCCGTGGTGCACAAGTTCTTGTCATCGCAGTCAAACGCCGGCGCTTTGCACCCGCCGCCCTGACACAAATCGGGCGTCGTGCAGGCGTTGTTGTCGCTGCACACGATGCCGTTTTGCACCGCAACCATGGCGCACAACCCAGTCTTGGGCTCACAGGTGTTGAGCGAGCAATCGGTATCATTGGCGATTGAGCACGGCGGTGGCACCGACGCTGGGTCAATTTCGCAGGTGCCCTTGACCCCGACGACCACGCAAATGAGTTTGCCCAAGCACAAATCGCCGTTGGAATAGCCGCCGCAATCGCTGTTGACTTTGCAGCCACAGGCGTTGATTTTGCCCGACACGCATTTGCCTTGGGCGCAGGTGTCGCCCTTGGTGCACACGTTGCCGTCATCGCACGGTTTGGCTGGGCTTGCCGAGTATTCGCATTCTTTGCCCAGCACCTTGTTTTCATTGCAGGTGTCGAGCGTGCATGGGTTTTTGTCATTGCACGCTGTCTTGACGCCGACGCAGACACCGGCGTAGCAGGCGTCTTTTTGGGTGCAAATTTTCTTGTCATCGCAAGGCACACCGTTGTCCTTGTGCACAATCGTGCAGACTTTGATGCCGTTGCCCGGATCGAGACAACTGACATTGTCGCACTGGGTTTTGACCACATTCGCGCATTCAGTATCGCTTAAGCAACCTTGCGGCTTGATGACCACGATATCGGCGTCCGATGTCTCCGGTAGGCTGTCCGCGCCAACCGGCACATCTTGGGTGACTTCGATTTCTGAATCAAATTGCGGCCCGAGTTCGACCTCGATCAGGTCTACAGGCTTGACAACGTCAGGAACAGGCGCGATTTCGGCGGTATCGGCATCTTCGACGTCGGCCTCGACCTCCAAATCCGTTGCCACATCTTCATCAATCTCTTCATCCGTGGCGCCAAAATCCTGATCGACTTGCACGTCCGGCGCGTCTTTTTTCACGTCTGGCACGTCTTTTGTGTCTTGGACGTCGGGCGCAAACAGATCCTGAGGTACATCTTCGGGTTCTTCGTCGGACGGTGTGTCATCGACCGGCACGACCGGCTTGGGGCAACCGACGAGCAAGACCACCAGCAGAACCGGCAGCAGCCTCAGCCAAAGACTCATTTTCTTGCCAGTTTGAGGGTCAATCGTGTGCACGCGAACTCCGGCGAAAGGACCTGTGCCGCAGCCCATACAGTAGCGGTCTCAGTGGGCATTTTGCAAGTAGCAAAGCACCCTGCAACAGGGCGATCGCAAGAACGGTAACCATCTGACACTTTGAGAGATATTCTCAACTTTATCAGCCCTGGTTACCGCCAACCGGTGATCTGCGGACATTGGGGCGCACGGTTTGGAACACAATCGCTGAATTATTAAAAGTATTTTCTG
>CAMDBH010000012.1 GCA_945889325.1 Klebsiella pneumoniae
CTGGGCCGCGCTCGCGTCCTGTCCCGGAGGGACATCTCGAACTGTAGCGGTGGACTTCAGTCCAACGCGTTGCCGCGATTGAGGTTTTCTTCGATTATTGCCCGCGGCCTCAGCCTAACGCCCCGTGATCGTTCTTGCGATAGCCCTGATATCGGCGGTTAACGGCCGCGCTTCTCGCCCTTTCGATCGCTGCGCAGTTCTTTGCGATCGCCGCGGCGTTCGGCCTTGTCTTTGTGCAGTTCCTTTTTGTCCTTGTGCAATTCTTTCTTGTCCTTTTTCAGTTCGGCCTTGTCCTTTGCAACCGCGGCCTTATCGCCGGCTTTGCGATCTTCGCGGATGGCCTTGTGGTCTTCTTTAATTTCTTTGCGATCGCCGCGAATTTCACCGCGATCGGCCTTCACTTTGCCTGTGTCGGCTTGCACTTTGGCTTTGTCCGCTTGCACGGCTGGACCGCCGCGCCCACGGTCTGGGGCCGCCGGCTTGGCAGCGCCGGCAGCGGCTGGCGGTGGGGCGCCGCGGCCGCGGTCGGCTTGGGCGAAGGCGGACATCGGCACAGCCAAAAGGGCGCAAAGAACGGTCAGCTTGAAAAAGTTCATGGTGTAAATCTCCGTAAAATGAAAAAGTAAAGTTTGAAAACTTCGGCGCCGCCGGTCCGCGCAACGCGAACAAGTCGGCAACCATTCTGACACGGTTGCGCAGCGAAGGGAAAACCGGCGAATGTTCAATCGGCAGCTTCCGCGTCACGTGCCAACCCTGCGGTATACCAAGCGTAGAGCGCTACCGCGGTGGCTGTCGCTGCATTGAGCGATTCGCTGCCGCCCTCCATCGGAATAGCTAATGATTCCGGACGAAATTGCGCTGGTAGGCCCGTGCCTTCCGTTCCGGGAAGCAGCAGAAAATCGGCTGGAAACGCAAAATTTTGGATAGGTCGGCCGTCGGCCGATAGCGCCAATAGCCGTGGGCCCGCGTCCGTCGCGATCTCGCTGAGCGTGCCGCCGCGCCAAAGGCGCAGGCGCAGCGCGGCGCTACCGCCCGCGCGCAAGGCTTTGGGGTGCCACGGCGAGGCCGATTCTGTCGACAAAACAATATCTTGTACGCCAAAAGCTGCGGCCGTGCGCAACACAGCGCCCACGTTTTCCGGGTCCTGAAAGGGCAAAGCCAACACGCAGCCCCGAACGGTGCGGTGCCATGGCTGCGGATCTGGCGCGCGGATGCGCAAAATCGGCGCGTCGGTGCCCGAAATGTCCAATTGCTTGAACAAAGCCGGAGCCAAGATCGTGAGCGGCAGGTCCGGCGGCGCTTCAAAGGGCAGCGTTTCAAGTCCCCGCGGCAACAGGATTTCTTCGCAGCATCCGGGAAAATCGCGCAAGACTTCGGCGACCAATTTTTGGCCGGCGATCAGGGCCGATCCGGCCTTGCGCACGCCCTTGGCGGTCAGCAACGATTTGAGATCTTTGAAACTCTCATTGCTTTCCGCCTCAATGGAGCGCGAGCGCCGCCGCACGATTTCGCGGGCGTCATGCAAGCGGCGAAACGTCACGATCCGGCGGTCGTGAGTCGAAAAAGGCAGCGTGTACGCGATGTTATCTTCTAGGACAAACGCGTTTGCCAGTTCGCGCTGGGCCTGCACGATTTCATCGTCACAATTGGGCCCTTTCATAAAAATGGCCAGGCCACCGGGCGGCAAAAAGCTGCGAATTCGCGCCAGAGTGACCGGAATCTTCTCCAGAGCGCGGGTGATGACGCCTTGGACGGGCTGCGAAAAACTATTGTAAGTCTTGCCACTGAAAGTCTGTATTTCCGTTAGCTTTGTTGCCGCGATGGCCTCGTTCATAAAGTTGACGCGTCTTTGGCGGCCCTCGGACAGAACGATGGCCAAATGCGGTGCCGCGATCTTGAGCGGAATGCCCGGAAAGCCGGCCCCAGAACCGATATCCAACAGAGGTGATGGCAATTTTGCGCCGAGTTTGTGCGCAACTGTGATGCAATCGACGTAATGCAGCGTCACCATCGATTCAAACGCGTGAATGCGCGTCAAATCGCCATCGCCGTTGCGCTCACGCAAAAGCTGATGGTACGTCCACAGTTGTTGATAACCGAGTTCGGTCAGCTCCGCCTTACTGGCGATCAACATTTGGCGCAGACCTTCAAAAGTCGGGGGAAATCGCGGCACCGATTCTCCTAATCAACTTGCGGCGGCAAGCGCGAATCGACAACTGGATGGCGTTTTTGCTCGACAAGCGACGCCAGCACGCCAGCCAAAAGGATGGCGCCGATGATCGCCAACGACACCCCAGCACCGAGGTGTACATAGTCCGAAGCCAACATTTTTAGGCCGATAAACGCCATCAACACCACCAAACTCGCCTTGAGGTAACGGAACAAGCCCAACAGGCCCGCGACTGCGAAATACAACGATCGTAGACCGAGAATCGCAAATACGTTGGAAGTAAAGACCAAAAATGGATCGCGCGTCACGGCAAAGACCGCAGGAATGGAATCCACGGCAAACAGAACGTCCGTCGTTTCTACGAGCAGCAAGACAATCATCAGCGGTGTCAGCGCTTTGCGGCCATCAGGCAGCCGCGTCACAAAATGATTGCCATGCAATTCGGGCGACACAGGAAAAAAGCGCCTAGCAATACGCACAGTTAGACTTTTGGCAAAATCGGGATGTTCATCGGCGTGCGACAGCGCCATCTTGCCAGCGGTGAATAACAGAATCCCGCCAAAGACATACATCATCCAGCTGAACTCATGCAGCAGCGCGGCACCAAGGCCGATCATCATGCCGCGCAAGAGCAGGGCACCGATAATTCCCCAAAATAAAACACGGTGTTGCAGTCGACGCGGAATGCGAAATGCCGACACAATCAGCGCAATGACAAAGATGTTGTCGACGCTGAGCGAGTACTCAACGATGTAGCCGGAAACATAGCTGAGCAAGGCCTCGGAACCGCTCGATTTCAAGGCGCCGCTGCTGCCGAACCCCGCAACATGTTGATCATAGATGACATAGACAGCGCCGGAAAACCCAATGGACACGAGGATCCAGACCGCGGTCCACGTCAGCGATTCGCGAAAACCGATGACGTGATCGCGTTTGTTGAACACGCCCAGATCGAGGGCCAAGAAGCCCAAGATCATGCAAACGAAACCTATCCAAATGCCAATTTCCATGGATACCTTTGTGATCAGCTATTTTTTAGCCATTGCGTGCAATCCGCACTCTTTTTTTGTCGATTCTTCCCACGACCAGCGGCCAGCGCGCTCGTGTTCGCCGGGCAGAATGGCGCGTGTACAGGGCTCGCAGCCAATACTGACAAATCCTTGTTCATGCAGTGGATTATACGGCACTTGCGCGGCGCCGATGAACGACCACACCCGCCGCGATGGCCAATTCGCCAGCGGATTGAACTTAAGCAAAGGCCGGTCGGCGGTCGAAAAGTTGCGATCCAATTGGACAAGCGGCACTTCGGCCCGGGTGTCTGGGCTCTGATCGCGGCGTTGGCCCGTGATCCATGCGGGGACTGTAGCGAGAATCTGCTTCAAAGGCGCGACTTTGCGGATCGAACAGCATTGCGCGTGGCCATCGCGCAAGAAAGAAAATAGGCCGTTTTGCCGCACAAACTGGCCAAGTTCCTGTGCATCGGGGTGCATGACTTCAAGGTCGATCGCATAGGTTTGGCGCACCTTTTCCAAGAATTGATAGGTTTGCGGATGCAGTCTGCCGGTATCGAGCGTAAAGACGCGAAAATTTAGCCCTTCTTCGCGCATCATGGCCAGCAGCACGACGTCTTCGGCGCCGCTAAAGGAAATGGCCGCAGCGTCCCCAAACAGCCGATGCGCAGCGCGAAGCACCTCCTGCGGAGCGCGATCCGCAAGTTCTAGTTGTAGTTCAAGAAGTTGTTCAGTGCGCATCGTTCGCTCCGCATCCGGCCTGCAAGTCTGCAACTTAGCATACCGTGCCGCCGTCGCCAGTTCCCGTTGCTTTTCAGGCTGAAAAAAGCCGCCGGTTGCCAATCACAGGGCGATTTCTCATACTAGCCGACTCTGGAGGACCCGCATCGTGGACAAAAATCTAAAAAAATCACTAGCAATCCGCATGGCTGTGCGCTCGGCCACCGCGGCCCACCGCTCAAGTGGGTGCGCGCTGCTCGTGATCGCGTTCTTGCTCAGCTGTGGCTCGCCCGCGCGCAAGGCCGACGACCCGCCGGTGGGCAAAGCCGGTGGCGCATACGATTTGGCCTGTCGCGATAGCTTGCAGCGCCACACCGCTGATGTCGCTGAAAAGAAATACCTTCCCGTAACGCTTTCTGTGCATCAGTGGCCGGGCCGCGCGGATGGCGGTGCTCCGGGCGCCGTGCGCAGCAGTTTGACAGAGGCGGAATTCGTCAACGCCTTGGCTGCCCCAGCAACGCCAGAGTTGCGCGGCGTGCGTACCACGCTCGTGCTGGCTCGCGGTGGCACCGGAAAGTCCCGTTTGGCCGAGGCCGTTGCCGCGCAAAGCTGCAGCAAACTTGCGGTATTTCGCGTGGACCTCAATACAGATATCGCTGCGCACATTGAGGCGATGCCGCCCGGACAAAATCCGATCGCTGTGCACCTTGCGCGCACACTCAACCTCGATGCCGCGGCCGGGGCCGAAGCCGCATTGAACAAGGAACTGGCCGGTCAAACGTGGCTGGTTATGCTGGATTCTCTTGACGAAGTGCCGCTGCAGCAGCGCACGATGATCGCCTCTGCCATCGACGATCTCATTATTCGCGTCGCGCCCACCTCGCGCGCGGTGGTGATGACGCGACCGCCCGTTTTTACGAGCAATTACGGCCTGAAAACGGTCGACGGTCGCTTGGAAATTCCGCAGCTCAACTGCGATCAAACCGAAGATGCGATTGACCGGCTGGTGGCGGATCCAGCGGAACGCAAGAATTTTCAGGGATTTGTGACGCGCTACGGTATCAACCGCCGCGTTTCATCGCCTGAACGCTGCTATTACCCGCACATGTCGACCTACCGCGATCTGGACGTGGTTCAGCGGCTGGCGCGCAACGCCAGTTTTGACCAAAACACCCCGGATTTCAAGGATTTTCACAACAGCCGCGCGCAGGTCTATACGTATTTTCTGACCGCCCAGTTGATCAAGGATCTGCAGGGGGTGGCGATCCTGCCCGCAGAAGCGCTTGCGACCATTGACCGTTTGATCACGGCGAAGAAGCCAGGCGGCGGTCAGCGCAATCTAGCGATTTCCGTTCAAGATTGTGTCGCAGTTGCCCCGGGAGAGGATGCTGGCGCCAAGCAAGTGATTTGCGAGCGTTTGTTGCAGTCGTCGCTTTTTCACGGTGAGTCGGGGGCTTACCATTTCGCCAACCAGTCGTTGGGAGACCTGTTTTTGGCGCGATGGACATCCGCGAGCCTTGTTGAAGACGGCAAAGTGGATTGCACTTTGATCGCCTTGCGCGCTGAATTGCTTGAGTCCAATGAAGTTGCTGGGTTCTTGGTCGGTCAAAAGAACGGCCAGTTGTGTTTGGCGGAGATTTCGACTGAACTTTGCAAGCGCGGCGGTTTTGCCGAACACATCTTTGAGCAACTCGATCAAGGGCTGCCTGCAGGCGCCGACCGTACCCAAGCAGTTGAAAATGCGTCAAAAAGCGTCGGGGCAGATTCGCCGAATCTTTGCGTCAGCAACCTTTTGGACAAGCTCAACCGCAACAATCCAGTCCCAGCGGCGGTGGAATTGCCCGCCGTGCCCACGCCGACCGCTCCGCCCGCCGCAGACGCGACGAAGCCGGCCAAGGGCGCCAAAAGCAAGAAAAAATAGGAATCGCAATGGCGCACCGACCGATTATCGCGCGTCAGCAATTTGCGGCGTCTGCGCAACGTATCTTTGACCTATTCACCCAAAGCGCTGAATTATCCAAATGGTTTTGTGACGCCGCCGACAGCGATGCCCAAGCAGGCGGGCACATTCACGCTGCTTGGGTCGACGAAGACGGCGAACCTTGGGATCGCGTTGGCGTTTGGTCAGATTGGGACCCTCCGTACCGCGCAACGCTGACGTGGGATGACGAGGAAGCACCGACTGACGCGAGCAGTTTGTTGGCCATCACCGGCTCCACACCTTTGGTTTTGCACGTCGACAGTCAAGGCACGTTGGCAGCGCCGCCGCCCGCCGCGGCAGCCGATTACGTCAAAATCGCGATCGCCGACCATCCGCAAGGCTGCGTACTTACAGTTCTTTGTCCAGTAATGCAGTTGGATGACGTCATCCGGCCCGACGTCATGCACGACGCCTTGCAGATCGGCTGGGCGCAAACGCTGCAGGCGCTGGCGGACATTGTCGCCCAAGAAGTGTCGCTTCAAGAGGTTGCCAAGTAGCCGCCGCGCGTTAGATTGTTGGTCGCAGGACCAGCGGACCCAAATTTGATTCGGAGCGTTTATGCCGTCGTTTCAGGACCATCTCAGCAAAGTAAAAAGCCAAATTGAGGAAATCAGTCCAGATGAGGTCGCCAAGCTGATTGACGCCAAAAGTTCGGTGATTGTCATAGATATTCGCGATCGCGATGAAATCGAAAATGGTTTTGTCCCTGGCGCCCAGCTTCTCGGTCGCGGCCATTTAGAGGCGCGCATCGGCAAAGTCGCACCCAATGCCGCGGATCCATTGGTGGTCTATTGCGCAGGCGGTGTTCGTTCGGCATTTGCCACCCACGCGCTGCAGGAAATGGGTTACACCAACGTCAAGTCGATGGCGGGTGGCTTTGGGCGCTGGGCCCAACACGGTCATCGGGTGGAAACGCGCAAATCGTTGACCCAAAGCCAACTTGCGCGCTACAGCCGCCATCTGCTCATGCCCGAGGTCGGCGAGGAAGGCCAACTCAAGTTGCTGGCGGCGAAAGTGCTGCTTATCGGCGCCGGCGGCTTAGGCAGCCCGACGGCGATGTATCTGGCCGCAGCTGGCATCGGAACGCTGGGCATTGTCGACGGCGACACCGTGGATATGTCCAATTTGCAACGGCAATTGTTGCATACCGAGGCCACAGTCGGCAAACCGAAAGTCGACAGCGCCCGCGCGATGCTGAGCGGCATCAATTCTGACATTCAAATCAAAACGTATCCGTTCCGCATCGATAGCTCAAATGTTATGGAATTATTTAGCGAATACGACATCATCGTCGATGGTTGCGACAATTTTCCCACGCGTTACTTGGTCAACGATGCCTGCTATTTCCTCAACAAAGTCAACGTTCACGGTTCGATATTTCGCTTCGACGGCCAAGTAACCGTGTTCAAACCACATGTTGGACCGTGCTACCGCTGCCTGTACCCGGAACCGCCACCGGCTGCGATGGCGCCATCGTGCGCTGAAGCCGGCGTGCTCGGCGTGTTGCCCGGCATCATTGGTGTTGCCCAAGCGATCGAGACGATCAAAGTAGTTTTGGGCATCGGTCAGCCGCTGATCGGTCGTCTGTTGACTTTTGATGCATTGCCTATGAAATTTCGTGAGTTGCGTACCCGTCGCGATCCGGAATGCCCGCTGTGCGGCATCCATCCAACGGTGACCGGGCTCATCGACTACGACTTTTTTTGTTCGATGGAGCGCTGAGAGCGTGTGAAAAGACCTTTTCACCGTTCTCAAATTCTTTGACATATGTCAAGTTATCGAATGTCAAGCGCGCTGCGCAGATAGACCGGTTCGCGCTGCAGTTGCACGCCGAACGTCGCTTTTACCCGTTCGCTCACATGTGCAGCAAACGCTAGGATTTCGCGGGTTGTCGCGCCGCCGCGGTTGACGATCGCCAACGTGTGGTTGGCCGACAGGCCGACCGTGCCTTGCCCATAACCCTTGGCCATGCCGCTATTTTCAATCAACCACGCCGCTGAGAGTTTGACGCGGCCGTCACCCGCCGGCCAAATTGGCGCAGTCGGGGCGGCCGACTCCAGCACTGCCTGTGCAAAGGCAGCGTCGACAACGGGATTTGTGAAAAACGATCCGGCGCTGCGGCTGTTTGGGTCGCTCGGATCGAGCAGCATCGATTTTTCACGGCGCAACTGCAGGACGATTTCGCGCACGTTGGCGAGCGAGGGCGCGGCGGCGTTGGCACGCTCGCGCACCTGAGCGTAGGTTGTGCAGGGTAGTCCATGATTTAACAGCGCGAATTCCACCGATGTCACGATCTGGTGCTGCGGTTGGCGCTTGAAGCCACTATCGCGGTAGCTAAATTCGCACTGGACATTTGTCAAGCGAATTTCTGCGCGGCTTTCTAGGACCAACACGTTAACCGCATCGATCGTCTGCGCGACTTCCTGACCGTAGGCACCGATATTTTGTATAGGCGCAGCACCGACTTGTCCAGGGATTCCCGAGAGACACTCTATGCCGTGCAACCCTTGGTTGACCGACCACTGGACAAATTCCTCCCAATGGGTGCCCGCGGCGACTTTGACAAATGTCAAGTCATTGGTGCGCCGCAGTACCGCTATCTCGCGGTTGCGCCACTGCAACACGACCCCCGGCAAGCCGGCGTCTGCGATGAGCACGTTGCTGCCGCCGCCAAGTAACCACCACGGCAATTTGGCGCTCTCGGCAAAATTCAATCCTTCAACCAAATTGGCGACACTGTCGATGGGGGCGAAGTGTTGGGCGTTGCCGCCGGTGCCAAATGAGGTCAGCGGCGCCAACGGCACTTCGCGCAGCAATTGCGGCGGCATTATCGGTTGATCTCGCTTAACAATTCGCTGCCGTATTTCTCCGCGACCTTGGGCCCGATGCCGGATATGGCCAACAATTCCCGCTGGTTTTTGGGTAGTTTTGTCGCCACACGCAGCATGACGGCGTCGCTCATGACCATGAACGGTGGCAGACCTTCCTGACGCGCCCGTCCTAGGCGCCACAATTTTAGATCCTGCCACAGTTGCTGGTTGACGCTTTGCTCCATTTCCTCACGCGACGCGCCCGCCTTTGCCTTAACCGCCTTAAATTTCTTGGGACTCACGGCCTTGGCCGGTCGCTCGCTCACCACCGAGGCCATCAACTTGATATTTGTCAACCAATCATCTTCTTCGAGGTCGATATCCGCATCCAACTCGACAGTTGTATAGCGAATGGCCTGACCGTCTTTGTCAAAAGTTGCCTGCTGCAGGCGGACGACACCTGCTCGGTCCAGCGCGTGCAGCAACTGCTCAAACAGATCTCGATCAAGGCTAGAAAATTGTTCGCGATGTAACTTTCCCGTGCTGATCGCGCGCTGGTTTTCCAAACTGGCGACGATTTTGCGAATTTGACGTTTATCAAGTTCGCTCAGACTTTGGGGCCTCCGGACCAGGGCATCTTCGGGCGCGCAAAAATCGCAATGACCGCACGCGATTGTCGTGTCGCCAAAGTACGCCGTGAGCGCCCGCATTCGACAGCCAGATTCCTTCGCAAAATTGAATACTTCGGCGGCCTGTGCCTCGCGGTAGTCGCGTTGCTGTTCGTAGCGTTGGACCCAACTCGCGGGTGGCGACTTGGTGGCATGGACGGAGTCGTCGTAATCAATGGTTACAGCCGTCTGTCCCCACAACTTGTCCAATGCGGCTTCCGCGACTTCGAGCGGCAGGCGGCGGTTGCGCAGCAGCGCGTCCCGATTGAGGCCTTCTGGCGGAATGCTGTTGAACAATGTCAGCAAATCCGCCGACGGCGGGTAGGCCTTGGCAAAGAAGTGATCGTGCAAACGTTTGTCGGCCCAAGAAAAAAGCGCCAACGCCCGCGCGGGTTTGCCGTCGCGACCGGCGCGGCCGATCTCTTGATAATAGCTTTCAATGCTGTTGGGCAATCCGAGGTGCAACACGCTGCGGATATCGGCTTTGTCGATGCCCATGCCAAAAGCGACTGTTGCAACAACGACTTCCAGTTTGCCTTCTTGAAATTGCTCCTGCACCCGTTGCCGTTCATCAGGCGAGAGACCTGCGTGGTAATAATCGACTTTGTAGTCACCCTTGAGCGTCGCCGCGGTTTCTTCAACGCCTTTTCGGCTCAACACGTACACGATCGCCGGGCGCATCAGCGGATCCTTTAGCACTTTGCGCGCGACATTGGGCCGGTCGGGCAGCGGGCATTCGGCGATTTCAACCGCCAGATTGTCGCGCCGAAAACCATGGATGAAGCGTTTCGCTTGTGGAATCCCCAGTTGGGTCAGTATGTCGGCTTGAACGCGCACGGTCGCGGTGGCCGTCATGGCGACCACGGGCACGTTGCCGCCGGCGCGCAATTCGGGCAAGCGTTCACCCAATAGCCTATAATCAGGGCGAAAATCGTGACCCCACATGCTGATGCAATGGGCTTCGTCCACCGCGATGAGCGAAGGCGGTCTTTCGACCAAGCGCGCGCTAAACCCAGGCACGCGCAGGCGCTCCGGCGCAATCATCAAGAAATCCAAGTGGCCCGCCAGCCAAGCGCGCAGCGCGGCTTGAGAATCCGACCGGCTGCGCCCGGAGTGGATGCGATCGGCGCGCAGACCCAAATCGGCGAGTTTTTGCACCTGATCTTCCATCAGCGCAATCAGCGGACTGATGACCAGCGTGGGGCCCTGACGCACGACACCAGGCAATTGATAACACAGCGATTTTCCGCCACCCGTCGGCATCACCAACAAGCAATCATGGCCTGCGACGACCGACTCACAAACCGCGCGCTGATGGGTGCGAAACGCTTTGAGGCCAAAAAAGCGCCGCAATACATGGTCTAAGTCTTCAAGGTTGCGCGCGCTGCGATCAGGATCAAGGGTGTTCATTTGCAACGCACTACAACGCAGCGCAAGCGTTTTCGCAAGGTTGGCGGCATAAGTCTCTGATTGTGTGCTGGGTTGTGGAATTTGCATCGGCATGGCGGGGTTCCTCACAAGCGGTGGCAACAGCGCGACCAGAAGTGTTATCGGCAATCCGACCGCTTTTGCCGCACTTTTTTGTTGGTCGACTCGTCGATTCACGCCCGTCGCCTTGTTATGCTGACGCGGAGCGGCGACTGGTTTTCGCCCAAGGCTTGGAAATGGCAATTGATCCGATCGCGTCGCTGCAATCCGCCACCCGTGTGACCCGCGCCCTCTTTGCGCCGCTGCCTGCCGATCGCAGTGCCGAACTGGCGCCGGAATTGCGCGCAGAGTTGCTCGGCGGCTTGGAAAAGTTGCTCGCCCATGTCAAGCCTGAAATCGTTCATCCCGAGCGAATTCCACCACATGGCGCGGCGCTGCTGGTCGGCAATCACGCGCTGATGGGCATTGATTCATTCGCTCTGTTGCCGCTGATCGTGCGTCTTACCGGGCGCTTGCCACGCGGGTTGGCGGAGAAGGTGCTTTTGCGCATTCCCTTGTTTGAACGGGCAGCTCTGCGTTGCGGCGCCGTCGAGGGCACGCATGAAAATGGCCTTGCCCTGCTGCGGGAGGGCGAACTCGTGCTCGTCTATCCGGGAGGCGCGCCCGAATCGTTTAAGGCCCCAGAAGATCACTACAAATTATTTTGGCAGCGGCGCAAAGGCTTTATCAAGCTGGCGATGCGCGCGCAAGTGCCGATTATTCCAGTGATGGGTGCCGGAGTCGACCACGCGTACCGTTACCTGTTCCGCGATCGCTGGTTGGTCCGCCATTTCATCGGTCAGGGCAAACAACGCTATGATTTCCCGGTGTCGCTCGGGCTTGGCATTCTGCCATTGCCGGGGAAATTTACCTTTCACATCGGTGAGCCGTTGCAGCCGCCGCCGGGCGCCGATTCGGCCGACGATCCGACAAAAGTAGATGCCTTTCATGCACTTGTGTGGCAGTCCGCTCAGGCGCAGTTGGACGAGGCGATGCAGCAATGGCGCCGCGACCACGACGCGGGCTAAAGATCCAAATTCCGCACGTTGAGCGCATTGGCCAAAATAAAATCGCGGCGCGGCTCGACTGAATCGCCCATGAGCACACTGAAAATGCTGTCGGCCTGAACCGCGTCTTCAACCCGCACCTGCAGAATCGTGCGCTTGGTCATATCCATAGTTGTTTCCCACAGTTGTTCCGGATTCATTTCACCCAGACCTTTGAAGCGATTCAACTGCACGCCTTTGCCGCCAAATTCAAAGATCCGATCGAGAATGTTCTCGAAATCGTCAATTTGCTGTTTGACTTCACCACGTTGCACTGTGTAGGGCCCATTGCCAAGCGCCGCTTTGACATCATCCATGCGCGCCAAAAGCAAACGGTAATCCGATCCGCTTAGCATCCGCGCGCCGATGACGGTGGTGCGCGTCACGCCCGCTTGGCGGGTTTTGACGTGAATCGCGGCCGATACGTGCTGGCCGTCGTGCTCGCTCGCTTCGGAAATGTGAAATTTCGGATTGCCCATCGCCGGGATGTGATCGTGTAACCATGCGCCGACGTTACCAATGCTTTCGGCAAGGGCATCGGCGTCGACCAGCGACTCGGCCGTCAAGTGACCGGCTTTGACAAAGGCGGACACCACGCGTTCGTCCGTGGCCGATCCCATGCGCTTGCACAACCGCGAAATCACACCGCGAAATTCCACAATCTTGCGCACCAGTTTTTGCAGATCGGAGCCGCTGGCTTCGCCGCTTTGACCGCGAACGGTGACGTCATCGGTGCCGGCTTGGATCAAGTAGGCATCCTTGGCATTGTCGTCGAGTAAATACTGCTCTTTTTTCCCGCGTTTAGCTCGGTACAGCGGTGGCTGCGCGATGTACAGGAAGCCACGTTCAATGATTTCAGGGAACTGGCGAAAGAAAAACGTCAACAGCAACGTGCGGATGTGCAAACCGTCGACGTCGGCGTCGGTCATGATGATGATGCGGTGATAGCGCAGTTTGTCGATGCTTTTGTCCTCGCCGATACCCGTGCCAAGTGCAGTGATCAACACGATAATTTCGGCGCTCGACAGCATGCGGTCGTAGCGCGCTCGCTCGACGTTCAAGATTTTGCCGCGCAGCGGCAAGATCGCTTGATACAGCCGTTCGCGCCCAGATTTGGCCGAGCCGCCGGCCGATTCGCCTTCAACGATAAACAGTTCGCATTTTGCGGGATCGCGCTCCTGACAGTCCGCCAGCTTGCCGGGCAGGGTGCTGAACTCAAGCGCGCCTTTGCGCCGCACGAGATCGCGCGCTTTGCGCGCCGCATCGCGGGCGCGCGCCGCGTCGATCGCTTTGTTGATGATGCGTTTGGCTTCTGCAGGATGCTCGATCAGATACTCGCTGAGTTTTTCGGCCGTCACGGTCTGCACGACCGGCGTGACTTCCGAACTGACCAGCTTGTCTTTGGTTTGGCTGGAAAATTTGGGATCGGGCATTTTGACCGAAATCACGACCACAAGGCCTTCGCGGATATCCTCGCCCGAAAGCGGCTCTTTTTGCTTCTTGTTCAGCCCTTCTTTTTCGGCGTAGTCGTTGACCACACGCGTCATGGCCTGACGGAAACCTGTGAGGTGGGTGCCGCCGTCGCGGTTGCGAATATTATTAGTAAAACACACGGCCTGCTCGGTGTAGGAATCGTTCCACTGCAGCGCCAACTCGACGTCCAAAATGCGCTTGTCCTCAAATTGGCGCCGCGCTTGAATGTGGATAGGCTCGTCGTGCAGCACAGTCTTATTTTTATTCATAAATTGCGCAAACGACGCGATGCCGCCTGCGAAATTGAACAGCGCTTCGCGTTCGTCGCGCTCGTCCTTGATGCTGATCGCCAAGCCGCGATTGAGGTAGGCCATTTCGCGAAATTTTGTCGAAAGCTGGTCGAAGTTGAATTCAGTCATCGAATAGATTTCTGAATCCGGCTTGAAATGCACGCGCGTGCCCATTTTGTCGCTCGGGTCGCCGCGGCGCAGTCTGGCGCCATCCGCCTGCAACTGTGTGTCACCGCGCTTGAAATCAAGATGCCACTGGTAGCCGTCGCGATCGATGGTCAGGTGCAGCCATTCCGACAGGGCGTTGACAACCGAAACGCCGACGCCGTGCAAACCACCTGAGACTTTGTAAGAATTTTGGTCAAACTTGCCGCCGGCGTGCAATTCGGTCAGGGCCACCTCGGCAGCTGAACGGCCGTCGTCGTGATCGCCGACGGGGATGCCGCGGCCGTTGTCCTGCACGCTGCACGAGCCGTCCAGATGCAAAACAATTTCGATATGCGTGCAAAATCCGGCAAGTGCTTCGTCCACGGAGTTGTCCACGACTTCATGGACCATGTGGTGCAAACCGGAACCATCGTCAGTGTCGCCGATATACATACCGGGGCGCTTGCGGACCGCTTCCAATCCCTTGAGATGTTTAATAGAATTGCTGCCGTAATCCTCGGCGCGGCCCGGTTCTTCCGGCGCCAGGTCAGTTACGTCGATGGTGGTTTGTTCGCCGTCGGTCTGCGGGTCAAGGGCGCGCAGCAAAACATCTTTAATATCGGCCATTTCAAGTAGCTCCAAGGGTGCGGTAAGGCGATTCGCTCAAGCGCACGATTGTAGCAAAAACTGCGCGATTCGGCAAGGGAAAGACTGCATTGGGCGCTGGCGTTCGGGCGATTTTTGGGCTATCGATCGCGCATCGGGCGTGCGGCTACAGGCAGGTCGGCAGAGACTTGTCAGAATCGCTGCAACTGTCGCAATTCACACCGCTAAATTCTGGCTTGCAAGCGGCGCACGTCGGCGGCAAGAAGTGGGCCTTTTCCTCGTGCTTGCACAATTTGGCCAGTGTGTCGCAACTGTCCAATGTGCATGGATTTCCGTCGTCACACGACACCTTGCCGGCGAAGCACAGGCCGCCGCTGCATTGATCTCCCTGCGTACAGCCGTCGCCGTCATCACAACTAGCGGTATTATTAGTGGAAGTGCATGATCCGGAACTTGGATTGCACACGTCGTCGGTGCAGACGCTGCCATCCTGACAATTCTTCGCCGATTGCCCAGCGCAAGTGCCCTCGACGCAGGTGTCGTTGAGCGTGCACAAGTCGTCATCGGTGCAAATTGCGCCTTCGAGCAGAGCGGCGGCCTTAAACACGCAGCCACTTTGTGAATTGCAACTATCTGATGTACATACGTTGTTGTCGTCGCAGACAATGGCGCTGCCCTGACATTTGCCCGCGGCGCACTGTTCACCACTGGTGCATGCGTTGCTATCGTCGCACCAAATACCCGTTTGCGGCACTTGGTTGCATTTGCCGCTGGCGCCGGCGCAAACCCCTAAAAGGCAAGTATTATCGCCAATACACGTGGTCTCATCGGTCTGCCCGTCGCAATCGTTGTCGCTGCCGTCGCACACTTCCGTCGGCGGCGATGTCGGGACACAGCTGACACAAAATTTCGTTGCGTTGCCGCCGCTTTGGCAGTGCTTTGACTTGCAATCTGAATCGACTTGGCAAACGCAACCGGAGGTGTGACATGCCGTTTCACTGGCGTCGGCGGGCAACCGAGCCCCGTCGACAAGGCTGTCGCTCGTCTGGGCGTCGTCCTCCGTTGCCGCGTCGTCCTCCGGAATCGCTTCAACAGCAGGCGTTGCGGTGCACGCCGCGGTGAAAACCATTGCAATCCATAGTGCGTGGCAACAGCATCTGAGCATCGGGTTCAACTGCCTCTCGTGTGCTTTGCGGCCCTGGCGGCACCTGAAGATCGCAACTGCGACCGCGGGACAAATTCTGCACTACTTTTGCGGACCGCGCCAAAATTTTTGGCCGAAAAATTTGCGCTCGCCGCCGGGATTTTGCGGTTGCGCGCAAACCGCGCCGAGGTGCCGTTTCCGCGCCGATCTATACAACCGCCCAGTCGGCGTGCAACATTGGCGATGGCAGCAGTTCGAGCGCTCCACAAAGAAGCGCGCCGACCGCCGGTTCTGGAGGCAAGCGTGCGAAACGTTGTGTATGTTGCGCCTTTTCCGATGGATGCGACGTTGCGCTTCTCCCACGGTTTGGCGGGATTGAGCGATGTGCGCCTGCTGGGCGTGTTCCAGCAACCGCCACAGGGCGATGCGGCACGGCATTTCAGCGACATCGCCGTCGTCGCCGACGCCTTGGACCCACGATCCATTGTTGAAGGAATTGAGCGCCTTGTGCGGCGATATGGCCCACCGCACCGCATCACCGGCATTTTGGAACCATTGCAAGTGCCGCTGGCCCAAGTGCGGCAGCATTTCGAGGTACCGGGGCCAAGCCCGCAGACCGCCGAGCGTTTCCGCGACAAGGCGCTGATGAAGCAGGTGCTGCAAAAGCACAACATTCCCTGC
This sequence comes from Klebsiella pneumoniae, assembly GCA_945889325.1. Classification (GTDB taxonomy): domain Bacteria; phylum Myxococcota_A; class UBA9042; order UBA9042; family UBA9042; genus CAMDBH01. The sequence continues at coordinate 16,214 of CAMDBH010000012.1, forward strand.
GCCCGGTTTCGGCTTTTGCACGGGGTGCAACAAGGCATTGAGTTTGCAGATCAAATCGGCTTACCCTTGGTGTTGAAGCCACCAGCCGGCGCCGGCTGCAAAGCCACTTGGCGCATCGACGATCGCGCGGCGCTTGAGCAAGCGTTGAATTCGCTTCGTCCTTCAGCGCAAAATCCGATTTTGGCTGAGGAATTCTTGCGCGGTCGCGAATTCAGCTTTGAGACTGTGACGTTGGGCGGCAAAATCCAAGCGCATTCGATTTCCCAGTATTTGCCAACCCCGTTGGAAGTGATGCAAACCCCATGGATTCAATGGGTCTGCTTGCTGCCGCGCGATATCGACACGCCGCAGTACAAAGAAATCTACGCCATCGGCGCCAAAGTCGTGCGGGCTCTCGGCCTTGAAGATGGCGTAACGCATATGGAATGGTTCGCGCGCGACGATGGATCGTTTGCCGTCGGTGAAATTGCTGCTCGTCCACCGGGCGGCCAACTGACCAAAATGACAGGTCTGGTTCACGATATCGACATTTACCGCACTTGGGCCAGAGCAGTGGTGGACGGGCGTTTTGACGCCAAATGGCAGCGCAAATACGCCGCCGCGACCGTGTTTATTCGCGGTGTCGGCCGCGGTCGCGTGGCGCGTGTCGACGGCTTGGACGCAGCGCAAGCGCAAATCGGCCACCTAGTCGAAGAAGTGAAATTGCCGCAAGTCGGTATGCCGAAAGCAGATAGTTATGAAGGCGACGGATATGTGATTTTGCGTCATCGCGATGAAGATGTTGTGCGGCGAGCTGTACAATGCGTTTTGGAAACCGTGCACGTGCGGTACGCCTAATCCGATGCGATTTTGTGATCGCACGATCTCGTGCGCGGAGTTGCAGGCAAGACCATGAAATACTGTCTATTTCTTGCCATGCTTTTTCTGAGCACACAGCTTTTTGCCATGCCAAGTGCACTTGCTTGCTCGCAGTTTCGCGTCAAAACTGGTTGCGGTCTGCGCTGGTACGGCAAAGACGGCAAGCCACCGCGGGTAGAAATGCAAGTGGACAACGGGGGCACGGAGAAAGTGAGCGCCATTGGCCTGCAACAAGCCGCCGATGCCGCGATGAAAACGTGGCAAAGCGTTGACTGTCATCATTGCGAATCGCCGGACGGGGCGGGCTGCGCGCCGGTGGAATGTTCGACCCATTCGTTGGGCGTAGAACTGGTTGATTTAGGCTTGGGTTTTCCGACGCCGGCGGGTCCGGGCTGTTCCAATCACGACGGCGGCCCGTGTCAGGTTGTGCCCAATGGCAATTTTGTCCACGTTGTCAAGGACAACTGGGAGTACGGCCAGTTTCAATTGGCGTTGACAGTGGTCACCAACAATTTGGCCACCGGAGAAATTGTCGACGCCGATGTCATGCTAAACCAAGTCCAGCACAGCTTTTGTCTGACCAACTGTTCACCGCAGTCGGACAGTTTGCAAAACACGCTAACCCATGAATTTGGCCACGTATTGGGCCTGGATCACAGTGCAGATCTGGACGCGACGATGTATGTCAGCGCGCCTACCGCCGAAGTGAAAAAAATCAGCTTGGAGGACGACGATCGCCTTTGTATTTGCCAAGCTTACCGCCAGCAATGCTTGACCTGTGAGCCGCCGGTGACCGCGCCGCCCAAGCCTTGCTGCGCCGCGCGCCCTAGTGCCCGCACCGGCGCGCTGTTGCCGATTTTCCTGATGGCGGCTGCACTGTTGCGACGGAGGTGGTGTTGATCCTCTGGTTGGCCGGATTATTGGCATTTTCGACCGGTGACCCCGTGCTGGCGACGCTGGGCAGCTTGGACGATTGGCGCCAAGTGCATTTTTCTCAACGCGATTTCGACACTTCGCGTGAATTCGCCGCCCAAAAATTTATCGATGCCCACCCCAACTTGTTGCGCGCTTGGCTGGCTGGCGCCAGCGGTGCCTTGGAAACGCTCACGCCGACAGCTGAATTGCTTCCAGCGGCCTTGGCCGCCGAGGCACCGGCAGGGGGGCGCTGGAGCGGAAGCACCGAGCCGCTGAAGTGCGCCGGCAAAGTGCTGCCCGGCGTGCTTATCCACCGCGTCCCCGAAATGCCGATTCCGCCTGATGAAACGCCGTCAGCGCGCAGCGAACGCCTGCGTCTTGCTCGCGCACAGCGCCAACAGTGGTTCGCCGCGTGGAAGGATATCAGCTTTGATCGCAAGGAGTTCCTGTGCGTGTTGGATGACGTGCAACTCAAACTCGGCGGTGCGCAAAAAAATGGCAACAACGATGACGCCGTGACAAACGTGGATTTCGCCTGGATCAACGCAACATCTGGCTACTTACGCGCACTTGATCCGCATTCAGACATCGCTGCCGCCACTTTCTTTCAGCGCATTTCTGAGCGCGAAGTTGTCCCAGCCAAAGGCGGCGTTGGCCTACGTCTGCGCCAGGAGATGGGACGGGCATTTGTCGACGATGTTGTCGACGATAGTCCGGCTGCGTCGTCACCCATTCGCGTCGGCGATGAACTGCTTAAGATCAATGATGTTCCCCTCACGACCACCGTACAGAGCAGCCCATATGCAAGTGGTCATACCAGCAGACCAGCAGACCAGCAGATCAGCGGACCAGCGGGTGAATCGGTTTTAAATCTGGAGGCTGTCGGCAATCAACTGCGCGGCGCGCCCGGCACCAAAGTGTCGTTGCAATTTCGGCGCCCGAGTTCGAGCAAGGCCAAGCCATTTACCGTGCAAATCGTGCGCCAACCATTGGTTGCCAAAGCGGTGCGCGTGCAGTTTGCCGCGCCGGGCATCCTGCACGTTCGTCTGAACATTTTTGCCGACGGATGCGCGCTGGAAATGGCACAAGATATTCGCAAATTGAGCAAAGACCCCAACCGCGAGAAGGGCTTGATCGTCGACTTGCGCGGCAATCCGGGCGGGTCGCTCAAAGAGGCCATAGAATTTGCCGATTTGCTCTTGCCTCGTGGCAGAATTCTGACCGTGCGCAAGCGTGCGGGCGCAGAAGAGCTCTATGACGCTTCCGTTGGGCCCAAAGACCTTGTGTTGCCAACCGTTGTGCTAGTGGATGGCGAGTCGGCGTCTGCCAGTGAGGTGCTGGCCGAAGCGTTGCGCGAAAATAGCCGTGCACTGGTGCTTGGCGAGCAAACGTACGGCAAGGCCACGGTGCAACAATGGCATCGGCCGCTCAATGCCAACTATCTGATTGCGGTGACGATGGCGCGTTATTTCGGTCCAACGGGGCATAGCCCGCAGCGGGTCGGCGTCCTGCCCGATATAGTCGTGCCCAACTTGCCCGGGGTCGTGCCACAAGTGCGGCCGCGGGAAGCAGATTTGAGTTTTGCGTTGGATGAATCTGGCAGTGCGCCGGGTGCCAATGCGCTGGCGACCGATGAACTCAGAAATTGCATGCTAGACACGGGTGCGGCCGACAAAAAACTGATCGCCGAATTGTCGCCAAAAAAGAAGCCGGATTATCGGCTCTTGCGCGCCATGGATGCGCTGCGCTGCTTGGGTTCCAGGACGGCGTCGGTTACCGCTCACTTGCCGTGAACGGGAAACAAGATCAGCCATAATGCGGTGATAACGTAGTCGCTCACCAAGACGGCGACTGACGAACCGACGACGGTGCTCGTCGTCGCGCGGCCGACGCCGCGGCTGCCGCCGGTGGCGTTGAAGCCGCTGTAACTCGCAACTGCGCCGATCATAAAGCCAAATGTGGTGCCTTTCACCAACGTGCACAAAATGTCCGTCGGCACGACCCAGTCGAACACCCGCGAAAAAAATTGCGCGTGATCGACGCCCAGCATACTCGTCGACACGAGATACGCCCCGCCCAGTCCGATGGCGTTAAAGCCGACCGTGAGCAGCGGCATCATCAAAGTACAAGCAATAATGCGCGGTGCCACCAGATAATGCACGGGATCGACGGCCAAAATTTCTAAGGCGTCGATCTGTTCGGTGGTGCGCATCGTGCCGAGTTCGGTGCACATCGCCGAGCCGACGCGGCCAGCGACCATCAGCGCGCCCATCGTGGGGGCCAATTCGAGGATCAAGGCCAGCGCCACACTGCCGCCGATCAAGCTCTTGGCGTTGAAAATGCCAAAAGCTACGGACGTTTGAATCGCGAAAACCGCACCCGTGAACGCCCCAGTCAGCAAAACGATGCCAAGCGATCCGACGCCGACGAACTCCATGGTTTGGACGTAGATGCCGAAGCGGAAGGGCCGACGAAAACTACGCACAATTGCCGAAATGGCAAAGATAATAACGGCCCCGATGTGGTCAAGCACGTCGAGCGGCACGCGCAATACGCGCAACGGCCAGGCCAGCATTTCTGCGGCAATGGCTGCTTCGGGATGGGTTGTTGCGTCGGCCATGGTGACAGGGTACACAGGAATCGCCTGCGCGCGAATTCTTTGCCGTTGCCGCACCTGACCTGACGATTGCGCTTGAGTTATAGATGGTTACAAAGCCACACGGGACGGTGTATTTGGTCGGCGCTGGACCTGGCGCAAGCGATCTAATCACGGTTCGCGGCCTGCGATTACTGCAATGTGCCGATATTGTTGTATTTGATGCGCTCGCCGATGGCGACTTGCTCGTCGGGTTGCAAGCGAGATGCATCGACGTCGGCAAGCGCAGCGGTCAACATGGGATGAAGCAGAGCGAAATCAATGAACTGCTGATCCATTCTGCGCGGCAGGGTTTCAGTGTGGTGCGACTCAAGGGCGGCGATCCGTATGTTTTGGGGCGCGGGAGCGAAGAAGGTATTGCGTTAGCGGCAGCTGGCGTGGATTGCCAAGTAGTTCCAGGAATTTCTAGTAGTTATGCGGCGCCTTTGCTCGCCGGCATTCCATTGACGCACCGCGGAACGGCTGATGGGTTTACCGTGGTGTCCGCGCATCCGCACGAAGGCGATGATCTACCAAGTATTCCCGCCTATTGTGCGCGTCACACTTTGGTCGTGCTGATGGGCGTTGCGTCGCTGCCGGTATGGATTGGGCAATTGAAACAACTCGCCTATCCAATGGATTTGCCGATTGCTTTTGTGACGTGGGCAGCGCGCGCCGACCAGACTGTGTTGGTGACTACGCTTGAACGCTGCCTAGCTGACGCGGCAACTGCCAGTTTACGCTCGCCTTCTGTGGCGATCGTCGGCCGCGTTGTGCAACTCAGGAGCCAACTGCTTGGATCGGCGACATGAACGACACCGGTGCGCCCGTGCTGACTGTCGGGCTGCTGCTGCGCGACCGCCGCGTCGTCGTTGTCGGCGCTGGCGCAGTCGCCTTGCAGAAAATTGAAAAATTGCTGCAGGTTGGCGCACATGTTTATTGCGTCGCGCCCAATGTATGCGTCGAGATCGCCAATTTGAGCGCCGCGTCAAAAATCAGGTTACACCAGCGGGAATTTGCCGAACAAGACTTGAACGGCGCCTGGTTCTGCATCAGCGCAACGGGAGACGTCGCCGTTGAGGCCGCGGTCCACGCTGCGTGTGAGGCGCGCCAACTCCTGTGCAACGCGGCGGATGCGCCCGCGGCTTGCAGCGCGTATCTGATGGCGCAAACCCAAATCGGCGCGTTGAACTTGGCTGTCGGCACCGGCGGCGCCGCCCCAGGTTTGGCCGGTCGAATTCGCACCGAGGCCGCCGCAGGACTGCCGGCCGACATCGCCGATCTTATCAATACCTATGCAGAAATACGCCGTTGGCTCACAGAAACGCACCTGCCCGGTCGGGGACACAGCGCCCAACGCGGCATGATGCTGCGCTGGCTCGCTGGTCGACCGTGGGCGGCGCTGCGGCAGTCGCAAAACGCACTGCGGGCCGAACTGATCGCTCAATTCGGCCCGCAGTAAGCTAATTCCAATCTATTGGCCGCTGCTTACTTGCAAGCGCCTGGTTTGTAACCAAATTTTCCGCCCGGATTGTAGCATTCGGCAAAGCAGGCATTGTTGTAATTCTGGCCATCATCGCCGCAGACCAAATCTGTCTTTGCTTCGCAGCTGCACACGCACGGTCCAACGTATTTGAACTGCCAACCGACCTGGTTTGTCGTCATGCAGTCGAATTCCGCTTGGGTACGAAATGTGACAAAAGTCTCTTTGCCGGCAACCGTCTGTGAGGCACAAATCGGGTTGATGAGGCTGTAGTCCACGTCGCCGCAGCAACCCTTGCCTTTGTAAAGGCTTGCTGAGCAAATGTCGGCGGCCGTCGAACTAACGTTTTTGCAATCGATCGGGGGCGCTGAGGCCGCCACGGCGACACACGCATTGCGATAAGTTTGGCCGTATTTGTTTGGCTTAATGCCGCAAACCGGATCGCAAGTTTCCGGGCAGTTGGGCGTCTTGTTCTTGTCAAAACATTCGCCATCGCATTCCTTGGTCATTTTTTGCGGCGCGCACGCGGCAGTTTTGACCATTTCGCCGACCGGCGAACAGCCCTGCAGATCGCAGTTTTCCATATGGCACTGACCAGCATAGGTCTTGCCGTCTTCCTTGGCGCACAAGGGCTTGTATTTGGTCAGCGAGCAACCCGGACCGCCGGGAGCAGGCTTGGAGCAACTGCTTTTGCACAGGCCCCACACTGCCGACGGTGCCAGATCGGTGGCACTTTTCGGCTTGAAGTCGGTGCAACCGATTTCGCACTTCAACTGTACTTCAATTTCCGCGCCGCTTTTGAGCGTGACGCACCACGGAAATTTGTCGAATTTATCCGTGACCTTGCACTCTTTGCAGGCGGGGCAGGGCTGTGGCAAGAAGTCGACCGGCGGTACCAGTTTCTCAAGCCCGTCGTACGCACTGTTCAAACAAATCGCCTCGCAATCGTTGTAATAGGTGGTCGAACCGCCGCAAATTTCGTCTTTGTCGCATTTGAGCTTGCAATTGGCGCACCGCGTCTTCTCGCTGTAATCGCCGGCTTTGCCTGCGCACGCAGGAAGCGGCAGCGTCTTGGGCTTGGTGCCATCTGGAACGCTTGGTACGTCTTCGACAATTTCAGCGTCCACAGCCGTCGTACCGTCGGGCAGCGCATCGATGACAACGCCTTCGCCGACAATCTCTGTGACGGCGCTCGTTTCCGTTCCGTCAGGCAGATTTTCTGTATCCGGATGCGCAGCGGAGTCGCCATCGATGGTTGTGGTTGTATCCGCGCCGTCACCGATAGCGACCGTATCGTCCGTGCCGTCCGGGTCTTCAGTCCCGCCAGCGTCAGTCGGCGCCACTGGCGCGCCGCAAGCGAACGCGCCGACCAGCAAGGCCGAAACCGCAAAAGCGTTCAAGAATTTGCCGCTGAACATCCGTTGAATTGTTCGCATCGTTGTTACCCCATCCGCTTGTGCGGCATTTTTCTGCTCAAACGCACGCTGATTTTCCTGCCTGATCGGCCCGCTTTTTTGTCGCGACTACAGCCTGCGTTCTTCTGATTTTCTGTTTGGCAGCAGCGGCTTATGCAACCGCGCGCAGCGACTGTTTGAGGTCGCGTGCACCGCCAACGGGCGTTCCGGACCCCCCGATCCGCGATGCCCCCATTTGCTATCATACCGACGCCGCGCGGTGCTGTCACGTTATCCGTTGCCGAGAAATTATTTTTCTTATTCATCAAAGTTGTGCAAGGGTCGATTGCACTGACGACGAACATCTCTATGCTACAGACTGGTCGTTGCGATAAAGCGGCGTGCCTGGGAGTCCTTGTGCAAAAAAATCAAATGTTTATCAAACAGGCGCCTCTGCCGCGAAATTTGGCTAGGCACAGCGCAGCGTCGCCAATTGCGTTGATCGTCGCGCTGATCGTGGCCATTTCAGGGGCTTGCAGCCCAGTTGCGCCGGGGACAAACGCCGGCGAAGGCGACGCGGTCGGCGACGGACTGGGCGGTGACGGCGCAGCGGACGCCACAAAAGTCCCCTACCAATTTCCGGCTTGTTCACCGGTCAACGGCGATCCGACGCTGCTGCGTTTGCGCGGGGCTGTTTGGACCGGAGAAGTCCTGCTAGACGATGCTGAAGTCTTCACGTCCGCCGCTACGGGCAAGATCCTTTGCGTTGGGCCAGATTGCAGTGCGACACCCGGCGCGGACAAAGCGACCGTGGTTTGTGTGCAGGGCGTGATTGCGCCCGGCCTCATCAATCCTCACGATCACGGCAACTACAACCACTTGCCGCGCTGGAAACACAGCAAACACTATAAAGATCGCTACGAATGGCAGGCCGACAAAAGTTACCAGATCTTCAAAGCGCCTCAAAGCGCAACCTTTAGCAAAGCCAAGTGCGAGACCATGAAATGGGCGGAACTTCGCGCACTTGTGGGCGGCACCACGTCCATGCAGGGCACAAGCGGCTCCGCGTGCATCAGCGGCTGGGTGCGCGATTTGGACACCAACGGGTCCACGGGTGGCCTGTCTGGGTACAACATCGATACACAAGTGACAAAAATATCTGGGACTTCAGACAAGACGGCCCAAGGTTGGGCCAACGGACTAAAAACCGGCTCTTCGGCTGCGCTCGTGGTCCATTTGGGCGAAGGCATCGACGCGCTGTCGCGCGACGAGTGGTACGATCTGGTGGCCAAAGGCATTGCTCTGCCTGGTGTTTCATTGATTCACGCCACAGGCCTTACCGGCCTTGAATTGGCCGAAGCGCGGCAGGCCGGTATCAAGATCATTTGGTCGCCGCAGTCGAATTTGGACCTGTACGGCGATACGACACGGGTGCCAGCGGCGCTGAAAATGGGCATTCAGGTGGCTTTGGGTCCGGATTGGACACCTTCGGGTTCTATGAACATGCTCGACGAAATGCGTTGCGCCAAACAACTCAGCGATAAGCGCTGGGGCGGTCTGCTAACCGACGAACAATTGGTCAAAATGGCCACGGTGGACGCCGCTGCTTCCGTTGGCGCGGACAAATTGATCGGCAAGCTGGCGACGGGATTTTATGCGGATATCGCGGTGTTTCGCGGCGACCCGACCAACGCGTTCGCAAGCATACTGGCGGCGCGGCCTGAAACGATCAAGCTGGTCCTGATCGGTGGCAAACCGCAGTACGGCGACGCTGAAATCATGGGCGCGATCGCGGCAAAAATCTGTGAAACCATGGATGTATGCGGCATGCCCAAAATGGTTTGCATGCGCGACGCGGGTTTGATTTTGGGCGACGAATCGGTCGCGCAGATCAAGAGTTCTCTGGAAGGCGTGCTCAAAGACGCGTTAGCAGCTGACAAGCCCAGCGCAGACTACGCTTATGCCTATGAATTATGGCCATTATTTGAATGTGGCGCCAAAGCCGATGCATTGATTCACTGCGACGTCAGCGGCGGCACGGCAGTTGAACCATCGGCGACCGATGCCGACGGCGATGGCAAAGCCGATGCCAGCGACAATTGCCCGAAAATTTGGAATCCCGATCAAGGCAATTTGGACGGCGACGCACAAGGTGATGCCTGCGATGTCTGCCCTTTTGTGGTCGATGCGACGACTTGCCCCAAACCCGGACCCGATGATGTCGACGGTGACGGCGTAGCCAATGCCGCCGATAACTGCCCAAATCTGCCAAATTCCGATCAAAAAGACGGCGATGGCGACGCCAAAGGCGACAAATGCGATCCTTGTCCCACCGCCGCCAACCCCGGCAGCGCAGAGTGTCCGTCGTTGACAGCAGAAGTGCCAGCGATCAATCAGGGAACTGGCAATTACGCCCAGGGCGATCTGCTGCATGTGGCGGGTTTGGTCGTGACTGCGTATTTGGCGTCGACGTCCAAGGCGCCCGCGCAGGTTTGGGCGCAAACCAACCCGCCCGTGCCCTACGGCGGGATGATTTTTCAGTTGCCCAAAGGGTCAACCGCAAAGTTTAAGGCTGGCCAAGTCATTGCTGTTACTGGAAAATATGCCGCTGTTTTTGGCCTCAAACAGCTGACCGAAGCCGTCATCACGCCTGGTGATTTGTCGCAAGATCCGTCGGCGCTCACGGTAAGCGTTGAAACACTGGCTGAAGCGCCCGGTGCCACGCCGTATCTTTCGATGCTTGTTCAGGTCCTTGACGCCAAGGTCGAAGCGAGCAACGCCGACGCAGCTTCCAGCAACGACTACGGCGAGCTGCTGCTTGTGGGCGGGTTGCGCGTCGACGACTTGCTGATCAAGTGGGGGGCCGCGACGCCGCGACCGGCAGACGGCGCGGTTTTCAAGGCGTTGCGCGGCATTTCGACGCTGAGCTACGGACAGTACAAGATTCTGCCGCGCTCGGCCGCCGATTTCGTCAAATAGGCGACGTGCCCGTAAGACGTTGTTGCTCCCGCCGCGCAGGCGTTGCATGATCGTTGGCGCGCGATTTGCGCGCCCTTGGTGCCACAATGAGGCCGAAGTGGCCGGAGGAGACGGATGAAAATCGCAAATAACACAGTAGTGACTATGGATTATGAGTTGCGTCTCGCAGATGATGACGTGATTGATTCCGACGCCGCTTTTTCTTTTCTCATCGGCCACGACAACATCGTCCCGGGCCTTGAAGCGCAACTTCTGGGGTTGAGCCAAGGGGACAAGCGCGATATTGCCGTTGAATCTGCGCAGGGTTACGGTGCGCGGGACGAGGATCTGGTTGTGCTGGTTCCCCGCAGTGAAATGCCGGACGATTTTGTGGTCGAAATCGGCATTCCCGTTGAACTTGAAGACGAAGACGGCGAAACTTCGATGGCGTTTGTCGCTGGCGTGGAAGACGATCACGTCGTGCTCGATCGCAATCATCCGTTAGCGGATGAGACGCTGAATTTTCGCGTCACAATCGGCGAAGTGCGCGCTGCCACTACGGAAGAATTGACCCACGGTCACGTTCACGGCCCAGGCGGCCACCACCATTGAGCTGCCGGTTGGCAAAACGTTAGCAAAAATAAAAACCGCCGTCCGTCCATGCTGTTGAAGGCACTGAACAGACGGCGGTTTTTTTGCTGGCGTCCCCAGCGGGATTTGAACCCGCGTTAACGGCGTGAAAGGCCGGTGTCCTGACCGGACTAGACGATGGGGACAGGGCAACGGGCGGCGATCGCGACCCGATCTTCAGCCCGAACAAATGGAAATAACTACGCTACTGCAGACAATTCAGCTGAATGCAAAAATTCAGGTGAGCCGGGAGGGAGTCGAACCCTCGACCAACAGATTAAAAGTCTGCTGCTCTACCAACTGAGCTACCGGCCCAAACATATTTTCGTCGCGCTGCAAGTGCGATTTTCGGCAACGGAAGTAGCTCATGCGCATCCGCGTGCAGCCGCGGACGGGCGAGAAGTTTCACGCGCAAAGCGCGAAGCGGGCGGGAGTCTAAGGGCAGGCGCCGCGATCGTCAAGCCCGATGGGGCATTTGACTGTGCGCTGCGGTGGATTTCACCAAAATCAGGTGCGCGGTTTGTCGGCATCCAGCGGCTTGTGTCCGCCCTGGGTGTCGATGCGCGGCGTGCCGTCGATCTCCTGATCGCGGGCGATTTCTTTTTCGGCATCGCGCTGGGCTTTCTTGAAATTGCCAATCGCTTCGCCCAGCCCCTTGCCGAGTTGCGGCAATTTGGTCGCGCCAAAAAGGATCACGACGACCACCAAGATCGCAACAATTTCCATAGTACCGAGCATCGCACGCTCCAACGGCAGCGCCGCAGTGACCTCAGCGGTCGTCAATAGGACGGACATCAACACCATTTTGACTCTCCAAACATCGGCATGACCGCCGACAGCGTGCGGCGTGCGCAGCGCACGTCACGGTACAGCATCTTCATCGTGGACGCCACGTTCAGCGACACAGCCACCGCCGTCAGCGACACAACCGCCCGATTCAGGTGACGCCGCCGCGCTGTGCGTCGTCAGCAACCGCTCCACTTGCAGGTACAGGCCTGAAGCGGCTTCGTTTTCGGCCAATTTTTTGCTGGGTCCAACGCCCTCGGCGCCGTATTCATGGTTGGCGATTTGCGCGACAACCCGCACGTGAAAACGCCGGGTGTGCACGGGGCCGTCCTCGCCGATCAAATGATAGGTCGGCGGCACAAAGCCCAATTGTTGCAGTAGTTCCTGCACGGCGGTTTTCCAGTTGGACGTTCCCGCAGAGAGCGCAGTCGGGTTGGGCGGAATGGTCTCAACGTGGGCGATAACTTCATCGATCATTGTAGAAAACAGCCGGACAATGAGTTGGTGGGTGTGATCGTAGTCGCTGTCCAAAAACACTGCCCCTAAGATGGCTTCCAGTGCATCGGCCAACACAGACGGCCGTTGCCGCCCGCCCGTTTGATCTTCGCCGCGACCGAGCTTGAGCGCCAAGCCAATCTGCAGCGATTCTGCCACGATCGCCAAACTGCTTTCGCGCACGAGCTGAGATTTCAAGACAGTAAGCTCACCTTCACGGCGTTGCGGCAGTCGTACCACCAGTTCTTGTGTGATCACAAGGCCTAGTACCGCATCGCCCAAGAATTCAAAGCGCTGGTTATCCGCCTGACCCGGCGCGTGTTCATTGCGCCACGACGGGTGGGTCATCGCCACGTCGAGAAAATCCACACTATTGAAATGATAACCCAATTTTTGGCACAAGTTGGCCATGCCGGCCACGTGGTCGTGAACGGGAATGGCGGGGCGCGACGCGCGGCGCTCGCGGTGCGTCATCGGCGGCGGGTTGGCCGGCGCGGTCAAGACGCTGCAAACAAGTTCGGGCTCAATATTGCGCAATTGGCTTGGATCGTCGCTCACGAGACCTCCGCCAGAATGCCGCCGCCGAGCACGCGATCGCCGTCAAACAACACGGCCGATTGCCCACGCCCAGCAGCAAAGAGATCGCCTAGAATTTCAACGGTTGCGCCATCGCCCGCCGCGGAAATCGCTGAAACGCGAGCGGCAACGGCTTTGCCGCGATGACGCACCTGCACAGAATAATGCTTACCAATTTCAGGAATTTGCCCGCTTATCCAATTGCTTTTGCGCAGAACCAGACTGCGGGCGCGCAAATCCTCATGGCTGCCGACAACGACAGTGCCGTCGCGCCGCTTGTCGATCACGTAGCGAACTGGTTCATCCGGGCGCGAGGCCGGAAGACCGAGGCCGTGGCGCTGGCCCACAGCAAACCCAGCAATACCATGATGTTGTGCTAGGGACGTGCCCGCCAAATCGACGACTTGACCTGCCTTGTTGCCTGCCGTTTGGTGAACATAAACTTGGGCTGATTTGTTGCCGACAAAGCAGATATCCATTGATTCTGCTTTATTCGCTGTGGCCACGCCAAGACGCGCCGCATGAGCGCGCACTTCATTCTTGGTCAAGCCGCCCAACGGAAAACGCAGCAGGCGCGCCACCGCTTGCGGCATTGGATACAGGAAATAGGCTTGATCTTTAGCGACATCGACACCGCGGGACAGCTGCGCATCGCCTGCGATGTCTACGTCCAAACGCGCATAGTGACCCGTGGCCAACGCGACTGCGCCGAGCGCAAGTGCCCGTTCAACCAAGGCATCAAACTTCAGCGAGCGGTTGCATTCCACACAAGGATTGGGCGTCTCACCTGCTTGGTACGATGCGACAAACGGCGCGATAACGGCAGCGTGAAAAGCCTCGCGCTCGTCCAGCACGTAGTGAGAAATGCCCAGTTGCTGGGCGACGTTGCGTGCATCGCGCGCGTCTTCCGGCGCGCAGCAGGTGCCGGCCTTGCGCGCCGCGGCCTCGGTCAGATCAACGTCGTAAAGCCGCGCAGTCAGACCAAAAACGTCGTAACCGGCTTCCACCAGCAATGCGGCGACCACGCTGGAGTCCACACCGCCGCTCATGGCGACCGCGACGCGGGCCCCCGCGGGCAGGCGCAGGTCGGCGCGGACGGTCGCCGCGATCGTGTGGCTGTCGTGATCAGGTGCGCTCGCGCTGTCGGGCATCAAACACTCAGCAAAAACATGGTTGGTGGCCACAAGTTGGCAAATTGTCTGCGGCTGGCGCAAATTGCGCGCAGCGCGGTGCAAAAACAACAGCATACGCTGCCGCGCGCTCGGCGTCTATTGCCTATTTTCAACACGGCAAATGCAGGGTTTATTCTGCGGCCAGCGACCGGATCGCGGCACCGAAGCGCCGCGCGGCACGGATGCGCGCCACAATTTGCGGCACCAGCAAGGCCACGCGTTCGATTTCGGCGGTCGAATTTTCTGGACCGAGGGAAAACCGCACGGCTCGGCGCGCCCGATCGCGATCTTGGCCCAACGCCGTGATCACGTGCGACGGCTCCAATGAACCCGACGAGCAAGCGGACCCGGCCGATACAGCGATGCCTTCCAGATCAAGCGCCATCAGCAGGGTAGCCGCGTCGACGTCGCCAAAGGCGACATTGAGGGTGTTGCCGACTTCGTACCGGCTATCGACATCGCCGTTGCGGTACACTTCATCTATATTGCCAAGGTGTTGCCACAGCAAATCGCGCAATGCGCGGGTGCGGCCGACGCTGCTTAAGCGTTGTTGCAACAACGTGCAGGCGTGGCCCAACGCCACGATACCCACGACATTTTCCGTACCTGCGCGCGCGCCACTTTCCTGGTGCCCCGGTGCCTGCGGCTGCACGGCTACACCGCGCCGTACCCAGAGCACACCAGCTCCGGCCAGCGCGCCGAACTTATGTCCGGAAAAACTTAGCAAATCTACAGACAAATGCTTTGGGCTCACAGCGATCTTGCCCATGGCTTGCGTCGCGTCGCAGTGCAGAAGGGTGGCGTGTTGCCGGCACATTTCGGCAATTTGTGCGATCGGATGAATTGTGCCTAGCTCATTGTTAACACTTTGAAAACTTGCGAATTTGCACGGGTGCTCTGCCAAAACCGTGCGCAGTCGCTGCAAGTCGAGGCGGCCGGTCTGATCAACGCCAATTCGCTGTATCTGATGGCCTTGTGCTTGAAGTCTTGCGGCGACAGCGAGCACCGACGGATGCTCAACAGTAGAGGTAACCGCCGTCGTGGGCGTTGCGGCAGCATGGATAACACCGCGCCAGGCAAGAATATTTGCTTCAGTGGCGCCGCTCGTGAACGTGATTTCGCTCGGGTGAGCATCCAAATACGCCGCGACTTGTTGGCGGGCCGTGTCGACCAATTTGCGTGCGCGCTGTCCAAGTCGATGAACAGATGACGGATTTCCGAATTCGGCGCCGAGCGTCTTCTGCACGACAGCGAGCACCGCCGGATCGAGGGGCGTCGTCGCGTTGTGGTCAAGGTAAATCATTGGACGTTCAAGTGGTTGACTCATGCACAAGCTGTGGTGCCACGGCGCTGTGGGCTTGGCGCCCGTTGTTGACGCCGTTACCTTCGGCAGCCAAGTGGTTGACGGGGCAGGTCGGACGCAGCCAAACTCCACCGTTTCAATGGGTGCGCAGCAACTGCGACACCGGTGGATTTTGAGGAGAAACATCGTGGCAGACTCGCAGGCCAACTTTCAACGCGTCGGCGCGATCGCGACCGCTTCTGGGCGCGCGGATGCGCGAAAAATGTTCGATAAATACTTGATTTTCATTGTGTTGACTGCAATGCTTTCCCTTGCGCTGCCTCGCCACGCCCGCGCGGACGAGCCGACACCTGCCCCCGAGACGCCTGCGGCCGCTGAAAAAGCCCCCGACGCGGCCGCCGAGACGCCCAAGGCTGCCGACGCAAAACCGGCGGAACCAGAAAAGAAATCTGGATCGCTGTTGCAACAAATGGACGACGCCAACGACAAAGGCGAGGCTGTCCAAGTACCCGCGCCGCCGCCCGAACCGCGG
Source organism: Klebsiella pneumoniae (assembly GCA_945889325.1). GTDB lineage: Bacteria > Myxococcota_A > UBA9042 > UBA9042 > UBA9042 > CAMDBH01. Next base: position 31,951 of record CAMDBH010000012.1, read on the forward strand.
TTTCCGTTTGTTGAATATCACGGCTATTTTCGCTTTCGGCCGGACATGATCGGCAACGGCCATTTGGGCATGGCGGTTGCTAGCTCTTTGCCGCAAATTCCCGTAGTCACAACGAGTTCGATCCTTCCACCCCTGTCGCGCTGGCCCAAAAACAACGCCGGAGACTACGCGTCGCAAGTCGGCAACAGCCGCGATGAGTCGATGATTTCCGGTGCCAATATGCGGGTCCGGCTCATGCCGACTCTACATCTATCAGATAGCATTCGCATCGTTACGACCATGGATTTGCTCGACAATCATGTTTTCGGGGCTGCGCCGGACTACGCCGGCTACCAAGCCCGGCCCGATGTGCCGTTGGTGGCCTTTGCCACAAGCACCAAACCCGGCGCGATCGCGATCAAAGAAGCGTACGGCGAATGGAAAACGGCGATCGGCTTGTTCCGCATCGGCCGCCAAGCTTCGCAGTGGGGTTTGGGCATTCTGGCCAATGGCGGCGGTGGCGACGGCTGGGAAGGCTCTAGACCTACTGAATATTTTGGCGGACCGCGCCGCCCTTCGGCGGGCAACGGTTTGGACGGCGACTTTGGCAGCTACGCCGATCGCCTGGCGTTTGTTACCAAGGCATACGGCACTTACGTCAGTCTTTTTTGGGACTTCGCTTCAGCTGGCGTCGTCGGATACGACCCAACCCGCGTCGATGGCCAAATCCGCGACCTAGATCGCCAAGATGACGTCAACCAGTGGGGATTTGCGCTTTTTCAAAAGCCGATCAGCGCCGACGACGCGATTGCACGACGCAAGTTGCTGATAGATGAAGCCAAAGGCGTGTTCGACTGGGGGATTTACGGCGTTTATCGCAAGCAGGACAGCGATTCTCAGGGCACCGTGGCTCCGTCGACGCTGAGTTTGGACGACATCAACGATCAAAAGAAATCCATCGGTTTCACCTTTGTGCCGCGCAATGCTTGGGCCGCGATCGCCGACGTGTGGGGGCGCTACGAGCAATACCTTTTTCCAAGAAAACGCATTGTTATTGAAGGTGAATTTAGCCTTGTTCGCGGCAAGATCGGCGATGCCAACAGCGTTCCCGGCAATGTGCCGATCGTGCGCGATATCCAACTTTGGGGTGGCGCGATCAAAGCGGCCTATCAGGATGAGGGCATCGGGGTCTATCTCGACATTGGCGCTGCAAGTGGTGATGATACCAACTGTTTTGGTGTTTATGGCGATGGCACCTGCAACCTCGCTACGATTGACGGCAAACCGAACCAGCAGATCACCGGTTTCAAGTTCAACAAGAATTACCGCGTCGATTCTCTGCTCTTCCGTGAGATCATCGGCTCGGTCACCAACGCGATTTACATCAAGCCGACTTTCAGCCTCAACGCGTATCCCTTTACATCTCCTCAGCTTTTGGGCGTGGACGTGTCTGCAATGTACGCGCGAGCGATGGTCAAAGAAGGCACACCGGGCAACGCCTACGGATTGGGCGAAGAGCTTGGTTTGAAAGCGTTTATGGGGCAGCGCGACCTGTACCATGTGTCGATCAACTTCGCGTACGCGATTACTGGCGACGCATTGAACCTGACGGAAGGCTGGCACGGCGCGACGGCGCCGAAAATCGCCGACAGTCCGTGGGCTAAAATCGCTGAAAATGCTTGGCGGTTGACTGGCGTTGTCGGGCTGATGTTTTGAGCGTGGGCCGATAATGCATCACTTTGAGTACCGCGACGGCGCCTTGTTCGCCGAGGGCGTGCCGCTTGCGCAGATTGCCGCACAAGTAGGCACGCCTACTTATGTTTATTCGACAGCAACGCTTACGCGGCACTACCGCGTGGTCGACGATTCGCTGCGCAACGTGCCGCATACGATTTGTTTCGCCGTAAAAGCCAATAGCAATCTCGCGGTCTTGCATCTGCTGGCCGAACTCGGTTCGGGTTTCGATATCGTCTCCATTGGAGAATTGCGCAGGGTCATCGCGGCGGGTGGCGATCCGGCCAAAACTGTTTTCTCCGGTGTCGGCAAGCGAGATGACGAGATCGCCGCAGCGCTCCAAGCCGGCATCATGTGTCTTAATATCGAGTCGCCGGAGGAACTTGAGCGCATTGAGGCCGTCGCTGCGGCGCTCGGCGTGCGGGCGCCTATCAGCATACGCGTCAATCCAGAAGTGGATGCACAAACCCACAAGTACATCGCAACCGGCCTGAAATCTTCAAAATTTGGCGTTCCAATCGCCGCCGCTGCCGCGTTGTATCGGGTTGCCGCGCGCAGCCGCCATCTGCAGGTCATTGGCATCGACAGCCACATCGGAAGCCAAATTCTCCAAATAGAACCAATGGTTGAAGCGGTTGCAAAAGTGATCGCGCTTGCCGACGAACTCAAGCGCGACGGCATTGTGCTGCAACATCTGGATATCGGTGGCGGCCTCGGTATCGCGTACCGCAATGAAACACCTGCACTTCCAGCGGATTTAGGTGACCGCGTTGCGGCCATGGTCGGCCAAAGCGGCCTGCATTTGTTGGTCGAGCCAGGCCGCGTTATCGCCGGTAATGCTGGTATTTTACTAACCAGAGTACTCGGCAACAAACACAACGGCGCCAAGGCTTTTGTCATTGTCGATGCTGCGATGAACGATTTGCTGCGGCCAGCGCTCTACGATGCATGGCATCAAATTATCCCCGTTGTTCACGATGAAAATCGCGGGGATACCGTTGTTGATGTCGTTGGGCCTGTGTGTGAGTCCGGCGATTTTCTCGCCCAAGATCGCGCGATGCCTTGTTTGGACACGGGAGAATTGGTGGCCGTCATGTCTGCGGGTGCGTACGGCTTTTCTATGGCTTCCAACTACAACAGCCGGCCGCGTGCGGCGGAAGTTTTGGTCCACCGCGACAACTTTCGCGTTGTGCGCGAGCGCGAAGCACTAACGGACTTGTGGCGTGGCGAGACGCCGTGAACCGCGCACGTTGCCGTCAAAGTGCGCAAACATTGCGCACTTTAACTGCGCCATCTTCAATACTTTGTCGACAAAGCAACCACTTGCTGCCAAGAGGCGGATGGCACGCGCCTTGCTTACATGTACTATGGGCGGGTCGGCGACGACCAAGGTGCGAGAGAATCTGACCATGCATTGCGGAGCAACTCCAAATCAATCGATTCCGACGCGTTCCTACGGGCGATCGCCAGCGATTTCACGGCATTTGGCACCGACGTCACAACGCGGCAGTACGCTTATTGAATTGATGGTTGGTTTGGCAATCTTGGCCGTATTGGCGGGTTTGGCGGTGCCGGGTATCGCCAGCGTGATGCGGCAGTACAACGTGCGAACGGCGGCCGATGATCTTGTATTCGGAGTCAATTTGGCTAGGTCCCAAGCCGCTTCGAACCGCCGCGTCTATGGCGTGTCGCTCGGCAACCAAAATGGTGGCGTCGGCCTAAAATTTTCCGTCATACGCGGATCCGGGACGTCGTGTTCGAGCATCGTCGGCGGCAAGGTCGTTTATAGCGCTGATTATTCGGCCACAAATCCCGCGGGATCCCCAGTTGTGGTTGTGACTGCCTATGCGCCGGCAGAACTGGCTGCGTCGACGTCGGTGCTTTGTTTCAAGCCCGACGGCCGCCTGTTGCGCGCCGACACCGCGCTGCCCTTTAGCCCACCGATTGGCAGTTTGCTCGGCGCGGGTGACGTGATCGTGGAATTGCGGCGGTCCAACAGCGGCGAAGTAGCGGGAACAGCGCTACAAGTATCTGTGGGTTACAACGGCACCGCGCGTGTAACATTTGGCAAACCGTTGGCCGCGTTACAAGGCGGTGGCGGATGATCGGCTTGAGACACCTTGCTCAGCGGGCGCGCACATTTCTGCGCACGCGCCTTGCGCCCGCGCGGGCATCGCGCGGCTTTACGCTGGTCGAACTGCTGATCGGCGCGTCGGTGGCGCTGGTTGGACTTTTTGCCAGTCTTAACATGATGGTCAGTGCGGTCCGCGGCAACAACGAACGCCGTGATGCCCTGATGGCGCAACAACTGGCTCAACACCTGTTGGCGACCATTCGTGCCGAATCAACGATGTGGATCGACGACGATATTGCCAAACGGGCGCCGCGGTATATCGGTCATTTGCCGATGCCAGCGACCGCCGGCGAAGCGACGCCGTGGATGACGGAATTGGGTCAGGACTTGGCCAACGACAAGAGGGTCAGCTTTGGCGCGAACGGCGTCTATGATCCGGGGATGATTCTAGAATCTCCACAGGATCGCGGAACCCGCTACTGCGCGCACTGGCGTCTGACTTGGATTACACCCGAGCTAATACGCGCGGAAGTCCGCGTCAGCTGGCAACGTCCGCACGTGCCGGTGGAAAAATACATCGCGTGTCCTTCGGAAATGTCCAATGATATTGGAAATGTCGGGTCGATCACTTTGCCAGCGATGGTGAGCAAGAATGTCTATGTTCAATGATCGCCAAAGTTTACCACCCCGCCCAGCGGCAACCCCGCTTGGTCCGATCGCGCCCCTGACCAAGCGTGCTGATCGGAAGCCTGTTCGCGGTGAACGCGGCTTTAATCTCATAGAATTGCTGATGTCCATGACCATGGCTTCGATCATGTTCATGGCCACGGTCACGATGTTTGTCCACCAAGGCGATGTGCTGCAAAGCCAAAACCAATTGATCGACACCAACCGCGAAGCTCGCTTTGTTATTGAACATTTGCGCCGCGACCTGGCCTCTCTCGGCTCCAACGCCACGCCAAACAGCCTGGTCGATCCGATGGTTTGCTTGAAACCAGATGTGCCGTTGCGTGCGATTACCGTAAGTATTGAAGACGGTTATGTCAACGACCCGATCTTGAATCCCAACGTGCGCCCGGCGGCGATGACGCTTTTCGGCAGCCTTGATATCAAGCAGCGGTTTAAAACGGCCTCCATGGATGCTGACAAAGTTTTCCTCTTTGACGACGGGACTTTGCCGGCCACTCAAGATGTGATGGATCAGTATTTCAGCACCGATCGTTACCTGCGTATTACCGGCGTCGACGGCAAAATGATGTATCTTTCCATCGTCAGCAGTTCGGCGGGCGATCACTCAGTCACCGTCAGCGCGCCGATTCCAAAAATGGGCCCAGGACAGGCCTGCGGCTATCAAGGGTTCGGCCAGAACTACAAAATCGACGTGCAAAATTTTGTGCGCTACCGAATTATTGCGGATTCGCGTCCGGGCGCGGTAACGAGCAAAAACGGGGCCGTAGAGCGAGGTTTGCTGGTGCGCGAAAACTTGGGTCTGGACGGCGCTACGCTAAAAAAACAGACGATCCTTGCCGAAAATGCCGTAGACTTGGCCATGTACGATCTGTTCTTTGACAGTGATCCGTCACCGGATGTGCTTCAGCCGTTGTTGGTACCGCTGCTTGACGACGTCGTGCAAAAGAACGGCGGCGGCGTTCTGGGCACCAATAACGGCGCCAAACCAGAGTCGTTGCGCTTTCTTACGGTCAAAGTCAGCCTGCGGTCGGAGTGGGCGGACAAAAATCTGGTTCACCAGCAGCGACAATTTCTGTATGGGCCGTTAATGACTTGGAAAGTGGCCGACGATGGCCGCGGCGCCTATCCGGTTTCGACCGTTGCGACCCGCGTGACGATGCCCACAATGACCTCACGCAATTTGTAGGAGTTACCGATGTCGCTGCCATTGGAACAGACATGGGCGGAAGGGCCGGAGCAGGACAAAAGCCAACGTGGCATGGTGCTTATCATGACCATGCTGATGCTCACGATGCTGTCGATGCTCGGCAGCGCCGCAGTGATGCGCACTGCGATGGATTTGCGCGAAGGTGGCGCGCAGCGCATCGAACTGGCGGCGATGCAGTTGAGCGAGGCCGGCACCATCGCGTCGGTGGGTCTAGCTGCGCAGATGCAGGCCGGATTTGAAGATTATGTCGCCGCGAAAAACTATCAACTGACCATGGCCGATATGGGTACGGCAATGTTGAATCTGGAAAAAGGCGGCTCTTTTGGCGTCGAATTGGCGACGCTAGGCGAAGCGAGTTTTCTGACCAAAGTGGATCCGCCCGATATGTCTGCGGCTGTGCCCGGTTACGATGCAGGTCAGTACTGCTTTAAAACGTACCGCATGACAACCACGTCGCAATTGGGCACTGCGACTCCTGGAACGCTTTCTGAAGTAATGTTGTCGGGTCAACAGGCGATCGTCGCACAAGTGACCGTCGGCCCGATGGTTTGTGGTCAATGAGCGATTTGCCAACCGGTTTGAGCGGAGGTCCGCGTGATCGATGATACGTTCAAATACATCGCCGTCGTCTCGGCCATTTCTTCATTGATTGCGCCGTCGTCCGCTTGGGCGGGCAGCAACGCGATGCCGGAGATTTTGCTCGTGGTCGACTCGTCGCAATCGATGCAATATCGGGTCGGCGCAGACAAATTGCCCATTTGCGGTTCCGTGGACAAAGCGCTTCCGGATGAAAAATCGCGCTGGAACGTCGTGCGCGAAATCATCGGCGGCTCGTTCTCGGCATTCCAGTGCAAATATGAAGATTTACCGGCAATGCCTGAAGCGATCGCGCCGCCGAAACAACTCTTCGGTAATCTGCAATGTATTCCGGGCGTTGCCATGTCGCTGGGCCAGAGCTACGCAGTGAATCCGCAATCGGGGCAACCGGCCGACAAGAACAGCGGGACGGTTTCCGCAGCCGGCGTTACCTACGGTGACGAATTGAATCTGGTCGACACTTCGCAACTGGCCACGCGAAAAATTCCCTGGATTCGTCTGGATTTAGCTTCCATTCCGACAGGTGGCACTTGGGGTGGCGCTGGGTTGAGTTTGCAGACCTCGGCGCTGGGCAAGGATGCGGGCATGTTGGGACAATTGGTTTTGATGACCAAAAATCCCGACTACGACCCGCCCAAAGAGGTCGCGTGCAGTGTGAGCACCGACGGACAAATTGCCCTCTCGGGGCCGACGGTCATCAATGCCGCAGGCACTACCGTGTTTGGGATCAGCGTGGACGGGGCCAAAAAATTGCAAGACATCGCCATCGCCAACGCAAAAGCCGGCACAGCTCCGGTGTATTTGGCGATCGTGCCTGCGAGCAGTCATTTGGATGCGGCTTGCCAAAGCGTCACCGGCACAGCCACCAACCAAGTCGTTCAATGGAGCGGTGCAAGTGCCGTTGCGGCGATTCCGGTGCTAAAAGTCAACGTTGGCATCGATTGTCCCGGTGAAGGACCGAGCAAGCACTCGATCGCGCTTGGCGTCGACGGGCTGGGTGTGGTGGGCGACAACCCCAACAGCGACGGGTTGTTGGATATCTTCAAAAGTTCTTGTAAATTTGCGCTACTAGACGCCGATCACGCATTGTCGACCGCCGTCGACGCAAAAGGCGGATTTTCGTTCGGCAGCAAATTGGCGTCGATGTGGGGCGATGCAAACACCGGAATCGCCGATCCCTACGCTGTGGACAGCACGAGCGTGCCGATCACGAATTTGGACAACAAGAAAGCGATCTTAGCGACATACACGGCCATCCACAGCGCGCTGACCGGCATTCGGCCCAACGGCCCGACGACCCTGGGCCAACAGCTTGAAGATGTGGTGGATTATATCGGTCCAGGCAAATATATGGACAACCATTTCAAGACGGCGGCCGAAGATCCAGCGTTCGGCGATCCGTACTTGGCCTGTCGCACCAAACTTGTCGCTGTGTTCACAGATGGCGGCGCAAATCTGTATTCCGGTGCCGCCGATGGCCGGATTGCGGCCATTCAAGCCGCCGCAAAGCTCTATGCCCAAGATATTAAAGTATTTGTGTTCGCTGTCGGCCATCCGAGCGACGGCAGTTCAGCGGGACCGAGCGCGGCGGATTTGCAATTTCTTAATGATTTGGCGGTCGCGGGTGGCACTCTTGCGGCAACGCCGGTCGTCTCGGCTTCCCAAGTCCAGGCGGCACTAAAAGCGACCATAAACGCTAGTGCTTCTGCGGGTGAAGCGTTGACACGGCCAACGTTTAGCTATGCCACCGGTTTGGTCAGCGACGTGCAGCACGGCTTTGACGCCTTGAGCAATTTCGACGCCAGCGCACCTTTTGCAACCAGTGGCGTTCTTGAACAGCGCATCTTTCGCTGCGACGCCTCGTGCAAATCGCAGGTCTCACCCAATAGAGCCCAAGTGTGTGACATCTTAAATTACTCTGACCGATTGGTGGCGCGGTCGTTGCCGCGAAAAATATTTACCCAAAAAGGCGGCGTGCGGGTAACACTTGATGGCACCAACGTTTCTGCCGATGACCTCGCGATCAACAACGCCGGAACAGGCGCACAGCTGTTGCCGCAGGCGGACGGCAGTTGTCCTGCGGGTGTGGCTTTTGACCTGTCGATCGACAGCCAACGCGACAACTACCGCGACCACATTTTCGATACGCTGCTCGGCAAGAAGGGGACTTGTCGGCAATTGGTGCCGCTCGGCGCGCCGGGTCATGCCCAGCCCGCGGTGCTCGATCCCGCTGACCGTCTGGGTTTGCGCGATCCGTCGTTCTTGTCCTACGCCAAAGCGAATACGCCGAGCAATGCCAACTATAGCGTCGACAATCCGCCCGGTTCAGCGCTGCGGCCGACCCTGCTGTTCGCGGCGACCCACGACGGTTTGCTCCATGCCTTTCGCACCGACGCCAACCCCAAGATCAAGACCTCCAATGATCAGGCAGCCGGCGACGAACTGTGGGCTTTTATGCCTAAATTCAACCTCAAACGCCTGCCAGCGTTGGGGCTTGTGACCATTGCCGACGCGTCTTTTCTCGGCGGTGCGGTTGTCGCCGCCCACGTTCTCCTTGAACGCGATTCGGCAGCGACGGCTGCGGCCGCGAAAAACTGGCGTGCAGTCGTGCTTGCTGGTGCGGGCGAAGGCGGTTCTGGCTACATCGCGTTGGACGTGACGGCGCCCGAAGATCCGCGGTTATTATGGGAAATTACGCCAGCAAGGCACTGCTACGGTGCCGCAAGCGTCGGCGGCGTTGCGGGCCCCGCATGTGTGGATACCAAGAAGTTCGCCGGCATGGGCCGGTCAACGGCAAAGCCGCTGATCGCCTCCATGTTTTATCACCATCCTGGGGGCAATGACGCGGAACACGCAGTGGCGATCATCCCGTACGGCAAGCCGCCCGCCGACGCCAGCGTTTTGGTCGACCCGACCAAAGTGGCCGAAGGAAACGGCGATCGCGGCGTCATGGTGCTCGACCTGAGCAACGGCGACATCGTGCGCATTTTCACGGGGGCGGATTTGAAGACGGACGGCATCACCGCCACGATGTCAGATACAAAAACGCTAGGAAAACAGTGGAGCAGCATGGCTTGCTACAACAGCGCGCCTGGTCAAATCACCACCCGCTGCTTTGTCGGCGATTCTAAAGGCATGTTGTGGCGTCTTGACCTGTCTTCGCCCGATCCAGCGCTGTGGAAAATGAGCTTTTTCTTTGACGCGTACGGCGGTGGACAGGACGTTCCGGCCTCTTTGCAATTTGAACTCGATTCACCCAATCGGGTTCCGGTGTTATCGGCACCGAGTTTGGCGACGTCGGCGGACGGCAATTTGCGCGTCGTTTATGGGACAGGCGGCGTCGATGAGGAAACGTCCAATGTGAGACACAGTGTTGTCTATTCGCTGTCAGAACATGTGGTTGTCGCTGGCAATGGCGAAATCTCCGGCGTGTCGGCCGATCGCAACTGGGTCAAAATTCTGAGCGATTACGAAAGATTCGTCGGACCTCCGCTGATTTTTGGCGGTAACGCGTATTGGTCGACGTACGCAACGGTCAAAGACAGTGCCTGTTCGACAGGCAAGGCGCGGTTATATGGCGCGAAATACGATCGGCCCGTCAGCGTGTCCGACCCGACCACCTTGCAGGGCGCGTTTGAAAATCCTGCCAAACCCGGAACGATTTCAGCAAATTTGCTGTTCAACGACATCGGATCCTACAAGCCTTCGCCGGTCGACGTATTGCCCGTGCCCGCGTGCTCAGGCACTTGCCCACCCGCCGACACAAAATGCGTGATCGCCGCCGGTGGCCAACTAGGCGGCGCCAGACCCAAATATGAACTTGGGGTGGCAGTGCCCGGCGGCGTGCAGAGCGCGTACCAGGCGCCCAAGGGCAGTTCGCCGCCCGCCGCAGTTGGGACGATTTCGCGCGAAATGCCGCAGCCGCGGACGTCGGCCGTGATCACCGGTTGGGATCTTTTGTTGGATTGATTGATGATGTTCACCCGAACCCTCTGCTTATGTGGGCTATTGTTGTGGTCGTGCGCGCCGACGCCGGCCAAGGTCGCGCCGCGTGCGCTCGCCCGCGTTGCGGCCGCGGACGGCGGTTCGGCGCAATGCGCGGGCGGCTTGCTCTGTGAAGACCCGCAATTGCTCCTGTCGTGGCGTGTGCCCGTCGGCTGCGAGCGGCGCAAAGCCACGTCGACGATGCAAACGTGTTGGTTGCCGGCGACCGAATGGGCGCGGGTTTTGGAGTTTTTTCGCAGCCGCTACGACAGCGTAACGCTCGACGCCAAAGGTGCTAAAATTTATGGTAAACTACCGCCGCTGCTGGCCCAACGACGCGCGGATGCGCCCTTGACCGCGGAAGCGCCCGCGCGCGTTGCACCCTTGTTGTTGTTGCAACAAAAGGCACAAGGCGCTGAACTGGTGGCGATAGCCGGAGACGATCTACCGGCCCCCAGTCGTTGACACAAATTGACCGGTCGACCAAACTGTTAAGAATTGTATCGGCGCTTGTAGCCGAAGGACAAAAGACGATGGACAACCTAGCTCAAATTCACGATACCGATGACCTGCCATGGCGTTGCGCGCCGACCCGCGGCGTGTCGTACAAGTCGCTCCGCTACGATCCGGAAACCAAAGCCGGCGCTGTCATGATCCACATGTGCCCGAACACCACCTATCCGCGCAACATCATGCACGGCGGTGCTGAAATGTTTGTGCTCGACGGCGATGTCGTTGTCGGTGGCGTGGCGTTGCGTCGCGGCTGTTACACCTACGTCGCCGCTGGCTGCGAGTCGGAGCCGCGTACGACCGGCGGCTGCGTACTTTTTGTCACCTTTCCAGGGCGAATCGAGAATTTGGTTCACTGAGTTGACCGGCGTCCGGTTGGGCGTCTGGATCGTCATTTGCTGTAAATTCATGGGCTGAATCGTCGCATCGCTGAGGTATTGATGGCCGCGCCCCCGAGCAAAGCCGGTTTTGTCGACCACATGGAGCGCCTGCCGCGATCAGCGCGGGAAATTGTGCGTCTCCTTGAAACGCCACCGCTTTTTGCCGAAATGAATGCGCGCGAACGGCAGTGGTTCGCCGATTTTGCCGAAGTGGTGCGCTGCGCCATGGGCACTGTTGCGTTCGCTCCGGGCGAGGAAGGGCAGTATTTGTACGTTGTTTTGCAGGGTTCGTTCGAACTTCGCGTCAAAGCCCCCAACGGCGCCTACCACCGCATGCACGAAATCGGTGTCGGTCGGACGGCCGGAGGCGACGCGCTGCTGGCCAAGTTGCCGCATCGAACCCAGTGCGTTTCGGTTGAGGCGAGTGCGGCCTTGCGCTTTAACTTCAAAGCACTACACGCGGCGATCGCTGCTAATTCGACCCAAACGACCAAAATGTGTACAGTGCTGCGCGCCGAATTAAGCGAACAAATTCGCGACGCTACCGACCAACTCGTCGGCTTGTTGGCCGGCAATCTGGCAAAGGTGCAGTCCGCCGCCCCGAGCAAAGCGGCCCCAGGCTTACCCGAGGTCGGTGCCGATGTGATCGCTCAGTTTTTGCGCGGCAAAGGTGACGTGTCGTCGCCGCTTGGGCGCAAAAGCGACATTTCGTCCCCGTTGGGCCGCAACAGCGACATTTCGTCGCCGCTCGGCCGCCGCAACGACATCTCGTCGCCGCTGCCATCGCGCAACGACCGCTCGTCGCCGCTGGGCGGCAAGGACATTTCGACGCAGTTACCGCCCAAGAAAAAGTAACTATCTAAATTTTCTTGCGTTTGCTTCGCAGGCCCACAACCAGCGCCGCGCTCAGCAGCCACAGCATCGACCCCTGCGGGACGCGATCCGCCGAGCAACCGCCCGATTTTGCTGGAGCCTCTGACAGCGCAGCCGCGATATCGGCGGTATCGCCCGCCGCGTCCGTAGCCAATGCGCTATCCGCGCTGCTTGCATCCGGCGCCCTCGCAACATCGCTTGCCGAATTGCCTTTTGCGCCAGCTCCGCGGGTCCAGGTGACAGTTTGGTTGGCGGCGAAGGGGCCGGCTTTTTCGGCCGCTGCCCCCGGCCAATGCACGGTCATTTCTTCAATTCCCGTGGCTTTGCCCAAGCCGAAGTGCAGGGTGGGTGAATCTTGGCATGCCAAACCGCTGCCGCCGCTGACCAATCGCGACATCACCTGACCGTCCGCCAACTTGACCGTTGCCCATGCGCCGATTGCTGCGCTGTTGACCGCCTTACCGTCGCCGTGCAGCGTCACCTTGAGCCAATGGCCACTGTTGTGGGCAATATCACTATAATCATTTCGGAAAATCTTGTTGCTAACCGCTTGATCCAAGTCACCGTCGTTGTCAAAATCAGCCCAAGCGCTGCCCCAGCCATTGTCGACCACCCAGCCTGAAGGGTAAGTGATGTCGCTGAACTGCAACCAGCCCGTCGCGGCATTTTTGCCATCATTTCGCCAGATTTGTCCCTTGCGTCCGACGTAAACGGCGGTCAACGACACGTCGAGATCGCCGTCGTTGTCGATGTCGGCGAAGTTCGGGTTGCTGTGGGTTTCCAAATAGCCGATGCCGGTGGATTCGCGCATCTCTTGGAAACCCCAATCCTTTTCTGGGCCAAGATTTTGGTAAAACTGCGAGCGATCGCTGAAGTTGATAAAGCGCGGATGGGCCAAGTTGGCGACGAACAAGTCAAAATCGCCGTCATTGTCGGCATCTGCCCAGGTTGCGCCGATGGTATGGCCGTAATCTTTCATGGCGCCCCTGCCGATGGTGCCGTTCTTTTTTGCAATGTCCGTGAACTTGTTGTCAGGGTGGTCATTGCGCCAAAAGTAATTGGGATCTAAGCGATAATTGCCGACGTAGATGTCACCGTCGCCGTCGCCGTCCCAGTCCAAAGGCGCCACGCTGCGTCCGCATTGCTTGGTCGTGTGCATGCCGACTTTGGCCGCGACGTCGGTAAAAGTGCCGTCGCCATTGTTATGCCAAAGGAAATGCCAATCGCAGATGCCGAGCGCATTGGGATCATCGGCAGGCACAACTTCATAATTTGCGGTGTAAACGTCGAGTTTTCCATCCAAATCGTAGTCGACCCAAGCGGCTGCCTCCGTCGGGTAATCGCGCTTTGGGTCTTCGATAAAATTGCCAAGCGCGACTTCTTGAAACTTCATGCCACCAAGGTTGCGGATCAAATGCTCTTTGCCGCCGAAGACAAAAATATCCAACAAGCCGTCGTTGTCGTAATCGCCCCACAAGCCGCCCGAACCGCCCAAGCCGTCTAGGCCCGCGCCTTGGGTGATGTCGACGAATTTGCCGCCGCCATCGTTGCGAAACAGTTTGTTTCCACCGATTAACAAGTCATCGTCGCCATCGCCGTCGCAGTCGCCCCACGACATGCGGCCGCCGACGATAATGCCCGACGCGGTCGTGATGTCGGCGAACCAGCGTGTGTCGGGCAGGGGATCGACGTAAACGCCGCTCGCCTTGATCACATAATTGCCAGGAATGCCGCAGCCATCGAAGCATTTGCTGTCCGACGCTGGTGTTTGCAAGATGCCGTTGCTCGACCCGCTGGTGTTTTTGCTGCTGTCCACGGCGACGTTGCTTCCGGCGCTCAAAAGCCGCACGCCGACCCAGAAATTTTCCTGCGCGGCGATGTTGAGGTCGTCTTTTGTCAGATCCACGTGGACAAATGCGCCTTTTTCGCCGGCTGTGATGACCCGCGGTGCAATGCGATCGGCACCATCTGCGCTGGTGAAAAGTCCTTCTGGGGCGCCCGGTTGGTTGCCGCCGTTGTCGCGCCAGACGTGGAATTCTACGTCGCCCGATGTGCCCCAAAACGCGATGTCGACGCCGCTCAACCGCAACGGGTGTTCAGCGCGGAACATCGCCGCCAAAATGGTGTCTTTGGGCAAAGTTTTACTGGCGTCGATTGTTAAAGCGCCCGAAGGATCGCCGACGTCGTCGCCAAATGTGACTTTCTTTTCGCTGGCATTGGCGGCTGTCGAGCAAAGCAACACCGAGGTAAGCGCCAAGAATGCAATGCTTATTCGCATTTTTATCTCCCCAGGAAGCAGCTGATTGGGCCGCTGCCTCTATTTTTGCGGCACGGCGGCGCTCGGCACGTCATCGCCTTGCAAACGCCGCAAATGACGCATGTAAAGCGCAACGCCGGGCTTGATGCGGTTGGCGGTGACCAAATATTTGCGTCCCGCCACCCGATCGCCGCGCTGGGTTGCCAATTCGCCCAACAAATAAAATGCCCAATGATTATCGGGATTAGCGGCAGTCACTTCGCTCAGCAGCGTTTGCGCGCGATCGGGTTCAAGTTTTTCATGCACCAGCAGATCGGCTACCAACTCTTTGGCGGCATTGCTGAATTTCTCGGCGGACAAGTACGTGTTGAGCACGCTCATCGCTTGTTCGCCCTGACTGTTCTTGGCCAGGCAGCGGGCCTGCCAAAAAACCATGCCGGGCACGTCCTTGGCGTCAATCGCCGGCCATTGCGCCATAGAAGCAAAGACTTGTGCGCATTGATCCTGTTTACGCGCGACCCGTGACTCATAGCGTCCCAGCGATCGCCCGACGTCGAGCAAGCGTTTGCGATCTGGCACGGTCCAAGCCGCCGCCTTGGCATACCACTGGTGATCGTTGAAAAAGCCGCGCAGGCGATCTGCGGCGACCGAGCCTGCATCGCTGAGCAATTGCTGCGCCGAACATTCCAGATCGGGCAACAGCATGGCGACCTCACGGCTGGCATCCAGCGGTCGATCGTCGGCGTTGCTGCAGCCTTGTACTGCGGGTGTTTTGCGCTCAAGCGCCGTCAAAAGTTGCGTGCGGTATTCTTCGGCTGAATCAAAGCCCTCTATCCGTGCGTATTCTTTCAACGAACTTCCGTCCGGACGCAACACGAGCGTCGTGGGCAGGCCGAGCACACGCAAGCGCGCTGCGATGACGCTGCCAACCGGGTCCTCAAAATCCACCGGCAACACGATCTGGCTGGCGAGCACCTCACGACCGCCGGGCGTGTCGAACACGCGCAGCTGCAACTCATTACAAGGTCCGCACCAATCGGCATGGACGACCGCAACGACCGACGTGTTCTTGGTTTTTGCCTGTTCCAACGCCTTGGCCAACCATGCGTCTGCCGCGACGGCGGGGTCCACTTCAGCGACGCCGTCCGCGGCCTTTTGGCTTGCGCCGCATGCGGTGAACAGAAAAAGGGAGGTTAGCGCGGAAACTGTTGAAATAAATGAAGTTGTTCTCATCGCGAAAATCCGTACTCGCCACATTGCCCCGGCGACTTCGGCGTGAAGATAACATAGTTGAGACGGCTAGGGTCTAGTGGCCCCACATTTTGCTGTCGCTTGGGCGTTGCTGCTTGCGTGTAGGCGTCGTAGACCCTACAAACAGCATCGGGGTTCTGCGCCTTATCGCTGACGAGCGGTACAAAAAAGCGCAAAATCCCAGCATCGAGAAGGCGCGGCATGGCCGTGCAGCATCTGCGGCCAAAAAGCGCTGCAAACGCAAAAGAGCGACACTTACGAGCGAGGCGTTCATGTTCGACAAGGCAAAGCTGAACCGCGGCGAAGAAAAATCGCAGGGCGCACCAAAAAAGCCACACGAACAAGCGGCTGCACCCGAAGCAGCGCCGCGCGGACCAGATATGCCGGAGCTCGGCGGCGGCGCGCCTGCGCTTGCTGGCACCAAAAACGATGCCGTTGACAAGGCAGAAAACGATCCGGCGCAAATTGCAGAACAACAGAAGGAATTGGCTCGGTTAAAGGCGCTACCTGCCGGTTCTCCGGAATTGGAAGCCCACAAGAAACCTGAAGCCGCTGGCGCCAAAGTCCCTGAAGGCAATGCCAATACCAAGGATGCCAAAAGCGATGCGGCTGGCATGTCGCCCAAGAATGTGCAGGGACCGCCTGCGACGCTGGGCGCCAACAACGTCGCTGTGAGCAAAGAACCGGGTGGCGACAAGGTTGAAGTTCAAAAAGTAGCTTTATATAGCGAACCTCCGGTGTCAGGTCCGGCGTCGCAGGGGGCTGCACTGGCCGGTGGATCGCCGCCTGCAGCCACGGCACCAGCCGAAAAATCGGCGACCGAAGCGGCCGATCCGGTCAAAGTCCAGGTATCGCCCGAAGCTGCTGAAAAGAAAGAAGCACCCGCGCCCACCCAACTGAACATTGAAGCCCCCAAAGACGGCGGACCCGCTGAACCCGCTGGCGCTGAACCCGCGAAATCGCCGGAAGGCAAGCCCGAAGCCGTGAAAACCGGCGATGCGGCGGCCGAAGGCAAAGCGGGCAAAGAACCCGAAAAATCCCCAGAAAAGCAGCCGGAAAAAGTCGCAGGCGCGGCGCACAGCGGTGATTCGGCAGGTGATATCAAAGCCCCCGACGGCGGCGAGGCCAAGGGCGGCGATGTCGCACCGATCGCGGTCGCCACCGCGGACGGCAAGGCCGCTAAAGAAGCCGGCATTGCCGAATTGCCTGTAAAATTGGAGAGCGTTGCCGCGGTTTCACTGCCCGGCGAACTTGCGGGCAAGGTCGACGCGGTGCCGGAAGTCAGCGTGGCCGCCGCCGCCGCGCCCTCTCTCGCCGCGCCTTCGGGTGCGGTCGAATTGCCCGGCGGTGCCGCGGTTGCTCCTGTGGCCAACGCGGGTCAAGTTGCTGCGCCAGAAGCGAAAATTGCCGCACCCGCAGTCGCGGAGGCCAAAGCGGGCAGCGGTGGGGCCGAAGGTGTCAAAGAAGCTGCCCCCGTCCTCGCGTCCCAAGGTGTCGTTCAAGCGGAAAATGCCCCAGTCGCGGCTGCGCCGGACGCGTCACCGGGCACCGCGCCCGCCGGCGCCAATGATGTAGTCGGCGGAAAAAGTGCCGGCGACGGGCAAGTTGTCGCGCCGCCCAAAGCCACTGATGGCCAAGTCGCAGCGCCCGGTGGCAGCGCACCCCAAGCTGCTGGACCCAAGGACGCTCACGTCGACGCTGCGGGCGATGCCGCAGGTGTCGCGCTGGCCGCTGTCCCGGCAGTTGCCGGTGTGGCCGCCATCACCGATGGCGGTCCGGTCGGTGACGCGGTGTCGGCTGCCGGCAAAATTGCGGATGAATTCGGTGGCCGAGTCGCGGCGAGTGAATTGGGCGAAAAAGTGCTTGGCTTGACGGCAGACAACGCCGCGGTCGATGCGCTGAAAGAACCGCTCGGCCTCAACGCCGATCGCACCGATGCGATTGCCAAACTTAGTGATACTTCTGGGCAAGATCCAAGTCTGGACGATGCTGCAGCGGCCGCGGCCCTCAAGAAGCAAGTCGACAGCTTGACCAATGGCGTCGCGGGCGGCGCGCAAGCGGCGGCCGGTGCCGCGGGTGCGGCGGGCGTCGCGGGCGCAAATGCGGCCGGCGCAGCCGTGGCAGGCTTGGTCGATCCAGCCAAGAAGGCTGTAGATGAAGCCAAGGACAAAGGTGCGGATGCGTTAGGTAAACTCAGCAAGAATCCTGGCGAAAATGTGAAGTCGATGCTCGGCGAGGGCAAAAAGCTCGCGGGCGGCGTCAAAGACAAAGCGGAGCAAGCGCTAGGGCAGTCGCTAGGCGACGTGCGCCTGCACGCGGGCGAACGCGCGGAAGAACTCGCAGACCTGCATGGCGCCACGGCTTTTGCCCAAGGCGCCGACATCGTAATGGGGAGCGCGGACAAGTTGGCCGCAGGCGATCGCGAACAAGTGCTGGCCGAAGAAGTGATGCACGTCGCGCAGATGGGCGGCGAGCAGGCGGCCAGTCGCGGCGCGACCGGCGTATCGTCGGCGACCGACAAATCGGAGAAAGCCGCGCGCACAGCAGCCAAGCGCGTGCTGCAAGGCGCGAAAATTGATGGCATCGGTTACGAAAATGAGCGTCGGGCCCTGTACCGCAACGACGGCCCAGCGCCCGCTGCGGGCGACGCCAAAATGCCTGAGAAGGTGCAGGTCAGCATTGGCGGCAAAACCGTTACGGTGATGTTGCCGAAAATGACGCTGGGCACCACGTCCAAATCGGTCACGTTGCCGTCCATGGGCATCACCGGCCTGACGCTGGAACGCAGCGCGATCATGAAGTTCAACAAGGACGACGGCAAATTCATGGGCGGTACTGCCCACGGCGATTTGGTCGTCGGCACCACGATGAAGGCGCAGAACCAGACGCTGCAAATCGACCAAAACGGCGTGATGAAGTCGACGTTCAAGGACGCCACGCTCACCGTAGGATCGCTGATTGATTACAAAATTGACGCGACGGTTGGCGCTTCCGGTGTGACCGGCAAGGGCACGATCCGCTATTCTGACCTGAACAACCCCAAGCTGAAAACTTGGCTCACCAGCGGCACGATGGAAATCAACGTCGCGGCGGACGGCGCGGCGACGGGTTCTGGCTCGTTGGGGATTAAGGTCGGTGATTTTACAGCGGGAACGCTCAAGGCGGGCTTGGCTAATGAGAAAATATCCGGCGCGGTGACCATTCAAAATGAGAGCGTGCAGAAATTGGGCAAGGCGGAAGTCTCCAAGGGCGCGCTGACCGGGCAACTGACGGATAACGATAAGGTAACGCTGTCTGGCAGTTTGGATCTGACGATTCCGGCGCTTGGCGAAGGCACAGGCAAGGCGCAGATCACGTGGGACAGTGAAACCGAAAAAATTTCAGGTACCGCGGCCTACACCGGCGCGAACAGCGTGTTCGGCAAAGTGAAATTGGTTACGTCGGTAACCACCGGAACGATTGCTGATTCTCTGTTGACGCGGATGGATGGCAACGGCAAAGCGGTCTACGATGCGCTGTTTGAAGGCGATTGGACCGGCGGCGTCGATATCGACACGAAAAAGGTCGATTTCACGTTGGGCGGCAAGCTGCAAGCACCAATCACGCAAGATGCCGTGACTGTATCGGGCGGCGCCTTGACGATTCAAGTGGCGCAAAGTGAATTGACGTCGACGTCGGGCAATGTGGATTTCAAGCACGGCGGTTACCTCAAGGGCACTGCGGTTTTGGAAGAAGGCACAAACGCCAACAACATCAACGCAACCGCAACCGCCGAGTTGGTCGCCGTCAAGACCGAGGGCAACGTCACGTTCTCCAAGGGTTCGATGACCGTCAAGGTGCAGGGCACGAAGGTCGAAATTGTCTCGGGATCGGTCGATCTTGGTTACAAGGACGTCGCGACCGGCCAATTGAACCTGACCGCCAGCAGCGACGTGCAAAAGTTGAGCGGCAACGCCAAAGCCAACCTGAACGCCGGATTGCAATGGGGTGATATCAAAGTCCTTTCGGGCTCGATCGACCTGGACTTGAAGGACAACGTCGTCACCAAGGCCCAAGGCCAGATGAAGATGGGCTATTTGACGTTTGTCGAAGGCACCATGTCGTTTGACGCTACCAAAGATTTCACCTCGATCACCGGCACCGCCACCGCATCCTTGAGCGATGCCAAACCGCTGACCAAGCCGTTGACCTTGCTTGCCGACGCGAGCAAAACGTTCGACTTGAACTTCAAGAACAGCAAATTCGAAGATTTCAAGGGCGCATTTTCCTGGCAGTACGACAAGTTTTCCGGCGATGTGACCGTGGTCAACCCGCTCAAAGATTTTGGTTTGATTACTGGGGAAGGCAAAGCAGACCTCAACGCGGACATGCCGATTGGCAAAGTGGCCGGCGGTTCGGAATTGATGGGCAAAGCCGGCAGTTCGCTGACCGGTGTGATGGCAAACGGTATTTTTACTGGCGTCAAAGGCACGCTGAAGTGGCAGTACCAAGACTGGCTGGCCGGCGAGGCCGCGATCGCGCAACCGCGCCAGACCATTGAGTCGATCGACGGCACGATGGCCGCCAACGTCATTGCGCCCAAGGCATTGCCAGGCAATGAAAAAGTCGAAATTCAACCGGGAGGTACCCTCCAAGTTCGGCTGGATCAATCCAAGCCCACCGAATACAGCGGCAAATTGGATTACATTTACGACAAATTCCTCAAAGGTTCCGTGACCGTCGCCGGCAAGATGTTGAATTTCTCCAACTTGGCCGGCAAATCGGCGGGCGAAGTCATTGCGGCCAAGGAAATGAAGAACGCCGAAATTCAGATCGGCAGTACCATGAACGTCGAGTTCATCGATTCCAAGTTCGATACATTCGACGGCAATATCAATGTGATCTATGACAAGTGGCTCAAAGGTACCGTCACGGCCGTCAACGGCGGCGGGTCGTCGATGTCCATGGGCGTGGCCGGCAAAGCGACGGGCACATTGCTCTCGACGCCACCCGGGGATAACGGCGATTTCAAGATCTTGGAGGGTGGCGACGTCAAATTTACGATGGCCGCCAACATGCCGGTCAAAACGTTTGACGCCGGCTCCAAAATCAATTGGGAATACGGCAAGCCCGAGGCTTGGTTGGGCGGTGCACTGACGCTGGATCTGGACGCGCAGTTTCGCTCGCCCGGCGGCAAGACCGATGCCAATATTCTAAAAGACCACGATCTAGAAATGCAGCCCAAGTTCACGCTGTTGCCGAGCGTGGCGGCGACGGAGATCACGGCGGGCCTGCCGACCAAAATGACCGGTTCGGTGGCCGCAAGTGTCGACGATTGGGTCAAAGGCACGTTCGCAATCGGCGCCGGATCGGGTATGGCCATTTTCAATGGCACGCTAACTGGGGCTGTGAGCGCCGAAAAGCCGCTGACTGATGAACTCACTTTGATCGCAGGCGGCGTTGTCGACATCAAAGTCACCGCCAACAAGGCCGACGGCATCAGCGGCACGATTCCGTTTAAGTACAAGGCCGGCAAGGATTTTTGGATCGAAGGCACCGTCAAGGGCCAGTCGGCAGAAGCGGGCGGCGGCCTGAAAAACATCAGCGGCGAAGTGACGGCGTCGGTGTCGGCACCTCATGACCTCGGCAGCATGATAACGCTTGAACAAGGCGGCACTATCACCGCGACGATGACCAATTCGCACATCGATAAGATCCTCGGCAACGTGAATTGGAAATCCAAAGCGGCCGACGCGCCTGGCTGGATCGGCGGCACGTTGGAGTTGGGTGGGGCGAGCACAACCACCATGGTGTCGGGCGAGTACACCGGCAGCATTTTGACCGACACCTTCAAGGCGGGCCTGAAAACGACGCTGCAACCCGGCGGCGGCGTGACCGGCAACATCACCGACAATACCGTCAAAACCATTGCGGGGCCGGTCAGTTGGAGTTTTGACAGTTGGATCAAGGGCAATGTCACAGACGCAGGCGGCGTGGACCCCAAGAAAATTGGCGGTACGGGACCGGCTACGGTCTTCAAGAAAACCGACATTGTTCCGGGCCACCTTTGGTTGATGGAGGGCGGTGATTTAACAGCGAAGTTGACCGACGGCACGTTCACGAGCATGTCTGGCACGGCCAATTACAACTTTGAAGACTGGCTGCACGGGACGATCACCGTCACCGACGCGCTGCCCGGCAAGCTGGTAGGTCCCGCAAAGGGCAGCGTCTTCGGCGCCGGCAAGACTTTTGGCAGCGACATGACGGCCGTCAAATTGCATCCCGGCGGCGACCTGACTTTGACGGTCGAAGCGACCTCGATCAAAGACGTCAGCGGCACGGCCAATGTCGAATACGGTCAAGCAAATGCCGGCGATACTTGGCACATGAAGGGCACTGGCGTGCTGGCCAACGCCCAAGCGGGCAGCTACGTCGGCACGGTCGATGGCCCGCTCATGTCGCCGCGCAAGTTTCCGCCCAGTTTGGAGATCCAGCTGGGTGGCACTGTTGGCGGCACGATCAACGGCACGGTGTTCACCGGCATCCACGGCGACGTCAACTACACTTTCAACCGCAGCGCCAAACCGTTTATTGAAGGTAAACTAGGCATCGCGGCCAGTTCGACGAACAATTCCTTGTCGGGAACCGTGGGTGGCACCGTCGTGGCGCCGCAGTCGTGGGACAAATTTACCATTCAGCCCGGCGGTAAACTGGCCGGAACTTTGACGAATAACAACACGGCGACGTTGGCAGGCGATCTGCAATTCCTGTACGACAGCTTTATTAGCGGCAAGCTGACCGTCGACACGCAGATCAACCCCGACGATCCGAAGATCAACGCTAAAGCCTCGGCAACCACGATCGGAGCGCCCAAGTTCGGCGACATGACGGTGATGCCGGGATCTTCTGTCGGTGCGCAAATCAAAAACAGCGCGGTGACCAACCTGTGGGGCAAACTCAACTTCACTTCGACGGATTTTCTCGGCGTGGTGGATGTGCCGGAAGGTGAATCGACGCCTACAGAAATTTCCGGTGACGCCACGGTTACGCTTATCCGCGACAAAAAGGTCGGCGGTTCAGAGCTTTACATTCGCGGCGGCACCAGCCTGAAGATAGGTGTGGTTAAAAACCAGTTCAAGAAGATCAGTGGCTCGGTTGACTGGCGCTATATGACGTTTCTGAAAGGCAATTTGACCGTTGAAGGCGATGCGGATCTGACGGCGATTTCGGGCTCGGGCTCGGCGGAGCTGACCAAGCGCACGCCAGTAGGTTCGACCGGCCTTGCGCTCATGCCCGGCAGTGGCATCAACGCGAAGATTGTCGGCGGCAATTTGGACGGCGTCGGCGGCAAAATGCTGTGGGAATATGGACCCGGTGGCTGGTTGGGCGGCGACATCACGGTGCCCGATGGCACCAAGATCGACAACCCCAGCGGCAGCGGCACGGCGAGTCTTCGCAAGGAGCAGCAGTTTGGCGCGTTGACGCTACAGCCCGGCGGTTCGCTGACGGTGCAAGTGGCCAATGCCGAACCGACTTCGTTTGGCGGCAAAGTGTTGTGGGCCTATGACACCGACAAATGGTTGACCGGCGACGTCACGATTGCGGATGGCTCAAAGCTCGACAAGATCAACGGTTCAGCCACAGCGACGATTGCCAAAGAAAAACAAGTCGGTTCAAGCCTGCTGAAATTGCAACCGGGCGGTTCGCTGACACTGACCATGGCCAACAGCGAACCTGGCACATTCGCTGGCGATGTCAATTGGTTGTACGACACTTGGCTGCAAGGCAAAGTGACTGTCGCTGGTGGCAGCAAGGACGACATCAAAGGCGAGGCCACGGCATCGCTCAAAACTGCGCACAGTCCGGCAGGCAGCGATTTGGAACTGCAAGAAGGTGGATCGCTACAAGTTACGGTTGGCAATAGTGAAATCAAGGAATTCGGCGGCAGCGTCAATTGGAAATACGGCGCCGGTGAAAAGTGGGTCGAAGGCGCGCTGACGGTGGCCGGCAAATCCAGCTTTGACAGCATCACGGCCAAGGCCAGCGCTCATTTGATCAAAGACATGCCGTTGGGCGAAGTTTTGCTCAAAGCGGGCGGATCGCATTTGGAAGTCGACATTGCGGCCAGCAAAATCACGACGTTCGGCGGCGCGGTCGAGTACATGTACGACGCGGGCGAGCAGTGGGTGCACGGCACCATCACCGTCGATCCGGGCTCAACGGAAAAAAGCGTTAGCGGCAAGGCGACGGGCGTGGTGGAAAAACCGCACCAAGTCGGCGCGAGCGAACTGACCATCGACGTCGGTTCCAATGCCACTGTGGTGATCGCCAACAATGAAGTGAAGAATTTCGGTGGCTTGCTCAAGTGGACCTACGGTGCCGATCCTTGGTTGAAAGGCACTATTGAAGCCGACGCTTCTTCGACGCCCGACAAGATCACGGGCGCGGTCACCGGCACACTTTCAAGCTACAAACGCTTGAGTGACGACATTCGCCTCAAGGAAGGCGGTACATTCAAAGCGCAATTTGACGGCACCGAACTCAAACAGTTCGATGGCGACGTCACGGTGGAATACCAAGACTGGATCGAAGGCAACTTGCATATCCAGAATTCCAATCTGGAATCCGTCAGCGGCAGCATGACTGCGACGCTTGTGAAGATCAAAGACCTGGGCGATGAATTCATGCTCAAGCGCGGCGGCACGGCCACCGTTGAATTGGCTGACAATACGTTTGCCAAGTTCTCGGGCGATGTCGGTTGGCAGTATCAGCAATGGCTGGAAGGTTCACTGCACGTCGATGTCGGCGCGGATATGAATGTTTCTGGCACTGGCACGGCCACGCTCAAAGAGCAGAAAATGGTCGGCGACAAGCTGGAATTGCAGCGCGGCGGGGCGTTGCGCGCCAAAGTGACCAATTCCAAGGTCGACGGTGTTGGCGGCGACTTCATGTGGATCTACGATACCTGGCTCAAAGGTAGCGTTTCTGTTGCAGATTATGCCCAGATCGAAACCGTCAGCGGCAGCATCACCGCATCGGTCGCGGAGGACAAACCGGTCGGCAAGGAAATCACCCTGAAAAAGGGCGGTTCGGTCACCGGCAACCTCAAAGGCGGCACATTGGCCACCATCGGCGGCAACGTCGAATGGCAATATCAGGACTGGCTCGCTGGATCGGTCGTGCTCAATGAATCGCCGTTGGACCATTTGTCTGGCAAGGCGACCGCAAGCATTCTAAAACGCAAAGAAGTCAAAGCGCCCATGACCATCGAGGCGGGTGGCAGCATGACGTTGGACTTCGACACGCAGCAATCGCTGGTCGATGCGCCGTTTGCCGCTGATCTGACTTGGGAATACGACAAATGGCTCGGCGGCACATTGACGGCCGATGCCGGATCGACGTTCTCCAGCCTAAATGGCACCGGCACGGCGGCGCTCAAAACCGACAAACAATACGGCGATGTGACGCTCAACCGCGGCGGCGAACTGCGCGTGAAGATGGTCGGATCGCTGCCCGATAGCTTTGGCGGCGATTTGAACTGGCAGTATCAGTCATGGCTGGCGGGCACGATCAACGTCGCCGACGGATCCAAGCTGGACTCGCTGACTGGCAAAGCGACTGCATCGGTCATCAAACCGCAGCCGGTCGGCGGCAAATTCGCGCTCAAAGAGGGCGGATCGGTCGAAGCCAACCTCGCGGCATCTAAGCTAACAACCTTTGGCGGCACGGCTTACTTTACCTACGAAGACGCGCTAAAAGTCGACGGCTCGATCGACATTGCCAAGACGTCGACCCCCGACTCGATCACCGGCAAGGCCACGGCCACGCTTGCTGCGCCGTATGCCGTTGGCGGCACTGAGTTTATCGTCCAGCCAGGCACAAGTGTCAGCGTCGACGTGGCGGCAAGCCAATTCGGCGGCGTCACGGGGGATCTGAAGTGGAAGTACCAAAGCTGGGCCCAAGGCGGCATTTCGGTCAACGCGTCGGATTTGAAGTCGATCAGCGGCAGGGCCGAAGCCAGCATCGTCGGCGACAAGCCGCTAGTTGGCGGCTTTAAGCTGACCCCCGGCGGCAGCGCTCACGTTGAAGTCAAAGCCAATGCGCTTGAGAAATGGGGCGGCAACGTCAATTGGAAATACAACGAGTTGGTCGAAGGCTCGCTGGAAATCGACGGCGAACAGGATCTCGCCAGCGTCTCAGGCAAGGGCGACGCGCGTCTAATCAATGACTTGGATCTCGGCAAAGGCGTCAAGTTGCTCAATGGCAGCGGCGTGCAAGTGGAAGTCGGCGGCGGCAAATTCAAATCGTTGTCCGGCAAGGTCCGTTTTCAGTACGAGACCTGGCTGACCGGTGCTATCGATCTGGTGAATTCTACACCGGAATCGATAAACGGATCGGCGAGTGCATCGCTGCTCGAACCGTATTCGCCCGGCGGTGGTGAATTTGGCTTGCTCCAAGGCGGCAACATCAAAGTCGAATTCGCCAACAGCGCCTTCACAGATATTGAGGGCATTGCCGAATGGGAATACAAAAACCCGAAGGCGCAGCTTGACGGCCGAATTTCTATTCAGAAGTCGCCAGTTACGTCGATCACGGGCGAGGCCACGGCGCGCTTGTTGGCGGATACCGAGCCGGTCAAAGGCGTCAAGTTGATGCAAGGCGGGCGCCTGAACGTCAAAGTTGCTGCTTCTAAACCGGAAAGCTTCGGTGGCCGCGTCGACTGGGATTACAACAGTTGGCTTGGCGGCTACGTCGAAGTGCCCGATGGCACACCGATCACCGGCCCGTACACCGGCAGCGCCGGCGCGTCGATCAAAGAAGAACAGACGTATGGCAAGTTTGTCGCGCAAAAGGGCGGCAACCTCAACTTGCAACTCGACACCGGCGCGGGCGTTGAAAACACGACGTTTGATGGCACGCTGGCCGTCGAATACGACAAATGGCTGCTGGGCACGCTGCAAGCCGACGCTGGATCGTCGTTCAAGCAGATGAACGGCAAAGCCAAAATGGAATTGACCGACGAAAAGACGTTCGGCAAGTTCAAACTGCTCAAGGGTGGCAACGCCGAAGTCGGCTTTGCCGGCACCGACATAACCACCTTTGGCGGCACGCTTTTGGTCGAGTACGACAACTGGCTGGCCGGATCGATCAACGTTAACACCAATTCGACGCCCGACTCCATCACCGGCAAAGCCACGCTTGCAATCAAAACCGACCAGACTTTTGGCGATTTTACGCTGCGCGAGGGCGGACAGCTTACCGTCGATGTGGCGAACTCCACGCTTGGCGGTGTCAGCGGCATGCTCGACTGGCGTTACCAGAAATGGGTCGAAGGCAACCTGACCGTCAGCAGCGGCAGCACGCTTGAAAGCATCGGCGGCCAAGGCTCGGCGCATGTCATTGAGGACAAACCGGTCGGCGGTGGCGTGATTGTCAAGAAAGACAGCAACGCCCACGTCACCGTCGCTGCGTCCGCGGTCAGTGGTTTTGGCGGCGAGGTGAAGATCGAATACGACAAGTGGCTCGACGGCGTTGTGATTATCAGTGGCGAATCCGACCTGAAGACGGTGTCGGGCACAGCCCACGTGCGCGTCAAGAAAGCCAAAGAAATTGGTGGCGGCGTTACTCTGAAGGAAGGCTCCAGCGTCACGGGCGTGATGGATGCGTCGGCAATTACCTCGATTTCAGGCACGGTCGATTTTGAGTGGAACAAGAAGGTCGAAGGTAGCTTGACGGTGGCGAGCAGTTCGACGCTCGATTCCGTGTCTGGCCATGCGCAAGTCGGCTTGATGGAGACACAAAACCTCGGCGGCGGTGTGGAACTGCTCAAGGGCGGCAACGCATCGGCGGATTTTGACGGCACCAAAGTCACCCACATTGAGGGCCAACTGGCCCTGATGTATGACAAATGGCTGAAAGGCAGCATCACGGCAAGTACTGGGGCGTCGCTGGATGAAATCTCCGGCAAGGCTGTGCTTTCAGTCGAAACGGCGAAGAAATTCAATGCCATCGAGATCGCGCAAGGCAGCACGCTGGAAGTCGACTTTGCGGCCAACACGGTCACTGAATTCCGCGGCAATGTCGACGTCGGCTACGAGGAATGGCTCAAGGGCAATCTGAACTTCAAGGCGCAGGATCTCAACTCGATTTCGGGCAGCGGTTCGCTTAACGTGATCCACGATCACTTGATCGTCTCGCCGGTCAGTATTTTGGAAGGCAGTTACGTCAAGGTCAACTTTGAGAACAGCAAACTCAAGGACTTTGGCGGCACAGCGCGGGTCGGCGTCAAGGATTGGGGCACCGGCGAATTGACGGTGAGGGACGGGTCGACAACTGAAAGCGTCAGTGGTTCCGGCAAAATCACGTTGTCGCAGCCCAAGAAGCTGGGCGAACACGTAACTTTGACCCATGCGGAGATCGGTGCTGACTTAGAAGCCAACGAGATTAAAAGTATTTATGGCCGCGCTGACGCCGAAGTAAAAGACTTTGGCAACGGCTGGGTCCAAATCGACAAGGCCTCGACGCTGACCAGCTTTGATGGCCAGGCCGGCCTGAAATTGACCACGCCCAAGAAGATCGGCAGCTTTGCCGAACTTTCCGGCGGCGAGATCATTGCGAATTTCCAAGCGAACAGCCTCAAAGATTTCGGCGGCAAGGTCGACATCACGGTGTACGGTTGGGGCAAGGGCAACGTCACGATCGACGCCGGTTCGACGATGGACCACATCAAAGGCTCGGCGAGCATTGAACTGACAGAGAAAAAGAGCCTTGCGGGCGGCAAAGTCCAGATCACCGGTGGTAAAGTCAGCGCAGCGGTCGATGGGCAAAAGCTCACTCAGATTGCGGGTATGGTCGAAATCGAGCTCACTGGCATTGCCAAGGGCAAGGTTTCCGGCGAACTCAACGTCGAGAAAGAACTTTTCAGCGGCAGCGGCAAATTGGAGCAAATTGCACCGTGGCGCTGCGGTCCTGTGACCATTGAAAACGCCAAACTTTCCGCAGTCGTCACCGACAACAAACTGACCGGTGCCAGTGGATCGGCTGATATCGATGCCGGCAAAATCGGCAAAGGCAAATTCGAAGTCAACTACGAAGACGTTGGCGGCGAAGCGATTTTCTACGGCAAGGGCGAAATCAACTTCAAACCGCATGATCGCGTCGACGGCACGATCAAGGTCAACTACTCGCGCGACAAAAAGCTGACCGGCGAAGGCCAAGTCAATGTCAAGATTTCCGACAAGATAAGCGGCATGGCCGGCGTCGCCTTGGACGAACAGGGGCATGTCAAGATCAAGGGATCGGTTACGATTCCAGGACCTTATGAGCTGTTCAAGCCGGACCCGTACAAGAAAGACATCACATTGCTCGATTTGAGCTTTGTCGTCTACACGCCTCCGACGGTAAAGGTCAAGGTTGGCGCCGGTTTAGGCATCGAAGCCGGCATCAAGCCGCTGACCATTTCCAACATCGTGTTGGCCGGTGAGTGCGATTTGATGGAACCGTCGTTCGCGTCGCTGAGCGTGACCGGTCACCTGGCTTCTAGCGCGTACGTCGATCTGAACGCGTATATTCAAGGATCTGTTCAGATTTCGGCGGCGGTTGTCGCGGTCGAAGCCGGTTTGCGCGCCTCGCTCAACCTGCACTTGGAGGCGGCGCTGTCGGCCGATCCGACAATTACCTGTAACCGCAACGGTTTGAGTTTTGACATGCCGGTGGAAGCCAAGCTTACCGCGGCGCTCAATCTGATCCTGAGCTTCTTTGCCAAAGTGAAGGTAGGCATCGACGTCGGCCTGTTCTCGATCATGAAAACGGTCTGGAATTACGAGAAATCTCCGGATCCAATCAAACTGGCAGAAATGTCGATCGGCGCCAAGGGCAGGGTGCAGGCAGGCCCCGGCGGATTCACCGGCACCATGAATCCGGAATACACGCCGCCGGACATGAGCTTAGATACGCTGAAAAAAGCGTTGCATATTGACTAGTTGACGTTGCAAAAGCTTGCCAAACCAGCCCTGAATTTGTACGCCTTGGTGTTAATCCTCTGGGGCATTTCCGGCATCGCCTACGCAAGCGGCTGGTTGCATTGGTTAATCGCAATTCCAGTCGCGGACGACGCAACGGCCCGGGCCACGCTCGGGTCTGAATTTCGCTTTCTACACGCCCGCGAATTGGCTGTAGGGCTAATGACTTGGGCTTGGGCGGCGGAAATCATCGCCTCGCGCCGGCACGCGCGGGTATTTCTGGTTGTGGTCTGGCTGGCCCCTTTTGCGCGCTCGATCGCCCTTTTTGTCGACGGCAAGCCGAGTTTGCTCTGGTGTCTTTTTGCCTTTAGCGAAGTCGCGATGGCATGCGTGCTGACGGCCGCGCTGTGGCGTGGACCGCCGCGGACTGAGCCAACGGCATGAAGCGCTTGATGTTGTTCGTCGTTTGCCTCATCGCCGTGCCGCACGAAACCGCGGCGATGGAGCGCCCCGTTGAATACCTAGGCGGCATCACGGCTTCACGTCTGAACGGCGGCAGTTTGGGCTACGCCGGAGACATCGGGGCCTTTGCGCGGCTGCCCTTTGAGAACAACGCCGATGTGCAATTGAGCTTGCGCTTTGGCGGCGGCTGGCAGGTTGTCGAGACCGGTTTACATGCCCAAGGATCCCGCGCGGTTGTGGCGGTGGGTGCGGGCGCAGGTTGGCGCAAGGAAGATTTGCGCATTTGCGCGTCAGCGCTTTTGGTCTGGAACGGACCGCTTGACCCCAACGCGCAATACATGGATTCTTGGGGCCAAACCATTGATCCAAATGCGGGGCATCCGGCCAAGTTGCGGCCAGCGGTCGAGGTGGCCTTTGGCACCGGGCTGCGCCGCGCAGAGGGCGAGGGCGGCTGGTTGGTCGAAGCCGAGGTCGCCGTCGCTGGCGTGCTGGATGGCGACCTGTTTGGTCATTTGGTCGGCCTGCGCGTCAGCGTCGGTTGGGCGGTGGCGCAAGCCTCACGTAAAGGCCCAGAAGTACAGCGAGAAACGTCCTTGGGGCCCAGTTTTCGCTGACCGCCGTTGCATCGATTTGCCTTGCCAACGGCCGCGGAATCGAGCAATCTATCTGTGCAGAATTGTGTGCAAGGCGGGAAGTACGATGGGTGTTCGATTTGGAGCGATAGCGTGTTGGCTAGTTTTAATGTGGGGTTGCGCAGATCCCGCAGCAGATGGCGCGGACGCCAATCCGCCAGACGCTGACGCGGCACCCAGTGAGATTGCCGCCGATGACGCCGCGGCCGACGCCGAAATCGCACCGCCGGTCGATGGCGGGTTGGCGTCGATTCCAACGATAGCATTGTAAATGCAGATGATATTGGGCCGGTGGCCACCGACGCAGCGCCCGCGCCGGACGCCATGCCAGCCAACGACGCTGCCGCGGACGCGGTCGCCGCACCTCAATGCACCACTGCGACCGATTGCGCGGCCCCCAATGGCTGCCAACTGCCGATTTGCACACCCAAAGGCACCTGCGCCTACGCGCCGCGCCCAGATGCGGCTGCCTGCGACGACGGCAACGCGTGCACCACAAAAGACCAATGCTTTAGCGGCCAATGCAGCGGCAGCGGCCAGTTGCAGTGCGAAGACGCGACAAGTTGCACCAAAGACAGTTGCAACCCCATTTCTGGCTGCGTGAATTTGGCCGTTGCCATTAGCACTGCCTGCGACGATGGCGACCCGTGTACCCAAGGCGACACCTGTTTAACCGGCAAATGCGAGGGCGGCGGCAACATCTGTCAATGCCAAAACAATAGCGATTGCGGTAAGTTTGAGGATGGAAATGCCTGCAACGGCATTTTGTACTGCGACAAAAGCGCTGGCTCGCCTTACCTATGCAAAGTTAACCCCGCGTCTTTGGTCGTATGCAACAGCGAAAACGACGGGCAATGCCAGAAGAATACGTGTATCCCCTCGACAGGACAGTGCAAATTGATCGTCGCGCCGCCGAACACGCCCTGCAGTGACGGCGACAGTTGTACTGCGGGAGATTTTTGCGAATCTGGCCTCTGCGCGGGCGGCACAAATACGTGCTATTGCAAAAAGGACAGCGATTGCAAGGACCAAGAAGACGGCAACTTGTGCAACGGCAGCTTGTATTGCAACAAAGGCATCTCACAATGCGTGGTCAATCCGGTGACGGTTGTGACTTGCCAAACTGTTGATAATACAGCTTGTTCCAAGAATTTGTGCAGCCCCAAAGAAGGCAAGTGTTACTACTTGCCGGTCAACGAGAACAAGGCCTGCGACGATGGCAACGAATGCACACCCAATGAAAGCTGCCAAAAGGGCCAATGTGCCGCAGCAATCGATACTTGTGAATGTGAAAAAGACGCCGATTGCCTGAAGAAAGAAGACGGCAATCCGTGCAACGGCACCCTGTTTTGCGACACCAAAGCCAAAAAATGCGTTGTGAATCCGGTGACAGTCGTAAAATGCGACACGGACGACGACCCGGATTGCATGGCCACGGTTTGCAACAAGAAAAGCGGTGTCTGTGAACAGATTTCACTGCCCAAAGACGGCACGGCTTGCGATGACGGCAACTTGTGCACGCCTAATTCGCAGTGCAGCAGCGGCAGTTGCGTGGCACTGCAGAACTTGTGCGAATGCCAGAAGAACAGCGACTGCGCGAGCAAAGAGGACGGCAATTTGTGCAACGGTACCTTGTATTGCAACCCAAAAACCAACAAATGCGACGTCAATCCGGCGACGATTACCAATTGCCCCAAAGCGTTTGATGAGCAATGCCTGACCAACCAATGCGACCCGAAAACAGGCGGTTGCGGCATGAAACCGGCGCACCAGGGCAACCAATGCGGCGACGACCAAGTGTGCACGGGCAGCGGCTGGTGCGACATCGGCGTGTGCGACGTGAGCGTCAAAGCGGCGTGCGAATGCGTGGAGGACAGTGATTGCGGGAAGTTGGACGACGGTGACCTTTGCAACGGCACGCTTTATTGCGACAAGTCCGGCAAGGCGCCCGTCTGCAAAGTCAATCTGTCCACGATCGTGACTTGCAAAAGTGTCAATAATTCCAACTGTGAAAAGAACAAGTGCCAGCCAGTTTCGGGCGCGTGCGCAATGGTGGCGGTGTATGGCGCTTGCGATGACGCCCTTGCGTGCACGACTGCGGATGCCTGCGCGGGCGGAAAATGCGCTGGATTGCCAAACCCTTGCGATGACAACGACGCGTGCACCGTTGATGCTTGTAAAGAACCGCAGGGCTGTGTCCATTTGGCCATCGGTGCCAGCAGTTGCGACGACAACGACGTGTGCACGAGCGATAGCTGCGACTCCAAATATGGATGCTTACACGGTTTTACTGCCGAGCCGTGCAACGACGGCAGCGCGTGTACCACCGGCGACCAGTGCAAGAATGGCGTTTGCAGCGGCGGCCCCAAAGATTGCAACGACAACGACCTGTGCACGACCGACAGCTGTGAGGACGGAATCGGCTGCAAACATGCACCGAGCTTGGAGAATACGCCTTGCAGCGATGGCAACGGGTGCACGGTGACTGACGGTTGCAAGAACGGCAACTGCGTCGGCGTCAGCAAGGTGTGCGATGACGGTAACCCTTGTACAACAGACGCTTGCGAGCCAAAAAGCGGCTGCACAGCGATCGTGACGGTCGGGGGCTTGCGAGGACGCCGATGCATGCACGATCGGCGACAGCTGCAAGAATGGCGTTTGTGTCGGCGTCAGCAAAAACTGCGACGACAACAATGCTTGTACAGCAGACGCCTGTGATCCTGCAACTGGATGTAAACATGTAAATAACTTCACGCCGTGCAGCGACGGCAACGCTTGCACCGATGAGGATGCTTGTAATGCCGGCGTCTGCGTGGGCGTCAAAAAAGTCTGCAATGACGGCAATGTCTGCACCGATGACAGCTGCGAACCAAAAACGGGCTGCACGACGTCGAGCAACACAGCGGGCTGCGACGATGGCAACGTGTGTACGACCAAAGACGTGTGCCAAGCGGGACAATGTTCAGGCGGCGTCGGCGGTTGCGGCGATGCCAATCCTTGCACCGACGACGTATGTGCGGGAGGCAAGTGCGTGTATTTGAACAATGTGGCCGAATGCAGCGACAGCAACGCTTGCACCAGCAACGATGTGTGCTTTGGGGGCAAGTGCGTCGGCGGTGCCAAGCCAGACTGCGACGACAAAAACATTTGCACCATCGATGCTTGCGACGCAGGCAGCGGTTGTTTGCACACCTTTGGCTCCGCGCCTTGCGATGACGGCAACGCGTGCACCCAGTTCGACGCCTGCATCAACGGGCTATGTCTCGGCCTCAAGATGCTTTGCGACGACAGCAACGCGTGCACGGATGACAGTTGCGATCCGAAAAATGGCTGCGTTTACGCCAATAACGCCATTGCGTGCAGCGATGGCAACGCGTGTACGTCGGGGGACCTGTGCGTTGCAGGCAAATGCGTGGGAGGCAAGGCCAAAGATTGCGACGATGCCAACGTATGTACGCAAGATAGCTGCATTATCGCGACGGGGCAGTGTAACAACATCGACACCAGCGCGGTCGATTGCAACGACAAGAACGCTTGCACGGACGATTTGTGCCACTTGGTTTTGGGCTGCGGCCACAACAACAACAGCGCGGCCTGTGCTGACGGTAACCCATGTACAAATTTGGACATTTGTTCCGGCGGCAAATGCACTGCGCCAGGCGTGGTCGTGTGCGACGACAAGAATGGTTGCACCGATGACAGTTGTGATCCAAAAAGCGGCTGCGTTTTCAATAACAATGCAAAAATCTGCTCGGACGGGGTCGGCTGCACCATCAATGACACCTGCGCGGGCGGCAAGTGCGCCGGAGCCTTGAACTGCGACGATAAAAATGGTTGTACAACGGATACTTGTGACTTCAACACTGGCAATTGCGTGTACAGTCCGTTGAACGGCGACGTCTGCGATGACAGCAATGCCTGTACAATCAAAGATATTTGCGCAACAGGCGTCTGCGTGGGTGGGGCGCTCAAAGTCTGCGACGACGGATTGATTTGCACGGACAACGCCTGCGACAAGGTTAAGGGCTGCTATTACTTCAATAATACGGCTGGTTGCGATGTGGGTGGCTGCACACTCGGTGACACGTGCGCCGGTGGCACCTGCGTCGCGGGCAAGGTGGCGCGGTTGGGTTCCCTCTACGTCGCCACGCAAGTAAGCAACAAGGCTTTTTTTGAACCGTATGGCGTGGTTGAAGCCCAAGGTGATTACATCGTCTATGGAACCGTAGGTATCGGCGCGTTTTCGACACCTCAGGGAGAGTACGCGAGTTGGCTAGCGCGGATCACGCCAGCGGGTGTGATGAAATGGCAGGTTGTCGAGGAAAAAATCGGCTACTACTTGGGTGAACATGTGCGCGGTTACTTGGACAGCGGTAACAATATCGTGCTGTTCGGTCGCGAGGAGCAGGGCAACACTTTGTTCACCGTCAAATACGATTTGAATGGCAAACTACTCACTTACGTTACGAGCACCTTTGGCCCATCCACCAGTCGCTTTCGGGAAATCGCACGAAGGCCGTTGAAAGGTGACGTAATTGCTTTCGGTTATCGTTACTTTGGGGGTCAGTTCGGCTCGGACGACAATGCCATCCTAGCGCGCTACGATGCAACGGACCTCAAGCTGTACGACGTCAATGTTTACGATGACAAGGGGGCTGGTTCGGATTTCTGGGGCGGAACGTTGCAGGCAGACGGCGTTTCGCCAGTCGCATGTGGCTGGACTACAGAGGCCGGCGGTGCTGGCCTAAAGGACGGAATCGTTGCGTTTTATGGCCCGGACGTGACCAAACCGCCCGTAAAAGTACTGAAATTTGGCGGCCCGAAGGACGACGCGCTGCGCAGCATCGCCCGCACAGGCGATGGCGGTTACGTCGCGGCGGGTTGGACGGAGTCAAATTCTGCGACGCGCGATATGTGGGTCATCCGCTTGAACAGCAAGGGCGACCTGAGCTGGCAGAGTTTTTACCAAGGTTCCGCGGCTGATGAGGCTTGGCACGTCTTGATGCAAAAAGACGGTTCGGCACTTGTGAGCGGCTTTATCGGTTATGCCGATAAGACCAACGACGGCATGCTTTTGCGCGTCGACCAGAAGGGCGGCGTTCAGTCCTTGACTTCTGGCCCACTTGGCAGCACGGGGGATGATTTGCTATTTCAAATCACGCAATTGAGCGGCGGCGATTTGCTAACGGTCGGGCGCGCCAACGTCGCCGGCAAGGTCTACGCGTGGTTGCTGCGCCACGACGGATACATGAACATCAATTGCACCCAAGCGATGAATTGTAAAACACCGCTCACCCTCTACAGCGATGGCAATGTTTGCAACTTCGTCAAATGTGACGCGACATTTGGGCTGTCAAACCTTATTAAATCAGGGGCTTTGTGCAGTGACGGCGATGCGTGTACCACGACCGACACTTGCCAGAACAACGCGAGCTGTAGCGGCATCGCGGTCGTTTGCGACGACGCAAACCCTTGTACATTTGAGACTTGTGACAAGGCGCTGGGCTGCGTTTACACCGCGGCGGTCGACGGTTTGGATTGCGGCGGCGGCAAGAAATGCAAAGCGAGCGTGTGCCAGTGATGATATGCCCTTGGAAGCCATTTTTCCTGACGATGCTGTTGACCGTTGCGGGGTTGGCCGCCTGCCAAGCGCGCAGTTTGACGCCCGAGGAGTACACCGCCGTCGCGGGGCCGGATGCCGCCAAAGCTGCTGGCGATGTGGCGACGTCCGACGCGGCCGTCGACTCGGCGGCCGATGGACTGGCCGATGCGACAGATATCTCTGAATGCACAGAGGATAAGCAGTGTGCCGCATGGCCGTGTCACAAGGCGTATTGCAAAGTTGGGCGTTGCGTTGCGCAGGTTGACCCGGACGGTTCTGCCTGCGACGTGGCCAATCTTTGCGTAGTCGGCAAAGTGTGTTCGAGCGGAAAGTGCACAGGTGGCAAGCAAAACAGCTGTGACGACGACAACGCTTGCACGACAGACAGTTGCGTCGAACCTGCGGACTGCCAACACGTTGCGAACAGCGGTGGCCTCTGCAACGACAAAGTCGCCTGCACTGGTGAAGATCACTGTACAAATGGCGTTTGTGGCGGCAAGGATATCTGCACCGAGTGCAAAAAGGACGACGATTGTGTCAACCCAAACAAGTGCGCGGGACCATCATTTTGCAACAAAACTTCAGTCCCTTATAAATGCGAGGCCAGCGAATCGATCAAGGTTTGCCCCGACGTCACGCCTGGCGACTGCAACAGCAACGTGTGCGACCCGAAAGACGGTCTTTGCAAAGAGCAGATCGCCGCCGACAAGACACCGTGCAGCGACAACATCCCCTGCACTGTGGGGGACAAGTGCCTCAATGGCCAATGTAAATTCGACACCAATACTTGCGGGTGCCTAGACGACAAGGGCTGCATGGACAAATTTTTCAGCGGAAACTACTGCAAAGGCGTGTGGTTCTGTGACAAAGGCGCCGCGAACTGGACGTGTAAGCAATTGTCGCAGGTAAAATGTCCAACTGACGAGGACACGGAATGTCGCAAATTTACTTGCGATGCGTCCGATGGCAACTGCAAGTTCGCCGCCGCGCCCGATGCCACAAAATGCACCGATGGCGACAAATGTTGGTCGGACACGGCCTGCATGGGCGGGAAGTGTGCCAACTCTGTGGACGGACAAAAAATCTGCCTGTGCAAAACGGCGGCCGATTGTAAAGCCAAGGAAGACGGCGATTTATGCAACGGCACGTTGATCTGTCAAGACGGCCAATGCGTGGTCAACCCCGTCAGCGTCATCGTTTGCCCAAAATCGACCGACGGCTGCATGAA
>CAMDBH010000013.1 GCA_945889325.1 Klebsiella pneumoniae
ATAACGACATCGACGACTTCGGCCACGTCGAGTGCATCGAGGTCGACGGCGTCGGTCAGTTGATCCGGCGAAACGTCCGGCGGAATCACCACATCCACGGCTTCCGCGGCGTCTATCCAGACGTCCACTTCGGCGGCACCGCCGGTCTCGTCGGCTGCGGCCGTTTCTGGCGATACTGGGGCATCTAACTCAGAATCTTTAGCCGGAATCACAAAATCCATCGGCGCATCGCCGGCAATGACATCTCCGACCTCGGAAGCAACCGGCTTCGGGCCGCAGGCGAAAACCAACAGCGCGAGCGCTGGGCCACAAACAATCTTTGACAATTTCAGGTCATACACCACGCGAACCCCGTTTTCCGACCGATTCCCGTCGCCCCTCTGGCAGCCTGCGCGCCTAGAGGGCCGGAGTCAAGCGAAGTTTTCAACTCGGCAATTTGGCTGGAAAAGCATATAGTTTTGCGCCACGGATGAGCGCCCGATAGGGCCGTGGGCCACGCAACGCGGGTGGGTCACGAGGTGCGCACCTCGCACCCGTCGGCCGGGTGCCGCCCTCCGCGGAGCCGGGGTGGCAGGCGCCCGAAAAAGCAAAGGGAAACTGCCCGATCGTCGACAATATCGCCGCCACGATCCAGTTCATTGTGACCACGCCATAGACCATCGCGGTCGAAAAGCACAGCGACCGCGCCGATTATCGGCGACCGCCGCGGAGGCCGCGACGGCACAACCCAATGCGGATAAAGATCGACCGCGCCGCCATCGTCGTTGAGTTACTCGCGCGAATGTCCTCGCTACGTCAAATCCGCGCTGGCCCACCGTTCGACAAACGCCGCCGTTCGCACCCAGCGCCAGGCGCCGCGGTGCAGTTGCAACGCCACCGGCAGCAAATCATGTGTAATCGCGGACTTGAGCTGGATCTCCACGCTCACCCCTCTTCCCCCTTCACCACTTCACCCAACCGGCGATAAATCGTTCGCACGGCAATCCCCAACAACATTGCGGCCCTACGCTTGTCACCGCCAGTCAGCCGCAGGGTTTCAATGATCACCGCACGCTCAATTTCCTCAAGCGGCGTACCCACAGCAAATTGCAGCAGGCGACTTCCCCCTTCAGTCTGCACGACCTTTTGCGGCAAATCGGCCACGCCAATCACGTCACCGCGCGCTAGAACTGCGGCCCGTTCCAGGGCATTTTCCAATTCGCGCACGTTGCCGGGCCAGGTGTAGGCCTGCAATGCGGCCATTGCATCGGGGCCAATCGTCAGATTGGGCTTGTGATTTTGGGCCGAAAAACGCCACAGAAAATGTTGCGCCAACCCCGCGATATCCTCGCCACGCGCGCGCAAGGGCGGCAATTCAATGGCAATGACATGCAGGCGATAAAACAGATCTTGGCGAAAACGCCCCGCCGCGACTTCGGCCTCCAAATCGCGGTTGGTTGCGGCAATCACGCGCACATCTACGCGAATCGTCGCGGCACCGCCGACGCGCTGCACTTCACTTTCTTGCAGCACCCGCAGCAGTTTGGCTTGCAGGGGCAGCGGCAAATCCGCAATTTCATCCAACAGCAGCGTGCCGTTGTCGGCTTGCTGAAACCTGCCGTCGGTGCGCGCAATCGCGCCGGTAAAAGCGCCGCGCTCGTGGCCAAATAGTTCCGATTCCAGCAGATTTTCTGGGATCGCCGCACAGTTCACGGCCACGTAAGAGCCCTTGCGCCCGCTTTGGCGGTGGATGGCACGTGCGGCAACCTCTTTGCCTGTGCCGCTCTCGCCCAAAAGTAAAACCGTGCTGCGCGCCGGCGCCACCTGCAGCATCAAATCCACGGCACGCCGAAAAGTCGGGCTGTTGCCTATCAAGTCGCGACTGCGACCGGCACGCTCCAACTCATTGCGCAGATTCTGGTTTTCAAACTGCAACGACGATCGATCCAACGCCCGCAGCACCGAGCGCACCACATCGGCGCGGCGCAGCGGCTTGGTGACAAAGTCGTAAGCGCCTTCTTTCATCGCAGCTACGGCTGTTTCAACAGTGCCGTACGCTGTCATGACCACGACCGACGTGCCCGGCGTAATCACTTGAACAGCTTTGAGAAGTTCCATGCCGTCCACGCCCGGCATCATCAAATCAGTGACGACAACCGCGATGCGTTGGTGACGCAGCAAATGCAAAGCCTGCTGGCCATCGCCAACGGCAAGGACTTCCAGGCCCTCGCGCTGCAAAATCTTCTGCACGCTGGCTAGGTTGGACGCGTCGTCGTCGACGACGAGCACGACACCGCGCGCATCCGGCTCGGCTGTGGCTAACGGCCGGGCGTCATCTGGCGCTGCAGCGGTTTTCGACATCGCGGATTCCTAATCGTCCATGTTGATGCCGAATTACGCGTTGTGCAACTACCGCTGACCCGTGCGCAAATCCACCACAAATCGCTTAGATGCCGAGGGTTTGGTCGCCGGTTCGATGTCAGCCGTCGTGGCAGCCGCAGCTTCGGTCTCAACTGGCGCTTGTTCTTGGCGCAACCGCTCAATTTCGGCTTGCATCAAATCGTGCACATCGACCGCGGCCTCGGCAGTGGCTGCTGGCGTGGCGACAATACCGCCTTCATTTTCCAACACTTGCACGGCAGCTGTGGCCGCTTGCGCCTCGGTCGGCTGCGCATGGTCTCTGTGTTCGGGCTGCGGCCTTTCTGCGCCGGCTGCGGCCGACTGCTCGTCCTCACTGGGTTTGCGCTGCCGTCCACGGCGTTTGCGTGCCGGAGCAGCGTCGGCGTCGGCGGAAACTTCAGCATCATTGTCCGCAGTTTCGGCTGCGACAACTGGTTCTTCACCCTCAGCCGTACCGGCATCTTCTCGTGAAAAATCAGCACCTTCAATGCGATCATCGGCATCACTTTCGTCGCCGCCTTCGCCGTCGTTAGTGCTTTCGCCGTCGCTGCCTCCTTCGCCCACTCCATCGCCGTCACCACCCAGCGCGTTGACATCCTTGTCATTTCTGCCACCGCGGCGGCGGCGACGGCGGCGGCCACGGCGCGCGTCTTGCTCGTCGCGTTCTGCGGCGCTCATCGGTGCAGCACCGGCTTCCACAGCATCTGCAGGTGCTTGGGCATCGCGCTCTTCAACGGCTGGCGTTGCGCGCACGGTTTCAGCGCGCGGCGACTCGCCGCGGTTTGGGTCACCACGGCCGCCACTGTCGCGCGTTGTGTCGTTGCGACTGGGTTCAGCTCGCTGGTTTTCTGTGCGGTTTTGCTCACCTCGGGCGTTGTCGGGCCGGCCCTGTTCGTTGCGCGGGCCGCGTTGGCGGTCGCCGCGGTGTTCGCGTTCCGGTCGTGGACCGTCGCGTTCGGCCCGTTCAGCCCCCCGTTCCCCGCGTTCAGCCCCCCGTTCCCCGCGTTCAGCCCCCCGTTCCCCGCGTTGACCATCGCGTTCCCCGCGTTGGCCGTCGCGTTCAGCGCGTTGTCCGTCGCGTTCAGCGCGTTCGTTCTGATTTTCGTTGCGGCGATGCGGCACCCGCTCGTGGCTGTGGTTTTCTCTGGCTTGAGCGCCTTGGTTTTGACCTGCCGGCGGCAGGGCTGCAACCGGTGCTGCCGCAGCCGGCGTCGTGTCGCGGCTTGTGCTTTCGATCTTCGGCTCAGTCATGCCAAAAAGGCCTTTGATCCAACCCAACAAACCCTTTGGCTGCTCCGGCTCCTCATACACTTCTGCCTCAACGACAGCCCGCGCATTGCCGGTGTCGACCGGCGCCGGCGCGTGGCGGTGGCCGCCGCGGTGCGGTTTGCGACCGCCTCCGCTGCTCGGCGCCGCATCGTCCTCAATGGGAGCCATTTGCCGGACTTCTTTATAGATTTCCGCGTAATCGACCAAAGCACCGCGCCGCGCTGAAGCCGTTTCCAGTTGGATTTTGGTTTCCTCGCGCTTAACCAAGTGATTGCGCACCAGATCCAGCTCCTGCGTCACGCGCAACAAGCGGATGCGTTCCACGCGTTCCTGTCCCGTTTCCGCAGGCAAATCCTCCAGATGCTCCAGTTGCACTTGCGCCCCCGACATGCCTTCAACTGCAACGATTTCAATGGTCAAATGGTATTGCTTCTCCACCATCGCCAGTTCAGCCCGCCGTGAATTCAGCAGGTAACGTGCCGCAGCCGGTGGCACCATCGCGATCACGTAGCGCACGCGCTTTTGCGCGACAAGCTCATAAATCCGCCGCAACACCGACACGCCGACGCTGTCCATCGAACGCAATCGCCCGGTGCCGCTGCAATGCGAACACGGATCAAATGCGCCCTTATTGACCGAACTTTTGATGCGCTGCCGACTCATCTCCATCAAGCCAAATTCGCTGATGTGACTGACTTTTGTCCGTGCTTTGTCGTTCTTGAACGCGTCTTTGAGGGTCTGTTCCACATCGCGCTGGTACTTCTTGTCGCGCATATCAATGAAATCGATGACGATCAGCCCACCCATATCGCGCAAAATCATCTGCCGAGCAATTTCTATCGCCGCTTCCATGTTGGTGGCGCGCGCGGTTTCTTCGATGTCTTTTTCCTTCATCCGCCCTGAGTTGACGTCGATCGCCACCATGGCTTCAGTCTGATCGATGACAATCGATCCACCCGAGGGCAGATAGACCTGACGGGCAAAAACGTCCTCGACTTTGCCTTCCATGCCATAGCGCGCAAAAAGCGGCACATCGCCTTGGTAACGCGTCACAGCTGACAAACCGCGCGGCATCAAAACTTGTAGAAATTCACCGACTTCGTTCAGCGTCTCATCGTCGTCGATGACCACTTCTTCAATGTCTTTGCTGAAATAATCGCGCACAAAACGCACTGGCAAACTGCGCTCGGCATACAGCAACGCCGCCCCCTTGCCAGCTGCGCATTTTTCCTGAATATGCGCCCACTGCCGACTCAAATACAGCAGATCTT
This sequence comes from Klebsiella pneumoniae, assembly GCA_945889325.1. GTDB lineage: Bacteria > Myxococcota_A > UBA9042 > UBA9042 > UBA9042 > CAMDBH01. The sequence goes on from CAMDBH010000013.1 coordinate 4,920, forward strand.
TGGCCAATTCCGTCTTGGACGCCGTTTCACCCGCCGTGCGCACGATCAGGCCGAAACCGTCGGGGATCTGCATGGTCTCGGTCAATTCGCGCACGCGGTCGCGGGCTTCATCGCTCAACTTGCGTGAAACGCCGGTTTTTTCACCGCTTTCCGGAATCAGCACCAAATACCGGCCCGGCAGGCTGATAAAGGTCGACAGCGTCGCGCCTTTTTGGCCGATTTCGTCGCGCACCACCTGAACGAGAATTTCCGTCTTGGCCCGCAGCAAATCCTGAATCGGCGCCCGCCGATCCTGATTGCCACCGCGCAATTTCGGGTGAATTTCGCCAACCGGCAAAAATCCCTGTTTGTCGTTGCCGAAATCGACAAAAGCCGACTGCAAACTCGGCTCCACCCGCGCCACGATCGCGCGATAAATGTTGCCTTTACAAGTATTTCGGTCCACTGGCTCGATTTCGAGATGCACCAGTTGTCCGTCTTCAGTCACCGCCGCCCGCGACTCATCGCGATCGACACTCAAAAGCATACGCTTTGACATTTCACCCCTTTCCACGTGGCTGCATCGCAACGATGCAGCCGAATTGCGCGGTAACTGGAGCTAGCAACAACACAAAACGTCCAACCGCCGACGGTTAGTCGCTTGTGCCATCGCTGGCGTTTCCAGCCGAGCGCGTTCGAGTGGCCAATGGCGAAACTGACTTGTTTTTCGTGATTTGCAAGGCATAAAGCGCAAAATGAGTCGCCGTTTTGCCCAGCGCAACCCGCGGCGAACGGCAGGCGTTCGGCACATCGGGGTCACTGCGGTCAAAGGGTCGAATTCGCATTACTCTTCGTGTAATCCTTCACGTCGTACGCAGCCGCGTATCTCTATGGCCGCAAACCGGTTACCCAACGATTGCTGCTTTTGCGGGCACGGCGACGGCATCCAGATCGAACTCCACGTTCTGGGAATCGCGCCGATTTTCCTGACAATGCAGCGATGACAGTCGTAGACGCGGTGCCGGTCGTCGTTGCAATCGGCGCAAGTTTTGCGCGCAATCGCTGACAGGTTTCATCGCCTCATTTGCTGCGTTTTCTCTTGTGCCGACGCTACTTTTGCGCGGGCGGAAAAACACAGTCGACCGCTCGTTGTGGCGGTTACGCGCTCCTAATCTGGCTGCCTGGCTGGGGGCAAATACTTGCGCGATTGCCCAAACCGGTCGTCTTGTTTCGTCAATACCACTGTTGCGGATTTTTCATCCGCCTGACTCAATTTTTTTTTCGCTCGCTGCGTGATTCCGCAGAGCCGACATCTCACCTGAGATGCGCGCGGAAACAACGGGAAAAGCGCAATAAAACCAAGGCCCAATTCGCCAATCCACCTTGAATTGCCGCCGCCCAACTTGGGCGACACGATGGGCGGCACCCGTCGTTTCGTCGTTCGCGGCGCTCATCAGCACCGCGAACCAGAAAATCGAATGCCACCGCTGGGCGGGTAGAGGATAAGCCTTCTGTGGCACTTTGTCAAAGTGCGAAAAACCTTTTTTGCCCTGCGGGCGGCTGCGCTGACGCGCGGTCTGGTTTTGCCCTGCGGGCATGTGGCTTTTGCTGCACAAGGCTATGATTATTTACAAGTTTGTGTAGCGGCGGGTCTCCGTGCCCGCCGTCCGCCGCAAACGCAGTTTGCGGGTGCTGCCTTGCAGGCAGTGGCGTTTTTGCCCTGCGGGCGGCCGCCTGCGGCGGGCTTTTCGCTGCGCGGGCCACGCGCTCAAGCGCGTGAGGATCCAAAGGGGCGAACCAAAGCTCTTTGATTCCGTGCTTAGCCGCTGTGGTTCGCCCCTCTGGACTCCCCACTCCTTTGGCAACCGGTACGAGCTCGTTGCACCTAAAGGTGCAACATCGCGTTGAATTCCCGCTTCGCGGCTGCAAGGCGCGACGGGGCTGCCGCCCGACGTCGCGCGGGGCAGCGGCGCCGACGCGCAACGCCGCGGAGGCGGGGCGACGGCGCTGACGCGCAACGCCGCGGAGGCGGGGCGACGGCGCTGACGCGCGACGCCGCCGCACGGCAGGCTTGACGCTAGGCATGATCCGCAGAAAAATGCGCGTTGTGCGCTGCGTGCGAGCAATTTTTGCTTCAAGAGCCGACGATAAGCGGAGGAAAACATGGCTAAACCCACACCATCCACCAAAGACCCTAGTCGGCCGTCGGCTCGGGCGGCGGGGCAGACGGTCGACGATTTTGTCGCTGCGGTCGCGTCGGAACACCGTGCGGTGGTCGCGGCGGCGCGGAAGTTGGTGGATCAACTCGCGCCCGAGGCCAGTTGTTCGATCAAGTGGGCTCAGCCGGTTTGGGAGTTCAATGGGCCGGCGATTTGGCTCAAGGCGTTTAAGCACCATAGTTCGTTAGGGTTTTGGCGTGGGGCGGAGATGCAGGATCTGGCTAAACGGTTGGAAGGGGATGGCGATCGGATGCGGCATATCAAATTGCATTCGTTGGCCGATGTGACGCCTGAACTTTTTGCGCCCTATGTTATTCAAGCGCTTGAATTAAACCGGTTGAAGGGCGATCCCAGTAAGCGGAAGTAGGGTTGGGAAAATGCGGCAAACCAGCTGATTAGATGTGCCTATTGGGCGCGCTATGGCCACGTATGCTGGAACGCCCTATGCCATCGCAGCCGCTGGTTATAGTTTGCATTTTTAGTAATCTGTGTCGATCGCTGAGCAACAATGCCCGTTAACGCCCAAAAACCAAATCCCACCGCCACCGGAACGCAGACCCACTGCACCCGCGACAATGGGCCCAGACCTGTAAGCGTATCCGCGCGCAAAAACGCCAAGCCGAACCGAATTGTCGCGTAGCTCGCCAAATACAGCCGAAACAGCGTGCCCAACGGCCACTGCCGCAAGCGCAGTTGCCATAACGGGAGCGCCAAGAGCAAATCAAGCGTTGCTTCATACAGTTGCGTCGGATGGCGCAGTTGACCGTTGATCGGGACCGCCCACGGCAAATCGCTCAACGTGCCGCCGCAACAGCCGTGCAAAAAGCAGCCGATGCGGCCGATGCCTTGACCCAGCGGCAGGGCCACGGCCCAAGTGTCGCCGGTGGAATGGCGAATGCGCGCGATTTTTTTTGGTCATTTCTACGCCGATGTAGCCACCGGCAAGCCCGCCGACGACTGTTTTGCCGGTCAAGTCGAAATCCAGCAGGCGAGACGGCAACGATCGCATCTCATTGGCATCGTTGAATAAGACCATGCCCAAAATTTGGCGCCGACCATCGCGCCGTGCAGCCCACCGACGCCAAGCCAGCGATAACCTGCCTGATTGTGCCAACCGAGCCGAATCATCTCAGCGCGGCTGCAGCGCAACGCCGTGACGAAAGCCAGCGCGACAAATAGGGCATAGCCTTGAATTTCAAGGGTGCCCAAATGGCAGACGACGGGTGGATGCACGGCTTTTTCCGGGGTATCTGGTCATTGAGCAGTAGTGTCGGCCTGTCGCGATCCAAATTACTGAATTTATAGGTAGATTTTGATGTCGGCAGGCAGGCAATCGCTTGCCAAACGCAGGGTGCTCGCGCAGGCCAGCGGTCGCAAGTTTGCTCTGTCGAGGTCGTGCGCCTCGCTAACGCGAACAACCGCCGGGATTGAATGTGAGAATTCTTCAAGTCTCTAGGGCGTTGGCGGCAAGTTGGGGATGCATTGGCCTTGCTTGCACTCGCAATTACCACTGCCCCAAGTCCCGCCGTCGAGAGGCATGTCTTTGCAACCGGTGGCGGTATCCGTCTCGTTGATGCACCATGCCTTGGCAAAGTTCTGGCAATTGCCGAAACACGTGAAATCGTTGTACTCGCAGGCGTCGGTAAGATACGAGCACGTCCAGCAAGACTGTGCCCAGTTTGGATACCCGCATTTTAGAGAGCTGACTACGGCGTCTGGGTCTGCAACGCAGTAGCCCTTCGCCTGATCGCATTTTGGCTGTTTGCAGGTCTTATTGCTTTCGCAGGCACCGGCCTTGGGCAGGCCAAAAAAGCAATGTCCGCTCATACATACGCCGGGCTCAGTGCAGGCGTTAGGCGCGGTGCAGGTGACGCCGTCGGGTAGCGCCGTTGAATTGCAGGCCCCCAACGCCGTGCAAACGCCAGGTTTGCGACACGGTTGGTCCAGATCGCAGGCATCACCCGGTTGGTCGGGAACGCAATTGCCTCCGGCGTCGCAACTGCCGCCCCACTCGCAAGCTACAGAGCCGTAGCACTTAGTACCGACATTACACGGCTCGACCGTGCCCGTGCACGCGCCGCTCAAGTCGCAGGTACCGCCAGTTTTCAAACACGTTTTGCTGCATTCGGCGCCGAGTTTGACCTTGGCGTCGCATTGACCCGCAGCATCGCAAAAACCTTCGCGGCACGGGTCGAAGGTTGGACACGCTTTGCCCACGGCGACCGTGCCGCTGCAGACACCATCTGCGCCACATTTGCCTTGAATATGGCAAGGATTGAGATCGAGGCATGGGGCATCCTTGACTATTTGTTTCGCGCAAGTGCCGTCGGCTTGGCAGATAAAGGCAAAACACGGATCCAAACTAGCGCCACACGCAGCACCGGCGACGATTTGTTTCACGCAAGCGCCACCCTTGTCACAAGTGCCGGTGAAACAGGGACCCCCTTCGACAGCGCACTTTTTGCCCAACACAATAGGTACCGCACAAAAGCCAGTGTTGTCGCAGATGCCGTCGGCCGTTTCGTCGTCGCACGGATAGTAGAAAGGCTTGACGCATGATTTGCCAATCTTAACTCCTGAGAACGTGTAATCGCATACGCCGTTGGCGTCGCAACTGCCGAACAAACACGAATTGCCCCACAATGGTTTTGGCGGGGCACAGGCCGCACCGACTGGTTTATTTGAGTATTTGCAGGTGCCTTGGCCGTTGCAGGTGCCCTGAAGGCAAGGCTCGGCGTCGTCGGTGCAAGTGACGCCCAAGGCCGCAGGGGCGGCGGCCACACATTTGCCAAGGTTATTGCAGACCTTGGGCGAGCACGTTGTGCCGCAACTCACACCCGCGGGCGACGTTAGGTTCTTGCACAGGCCGCTGCCATCGCATACGCCGATTTTGCACGCGTCCTTTTCATCGGTTGCGCAGATTGTTCCAGCTGGTTCCGGCGGAAGGTTGCAGCCGCCAAGGCCATCGCATTTGCCGACATAGCCTTGGCATGGGTCCGCCATGTCGCCCCAACACTTCACGCCGGCTGCTGCGTTTTGGGTTTTGCATTGGCCGCCGCCATCGCAGACGCTGATCTTGCAAGGATCGGGTGCATACCCGCAAACCTTTCCTGCCGGTTCAGTCGGTAAGCTGCAGCCGCCGAGGCCATCGCATTTGCCTAGCTTGCCCAAACAGGGGGCATCGACCTTGGACACGCAGGCCACTCCCGCTGGTCCGTTTTGGCTTTTGCATTGACCTTTGCCATCGCACATGCTGATTATGCATGGGTCCTTTGGATTGGTCGCGCAAACTTTCCCAGCCGGTTCCGCCGATGCATTGCAGCCGCCAAGGGCATCGCATTTGCCGAATTTGCCCATGCACGGATCATCGGCAGCGCTCGAACACGCGCTGCCGACCGGCGCTTGCTCATAGACGCAATTTCCAACGTCATTGCAGACGCCAACGATACACGTTTTGCCGATCGGGCCCGCGCAGGTCGTGCCGGAGACGGTCGGGGCCAGTGCGCAGGAACCGTCGCCGTCGCAGTGGCCCACTTTGCAGGTGCACGCCGTCGCCGCCGCCTCACACGTCACAGTGACGGGCAGCACCGCCAACAACTGACAATGGTGGTTAACGCAACCAAACTCGCCACACTCGCCGGCACATTGTTGCGCGACATCGCAGTATGCTCCCAATTCGACCATTGCGTCGTCAGACTCTGTGTCCATTTCACCGTTCGCCTCTTGCTCGTCGATGGGCTGCGCGGCGTCGACGGGCTGCGCGGCGTCGACGCTATCGGCCTTCAACGCGTCTACCGAAACGAAAATGTCCTCGTCAACCGCGTCGCGATCGGCCGATGCATCGCTCAATAAATCGGCATCCTGCGCAGCGGACTGCTTAAATTGGCAGGCGCAGAGCCCCAGGCAAAGCTCCAAGATGATGACCAAAGCGCGCTGCGAGGCGCAACAGCCCAGCGCCGTTCTCTGCGCGCCAACATCCTCAACAAAAAACGCCGTCATCGGCAAAATCCAGCGCCCTATGTCGGCGTCGGGCCAATGTGCGCCGGATTTCGGCGGCTGTCAACGTATTCTTTGTTCGATTTTGCCCAATAATTCAATGAACAGGCAGGGCTCCGAGGCTCGGCGCCGTCAGCGGCGACCGAACGGAATCTCGACGCTTGCAATTCAACCCAAAAACCCCTTCACCACCCGCGCCACCCGCACCGGCTCCTGAAACATCAAGCCATGCCCACTGTTGGCAAACCACTCCAACTGCGACCCCGGCACATTGGCGGCCATCCAACGTCCAGCGTCGGGATACATGGAATGCCCGCCGTAGCAAAGCAGCACCGGCACATCGATTTTTTGCACCACCGGCCGCCAATCGTGGCGCAACATGTCAGCACCCAGCCGCAGCGTGGTCGCCTTTGTTCCCGGCAAACCGGCCAACAATTGCGGTGTTAGCGCTATCTTAATCGCCACGTGTTCGCGACTGCGCCAAAGCCCGCGCAACCACGCGCGCCCGAGCGTGCGCGGTCGATGGCGCAAAGCCTTCAAAAAATCAGCGACTTCAGCCTCCTCCATCCCGCCAAACAGCGCGTGATCCCAGCCAGCTTCGGCCAACAATTTGGGCCCTTGATCGACAAAAACCAGCCGCCGAATCCGTTTTGTCCCATAATGCCTAAGGTATTCAAAGACCGTCTGCGCACCCATCGACAACCCAACAATATCCACTTTGTCCGCCGCCGCAAAATCAATCACCGCCGCAAGATCGTCCGCCAATTGCCGCATCGTCGGTTCATCAACAAATTCACTAGACTCCCCATGCCCTCGCGCATCATAAATCAGCGCCCGCTGTTGCGCCCCGACCGCCCGGGCAATCCCCAACATCTGCGCCGACTTACCGCAAAAACCATGCAACAAAACAACAGGGGTCTTGCCCCGGTGCTGCTCCGGCGTCTGCCTCCCATGCAGGCGCGACCCATCGCCCACCTTCAGCGTCCACGCGGTCAGGTCACGCCCCCGATCCACGGCCAGTCTCATCGTCCCTTGCAATTCCCCGAGATCAAACATTTATATCCTTCCTACCAAACTTACCCATCTCACAGGCCCAGCTACGACCGTCAACAAAAACCAAATCACGCGACGTCGGGCGCCAGCCCCGTCGCATTTGCAGCCGCGAAGCGGGAATTCGACGCGATGTTGCGCCTTTAGGCGCGACGAGCTCGTGCCGGTTGCCCAAGGAAGGGGAGTGCAGAGGGGAAACCTCAGCGGCTAAGCACGGAATCAAAGAGCTGTGGTTTCCCCTTTGCATCCAGCGCGATAGCGCGCAATCGGCACCCGCAGGTGCCGCTCGTCCACGCTTCAGCGTGCTGGGCCGCGCGCAGCGCAAAACCGATGGCGCGCAGCGCAAAACCGATGGCGCGCAGCGCAAAACCGCCGGAGGCAAAAGCAATGCGCAGCTAAAAGCCGCGCGCAGCGCAAACCTAGGCCGCCGCGAGGCAAAAGTCCTACTAGGGATTTTTCGGTGGCCCCAAGCACCCCGGAATCTGCGCATGCTGACAAAACCCAAACTGACAACTATCCGTCGTACAAGGATTCTTGTCGTCGCACGGCGACACATCCGTGCACTTCACCGCCACACAGCCGACCATCGGTTGGTTGCTGCAACTGCCATCTTTGAGACACGCATCGCTCGTGCAAGGGTTGCCGTCGTCGCAGGTGATAGCCTTGGAAACACACTGGTTATTCACACAAAGGTCGGTCGTGCAGGCCTTGCCGTCGTTGCACTGGCTTTTGTCTTTGCACTGCAAGCCGCAGTCCGGCATCAGCAAATAAGTGCATTTTCCAGTGGTTGGATCACAATTGTCCAATGTGCACGGATTGCCATCGTCGCACGCGCCGGGTTTGCATCCGACGCCGCAATTGGGGATCGCGCTGTTGTAGCATTTGCCATAACCGCCCGGTGTCATTAGGCAAGCATCAGTCGTGCACGGGTTGCCGTCATTGCACTCGCCGTTTTGGGTGCAGCAGCCGACCATGCTGGCGTACATGCATTTGCCACTGTTTGGATCACAACTATCTGATGTGCAGGGGTTATTGTCATTGCAGTTGACGCCCGCACACAGGTTGCCGCAGCCGGGCAACGGAATATTTGAGCATTTGCCGCTTGTCGCATCGCAAATGTCAGACGTGCAAATGTTGCCGTCGTCGCACTGTCCGGGCTTGCACAAACTGGAGCCGCAGCCCGGAATCGGCGTGTAAACGCAGTTGCCTTTGGCGTCGCAGGTGTCCAAAGTGCACGCATTCAAGTCGTTGCAGACTTTGTCATAAACCTTGCACTGATTTTGCACGCAGTAATTGTAATTACAAGGGTTTCCGTCGGCGCACTGGTCGTTTGTCGTGCATTTGGAGTTGACGCAACCGGGCATGGGGATGAACAAGCATTTGCCGCTGTTCGGATCGCAGGAATCGGCTGTGCAGCCGTCGCCGTCGGAGCAAAGATTGGTTGTCATCGCGCAAACGCCGCCTTGGCAATAATTGGTCGTGCAAAGGTTGCCGTCCTCACAGTCGCTGTTGATCTTGCACGGCGGTACGCAGCCTATCATCCCGATATGCAAACATTTTCCGCCCTGGCAGACGTCTTTGGTGCACACGTTCTTGTCGTCACAACTGGCATCGCTGACGCAACCGCTAACACAGTTGGCAATCTTAGTGAAAACACAACTGTACGTCGCGGGATTGCACATGTCTTGCGTGCAGGCGTTGTTGTCGTCGCACTGGATCATGTCCATCATCGGCTCGCAGCAGCTGGGATCGGGCTGGGCTTTGTGCGCGCAAGTGCCGCCGCCGTCTGCCTGTTTGGCGCAAACGTCATAGCTGCACTTGATGCCGTCCTCGCACTCCTTGTCCGTCGTGCAACAATTTAACTTGACGCTGCCGACGCAGCCGCCGTTCAGGCACATGAACTGGGTGCAGCCGTTGCTGACGCCGCAGTCGGAATCCTTTTGGCACATGCCGCAGCCGGGCAGCCCAAAATGCTGGCAAACGCCGAAACTACAATTGTCCTGCGTACATTTGTCGCCGTCGTCGCAGTCAAAGTTGGTGTTGCACTCTGCGCCGCAATTCGGCAGCAATTTGTAGACACAGCCGGTGTTTTTGTCGCAGCCGTCGGCGGTGCAGGGGTTGCCGTCGTCACAATTCTTTGGATTGCCGTAACAAATGCCGTCGGGGCCGCAGAGGTCGTTGGTGCAGCCGTTGCCGTCGTCGCAGGGACCAAAAGACGCACAACCATTGGGATTACAACCGGGAATCGGCGCGTGCGCGCATTGGCCGCCGCCACCGTTCATAAACACGCACTGATCCGCCGTGCACTTGTTGCCGTCGTTGCACTGCGACGCATCCTGGCACCCGCCGCCGCACCCGGGGATAGGTTTGTGATAACAGCCGCCTGCAGCACAAACGTCCACCGAGCACTCATTGCCGTCGTTGCATTGCGCGTCGTTGGCGCATTTGCCACAGGTCGGATCTGGCTTGTGCACGCAACTGCCGGCGTTGCAAATATCAAACGTACAGGCGTCTTTGTCGTCGCAGCTGGCATTGCTGATGCACGGCGGAGGGCCGCATTTGGGAATCGCCTTGTGGTAACACTGGTTGGCCGCGCACAGGTCGACGGTGCAGCCGTCGTTGTCGTCGCACTCCAGATCGCTGCCACAGTTGTTGGCGCAGCTTTGGATCGGGGTGTGGGCGCATTGGCCGGTTTTGCTATTTGTGAACAAGCACTTATCGTTGGTGCACTTGTTGCCGTCATTGCACTGGCTGTCGGCCTCGCAGCCGCCGCCACATCCGGGGATCGCGATGTTTTGGCAGCTGCCGCTAGCCGGATCGCAACTGTCTGATGTGCAAGGGTTGTTGTCATTGCAATTGTTGACCTGCGGCTTGCAACTGCCGCCGACGCACTGACCTTTGCTCTGGCACAAACCCGCGCCCGCGGCGCATCCGATGCCGTCCGGTGCGGCGTTGATCGCACATACTTTGGAGATTTTGTTGCAATACGGTTGGCCGCAAGGGCTGGGCGTCCCGCATTCATTGTCGTTGACGCACTGGGCGACCGGCACGTCGTTGCCGACGAAATTGTCGCCGCCGGCGGCGTCGGGCCTCGTTGCGTCGGAGTTGCCAACAAGATCACCGACTTGGCCGTCATTGCTGCTGACCGCGTCGTTGGTCATGATGCCAACCGCAATGTCGTCGCTGCCGCAGCCGGAAAAAACCGCGGCGAAACAAACAAGCACGCCAGCAAATTGAATTGAAAATCGCCATGAATTACACACGCAAACCTCCACGAAGCGATCTGGCCACCAGAGCGCGCGCACAGCCAGTGTAGCGTTCTCCGCGCCGTGCGACAAATGGTTTTGCTTGCAGACACGCGCAAGTTCCATTATTTGTCGGCTATGATCTGCGTGGCCCAAAACTTGTCGTGGCAAATTCGCCAAGCGCGACTGACCGATTTGGTGCACTGGGTGGCGTATAAGCGCATCGTGGTTGGCGAAACACCTTACCTGTTACAGACTTTGGCTGATGGGGCCGGTCAGTGGGCTTATGAAAAAGACAATTTCACCCTGACGCTGGAAATGCGCAGCGCCCAACTGCTGCTGGCCGTTCGACAAGACTGCGTTATTCTTGGTCATTGCCACCTTGTCCGCGGCAACTTGGTCGCCTCTGCCCACGTGGGCACGCTGGCGCTGGCGGTCGTGGGCGCGTATTGGCGCCGCGGCATCGGCGGGCAACTGCTGCAACACGCAATCGATTGGGCGCTTTTGCAACCTGAGCTGCGCAAGATTTCTTTGCAGGTTCACGCCACAAATGCGCCTGCGCAGGCGTTGTACGCGCGTTATGGCTTTGGCGTCGAAGGCCGATTGCTCGGCGAAGCGAGGCGGGTGACAGATGGCAGCGATGTGTGGGACGATCTGTTGCCCATGGGGCTGTGGTTGGACAACGTCGCCAGACCAAAAGACGAGGAGTCAGCGCGGTGACAGCAAATTCAATCCTAGTTTGCCTAGTTTTTGCGGGCCTCGCTGTGGCCTGCGACAAGACTCGCGCGCCACCCAAGTCAAAGCGCGCCGCCGCCAACGCGGCCGCCTCGGCACCCGAATCAGCCGAAGCCCCAGCCACGCTAGCTGTGCCCGACCCGTCCGAGCCGCCGCTTGCGTTGCCCAGCGGGACCACGCTCGGCGATGCGTTGCCGCCGCTGCCCAAAGCGGCGCCGCGCCTGAGTACCGGCGATCTATCGGGAGCAGCGGTTGCTGCGCAAAGTTGCGCCGACATCGCGCCAGCCGGCTTCGTCTTGGTAAAACGCTATGAAATCACAGTTCCCGCCGGTGTGAAAGGTGCGCCGCCCAACGTCATCGAAACATGCATCTTAGCCAAACCTGCGGAACGAAAGGACAAATGGAGCCAAGCGGGCAAAGAGTTTTTGGCCATCGCGACGTGGCCGCCGGACAAGCAGACGCAAATTGTGCTGCCGGAAATGCAAAGGCCGGCCATTTCCTTGCCGCCAGAGCGCCAGAAGGCAGGTCACGACGCGACCGGTTGGGGCACGATCGTGGCGACGGGGAATCCGGATATGCCGGCGCTCGCGATCGCAAGTGCGCGTTTTTTTGACGGCCTATACGGTGAGCAGGTTTTCTTCCGCCGCGACGCGCGGGTGTTGCGCAGCGTCGCTGGGGCGCTGCAGTGGCAGCCGCTTGAGGTACGCGATTTTGTCACGATCGATCTGGATCACCTGCACAATCTGTGCGAGGGCAAGGCCGAAGCATCGCCTGCCGACCGTGCGGGGCCGCAACCCGGTGCCTGCGCCAAAATGGAACAGCTTGCCGAATCTCACGCCGCGGGGGCGCAAAAACGCTTGGACGATCGCGAAGCACGCCTCAAAGGTCAGGGGAGCGAAAAAGTGACGGCCCAAGAAGGCGATCCGCAGTCCATTTGGCTGCGCGACGGCCGCAAGGCCCTGACCGCAGGCGATTATGCCACGGCGGCCGACATGGCCCTGCGCGTTCACGCCGTTTGCGGTGAAGCGGCCAAACCGGCACTGGCGCTGATGAGCGACGTAGTGGCTGCGCGCCACTTGACCGCTGCACGCACTCAACCGAATCAAACTACAGCGGATTTGTGTGAGCCGTTGCCGGACAAAGATCCGCCAAAGCGGCCGCGTGCGGAGAGCAAACCGGAAACGGGCGGCAAAAAGGGCCGCGAAGATCGCAACGAGAGGACGCCTTGAGCGGTTGTGAAAAACCTTTTCACAACCGCTCAGTGGCGACGCGGAGCGCCCCAGAAATTTTTTTCTCACGCCATCTGGCGCAACCAGCAAATAGACGACCCCAGCAAGACAAGTGAGGCTTTGGTGCGTGCAAGATTTTTCGGGATGCTATCGGTAGTGTTGGTTGTGCTGGGCGGCTGTGGCGCCAGCGTTCAGTTCACCCAAGAACGCAACGCGGCCAAGTACAAAGCGCTCAAGCTCGGCACGCCCGTACAAATTGTGGATAAAATCAGCGATTTGCCACCTCCTGTCGCCGTTTTGGGCAGCATGGCGCTCACGACCAAAAAATTGGAGGACAAGTCGGCGGTGGAAGGCGAATTTAAGCGAACGGCGCTGCGCTATGGCTGCGATGCCGTCGCGGAAATTGCCAATACAGTGGACGAAAAGAAATCGAGCAAAGAGGTCAAAAAGCTCAAGCCCGATGGTACTTTTGTCATGGAAATCCAAGAAACCGTCGCGCTGACGGTGCACTGGACCGCGCGCTGTGTGCGCACTGCTGCGGTTGGGCTGAACGAATCACCCGTTCAAGCACATGAAAACACAACCTAATCGGACGACCCCCCGGATGGCGATGAACCGCCGGTCAAGGGCGCAAAAAGCGATCCGCGGGTGATGGAACTCGCCGCGCGCTTGGACAAGCACAGTGACCCGTTTTTGCGCATGTGGAAAGACCGCCTGCGGGCCGAACACCTAGATGCTGGCGAGGTGCTGGCGGCGATGGCCGAGTTGATGGTGCAAGTGACCGGTAAAACAGGTTTTTGGCGGAAGATGGCCCCCGCGCAATGGTTTGGCTGTCACGGCGAAACGCCGGACGACGTGTGCAAAAAGTTGGAAAAGGCCGAACCGCAATTTCGCAAAGCGGACGCGCTGCAGGTGAGCGTGATGGCGGTGAGCCACGCTGGGGCGACGCAATATATCCGCAAAAATTCAAAGAAATTGTTGGAATACATCGACACTTTCGTGCCGATGGACGCAAGCATGTCCGGCGCGCAGGCCACGGGGTTTTACACCGCACACCTGCAATAATTTCAGGACACTGGCCGTGATCAACCGTGGGACGTGGCGGGTAGTGCAGGAGGTCAAGGTGCGCTGGACTTGGATCGCGGTGGTCGGCGTGCTGGCTGCCATTCCCATTGAATCCACATCGGCAAATCCCTTAGGCGCGTTTGGGTATGGCGCCAGAGGTGCTGCGATGGGCGGGGCAATGACTGCCGCCGCCGATGATTATTCTGCGGTTTTTTACAACTTGGCCGCATTGACTGTCGCCAAACCAGGCATGGGTGTTGGCTTTACCGCAGCCTACGACGACGCGCACATTCGCTTGAAAGATCGGCCTGCGGGATACGATTTGCCGGATTTGGGCAACGCGTCTGCGGCGATTCCAAGCAAATACCGGTTGAATCTGCGCGGCGACACCAACGATATTCCAAACACTTATGGCGTCCATATTGGCGCCGTCGGTTCGCTGGGGGTGGATCGCTTGCGCGTAGGCGTTGGCGTTTTTCTTCCCGTTGATCACGTGGCCGTGCAAAACTCGCACTTTCCCGATGAGCGCGAGCAGTATTTCAGCAATCGTCTGGACTTTGAGCTACTCGGCCAGCGCGTGCAGCATCAGGTGATCATGACAGGTGCGGCCTATCGGCTGACAAATTGGTTGGGCGTGGGCATCGGCTTGTCGTTTCTGCCCAAATCCACGACCCAAAGCACGGTCTATTTGGCCGATTCGACAAAGCAGGATCAGATTCAACTCGGTATGAACAATACGCAAAATTCGCACTTGAGTCCCAATCTCGGCGTGTTGTTGGCGCCTACGGATGCTTTTCAGTTCGGTTTTGCGTGGCGAGGTGAGAATTTTTTTGAGCTGGACGTGCAAAATCAAATCCAGATCAAGGGTTTTCAAAATAGTGCGGGCAATTTTCCGATTCTGCAAACCAGTCGCATCGTGGTCAATTACACGCCGCATGAACTGGCGCTCGGCACAAGTTGGCATAATGAAACGCTATTGCTGTCGGGCGACCTGGTGTACGCGCTGTGGAGTCGCTATCTGAACCAGCAGGGTGAACAACCGGGCAACTGGCATGACACCCTGAGTCCGCGGTTGGGGCTGTCGTGGCAGGTCAAAGAGGATCGCAAACTTTACATGGGATTGCGCTACGATCCGAGTCCCGTACCCGCGCAGACGGGGCGGACCAACTATGTCGACAACGACCGCAGTGTAGTTTCTCTCGGCGCGCACCACGGGCTGCGCTTGTTCGATCGCGACCTAGAATTTGGCTGGGCTTTGCAGTGGCACCACTTGCTGGCCCGCGACACGAACAAAGCAACATCGGCCAGTTATCCAGTATGTACGCCCAGCAGCAGCCCAATTTGCGATGAAATTGCCGACGACACCAAAGACGCCAGTACCGGCAAAGCCGTCGCGGCTTACCAAGGTTTGCAAACGGGCAACCCCGGCTTCCCAGGCTTCACGTCGTACGGCGATTTGCTCGCCGTAAGTGTGGATTTGCGCTGGCTGTTTTAGCGGGCCTTCTCCGCTTTGCACAAAGGCGCGATCTTGTTACAATTACCGCAGCGCGGCGGACTCTTGACGCGCAGCAGGAGTTGAACATGCTGGGAAATCTTTGGAAAAATAGCAGTGCTGTCGTTTTGGCCAGCTGCCTGCTGGCCACCGCTGCACCGACCGATGCCGCGATCTTGGCGCTGCAGGGCCGGCTGACCAGCGCGGCCGGTGGGCCGGTGGCCGATGGCAATTATCCCATGCAAATCTCGCTGTATGCGCAAGCCGTGGGTGGCGACGCGCTGTTCAATGAAAAATTTCTCAATGTTGTGGTGTCCGGCGGCGCTTTTGCGTTGACTTTGGGTGAGTTCGATCCCAAATCGCCGTTAGATGACAGCCTTTTTGTCGGCTATCAAGCCAAATTTATCGGCATCCAAGCGGCTGGGGATCCGGAATTGGCGCGCGTCGCGTTGCGCTCGGTGCCGTTTGCGGTTGAAGCCCAACATGCAGCAATGGCTGGTGATTTGCAGTGTTCACAATGCGTCGGCGATGCTGATATTGCCGCCTCAGCTGTCACCTCGGACAAAATAGCCGCTGGCGCCGTAAAGGCACAACATGTTGATTTTGCTTATGCAGGCTCGGCTGCCAAAGGCGGCGCGGCGACCGAAGCCGTCCACGCAGCAACGGCGGACACGGCCAAAACGGCCGACAACGCGACAAATGCCGGCAATGCCGCCACGGCCGACAGCGCGAAGAAAGCCGACACAGCCACGGCGGCGGATGAAGCCAAGGTAGCGAAAATACTACAATGTTCCGGCTGCGTGACCAACGCCATGCTGGCTGCCGAAGTCGCCGACGGCATCAAGGCAAAGTATGTGCAAAAATCGGGAGACGCCATGGCCGGACAATTGGTAACCGACGGCGGCGTGCATTTTAAGTCTTCAAAATTATTTGGCTTTCGCTTTGAAAATGCGGCGGTTGCCCCGGTCATTTGCGATGCAACGCAAGCTGGCTACGCCTATTTTGACACGGTCAGCAAGTCGCTGGTGCTGTGCGATGGTACTAAATTTAAAGCCCTTTCGAACAAATTGGCCCTTGGATCGGACAAGTCAGCCCCCGCGCCATCTTGCCTAGCCATCTTGCAAGCGGGTGACAGCAAGGGCGATGCCGATTACTGGATCGACTTGGACGGAGGAGATCCCAGCAATGCTGCGCAGTTGACCTGCAACATGGCCGACGGCGGTTGGACGCGCATCAACGCCGACGACTTCGAGGGCAACGCCAACGGTTGGAACCAAAACGTCGTCACCACCTGCGGCCCGCTCGGCAAAATCTTGGGCGGTTTCAATGTCATGGCTGGTGGACAGATGACCAAGACGCTCAACGTCTCCGCCGCCACCCATACGCAAATGAAGATTTCACTCGACTACGTCTCCATCGATTCCTCAGACGGCGAGCAGGGTTGGATCGTAGTCGATGGCGCAAAAGTCTGGACCCACGTGTTGGACAATTGCGTGATCCAAGTCGGAAGCAATTACTGCGGTGCCGGCGGACCGCCGTGTTTTGGCGATGTTGTGTACAAAGCCGCAGCTGCAATCGCGCACAATGCGGCCAACGTTACTTTTGGCGGCGGCTCTTCTCTCGATCAGGGGGCCGGCGACGAAAGTTTTGGTATCGACAATGTGATCGTTTGGATAAAATAGTCTGTCATCTCAATGTACTGCGCTGTGCACGGCCGTCCGCGCGGTCGCCGAAGTCCGGTGTCGCAAAAGGGAGTGCGCTAAAAACTAGCCTAGTTCTGTGGCTTTTGCTGCTGGGAGTCGACGCCAGCGCCCAGTCGGTTCCGCTTGCGCAGGACGTTACGCTGCTGCTCTCGCGCGCGCTGCAGTGCGGGCCGATCGAGCGCATGCGCGAAAACCGCCGCGTCCGCACCTGCGGTGGCGAGGCACAACAGAAGTTTGCGATCCACGGCGACACTGCCACGGCCACCGGCGCAGAAGCGCTCAAGCCGCCGCGTTTGGGGCTATATCCGGCTGAGATCGCGGTGCAATGGCGCTACTGTCCGTGGCAACCTGACGCACAACTTGGTGCAATGCCAAACGTGTTCGTGCCGTATGAAGATCCGCTGATCGGTCGCTGTTATATCTTGCGCCCGCTTGATGTCGTGAAGTCAGCAGCGCTGTACAAGTCTGCGCGTCTGGATCGATTGGAGGAGGCGCAGCCTTATCTCGGCAAAACGATGCAGCAATTGGTGTTGCGCGCGGCCGAGGAGGGCATTGAAGTCCACATCACCAGTGTGGTGCGCAGCCCGCACCCGCAGGCCGTAAAAGTGGAAAAAAGCGTCAAGAAACGCGGAAAGTGGCGCAAAGTTAAGGTGCGCACACGGGAATACAAGTCGGGCCTGCATCCCTTCGGTTTGGCGGTCGACGTGACGCTGGGTTGGGAGGAGAGGCCGACCCATCCGATCGGCGACTACAGGCGGCGCGGCTCAAGCTACCGGAAATGGCAGAAACTTGGTGAAATTGCCGAAGAAATGGGCCTTGTTTGGCTCGGCCGCGTCATGGTGGCGGAGATTTTTCACTTTGAACTGCACCCAGGCTGGCCGGGCCGCGCGCGCGGCAAATTGCTCCACCAACTTCTGCAGTTGCGTCGCCACGGCGGCGTGCCCGCGACATGGAAACTGTTGGCTTATCAACCAGAGACCGAGAGTCCCTTTCAAGCACTTAAAGATCCGCTGCGCTGAGTTGTCGCTGCAATTCGGCACGCAACGCAACGGCATCGGCACCGCGCAGCGCCTTCATCGCCGCGCCGACAAAAATGCCGAACAATTTCTGCTCACCGGCACGGTAGCGCGCGACTTCTTGAGGTAATCCGCTCAGCACTTTGGTGACTTCGGCGTTGAGGTCCAGAGTCGGCGCGCCGGTCAAGCCAAGTTGCTTGCCAATTTCATGCGGAACGCCACCGGCTCGCACCATTTGCGCCAACACTTGCTTGCCGGCGCCCGCGGTCAACTCGCCGCGATCGATGCACGCGACAAATTCGCCAAACGCCGCCGATGAAAACGCCAAGCTATCGAGGGACTTGTCCTTGGCCAAACCCAGCAAATCATTGAGCATCCACTTGGCCACCGTCGCGGGCTTGGCGCCAGAGGCAACGGCCGCTTCATAGTAGCCGCACAACGCGACGTCGCCGGTTAGGGTGTCAGCGTCGGCTTCGCTCAACGCAAATTCGCGTTGGTAAACGGCATAGCGTTGCGCCAAATACGGTGTATTTTCGCGCAATTCTGCGCGCCAATCGCCGCGCGATTTGCGCGTGGTGGGCGCGTCTTTGGCTTTGACGGAAGCCTTTTGCCGATCAGGCCTGCCTTCGGCGGCGGTTTCTGCCTTGCCCCATGTGTCACGCAAGCCGATCGTGCGGTTGAAAACCGCGGCAGTTGGCGTGGAATCGACTGGATCGACAAAGAAATACCCGTTGCGCACCAGTTGCCAATGGCTGCCCGGCGCGGCGGTGATCAAAGCCGGTTCGACGCGCGCCTCGGGCGGCACGACAAGGTTGTGTGGATTGAGGTGCTGCTTAAAATCATCACCGCTATCGGGTTGCTCAACGGCAAATAGCCGATCGTACAGGCGAATCTCAGCCGCGGCGCTTTGGCTCGCCTCCAACCAATGAATCGTACCGCTGGGGTGCGCGCCGGGCTGTGCTTGGCCGCCGCGGCTCCGTTCGTCGTAAGTCACAGTAACTGTGTGCGTCTCTAGGTCATAACCGAGGCATTTCACCACGTAGGCGCCGATCAGCCTCACGTATTGGCCGACGGCCATGCGCTTCCAATCGACTGGCGGTTCGAGCACGAAATCTTCCTTCTCAATCAACAGTTCGCGCCCAAAGGGCACTTCGCGCATGCCGCGGCTGGGGTCGTTGGGCCACCACGGAATTTGCAGCATTTCAACCTGATTTTCCGGATAATTCTCCACAATTACCCGCAGTGGCCGCAGCACCGCGAGGGCACGCGGCGAACGCTTTTCCAGGTCCTGACGCACGCAATATTCCAACTTGCCGACGTCCACCATGCTGTTGTTCTTGGCGATCCCGATCATGTCGGCGAATTCGCGCAGCGCTTCGGCGGTCATGCCGCGCCGGCGCATCCCGGCGATCGTCGGCATGCGCGGGTCATCCCAACCGCGCATTGTGCCATCTTGCACCAATTGCAGCAGCTTGCGCTTAGACATGACCAAGTAACCGAGTGCCAGGCGCGCGAATTCGTACTGGCGCGGTCGCGGATTCCAAGCCAGATTGGTGTCTGGATTCAAGGTGTTGTCGAGTACCCAATCGTAAAGTTCGCGGTTGGATTCAAATTCAAGCGTGCAAATGGAGTGGCTGATGCCCTCAATGGCGTCCTCAAGTGGATGCGCGTAGTCGTACATCGGGTAAATACACCACTTATCGCCGGTTCGGTGGTGGTGGGCGTGGCGGATGCGGTACAAAAGCGGATCGCGCATGAGGACGTTGGCGTGGGCCATATCGACTTTGCCGCGTAAAACCAGTGTGCCGTCAGCGAGTTCTCCGCTGCGCATCTGTTCAAACAGCGCCAAGTTGTCAGCGATGCTGCGGTTGCGAAATGGGCTGTCGACCCCGGGCGCGGCGAAATTGCCGCGATTTTGCCGAATTTCCTCCACAGTTTGGCTGTCGACATAGGCCTTGCCGGCCTTGATCAACTGCAGCGCACAGGCGTGCATCGCGGCAAAATAGTCGCTTGCGTAGCGCACGGGCCCCGTCCAGTCAAAACCCAACCACTTGACATCGTTCTGGATTGACTCTACGTAACTGATTTCCTCGGTCGTGGGATTGGTGTCATCTAGGCGCAAGTGACAAGCGCCGCCGTAGTCGCGCGCGAGGCCAAAGTTCAAGCAGATGGATTTGGCGTGACCAATATGCAAAAAACCATTTGGTTCTGGGGGAAAACGCGTCACGACCTGCGCGTGCAGGCCCTGTTCTAGATCCGCGTCGATGATGTCGGTCAAAAAGTGTGTGCGGCGAGGTGGCGTTGAAGCGAGCATAACCATAACCTTTTTCTTGGCGCCAAGGCGTTCGGCAGCGGCCGCGTTTTGGACCAAAACCGCCCGATAATCAAGCGGCGCCTTGACGAAATCACAGTCTTTGTTAGAATTCCAAGCGCTTGCGCAATCCCGCGCCCCCATAGACGGATACTTTACCCATGGTCCTTCCGCTCTGCATCGCGCTCGTCGTGGTGGGCGCATTCGCGCTGTGGCAGGCGCAAATGCGCATGTCCGCTGCGGTTGAGGTGCTGTCGACCGTGCAGTGGGCGCGACTGGAAAAGAAATTGAGCGCGATTGGCCTTTTCTACGTGCCGATGGCGTTTGCCGTCACCGCCTACTTCTTTCTGCGAGGAAGTCCGCAACTGCCGATGGCTATGGCGATTTGTGCCGCAGTGCTGACGGCCATTTCAATGGGCATAGCCGTATGGCGCACCTTTGTTTTCAAAGCGATCGTCGGTGATCTGAGTATTGTTGGCACTTACCGGCGCAGTGCGGTGTTGCACGCTGCCGGCGTGTCGCTTTTGTTTGGCGCAGCTGCCTTGTTTGCGGCCTACCAATAAAATAGCTAACACTTACGCCAGCTTACTTGACCAACCCATTGAGTTCGTAGCCGGTCACAGTCTTGGCGGCACCGCCGTTGGTGCCAAAAAACGTAATCCGTCCAGAGGGATGTGTCTGGGTTACCGCCATGGTGCTGGCCTTTTTTAGAAACCGCACATGCTCCGGGCTGGAACCGATCGCATGGTCCAGCGTCAAGAAAGTCTTGTGTTCGATCTCTTGGACATTGTGGGTCAAACCCGCCGGATCCGGTAGCAATATCCATGATTTGGAGGGTGATTCGCTATGCGCAATTTCACTGAGTTTGGTTGCCGTCAGCACCAATTTGGTGAAACCGTTATCCAGATCAAACAGCGTATAGCCCTCAGATTTATCGACAAATGCCTCTTCGGCATATTTGTTGTTGGGGCCGGGCGCAGGTTTGTGCACCAAAATCGCTTTGCGCGATCCCGGCGGAATCACGATAAAATCCACAGTTTTGCGCAGCAACACGGGGGCGACAACGTGGGTTTTCAGATCCAAAGTCGCGACTTGCTCAATCCCTTGCACCGACGTGTACAGCACCGCCGTTTGCGAATCGTCGGTGATAAGCGCCAGACCAGCTGTCAGCGAACCCACTGAAATGATTTCCGCCGCCAGTGAATTCGTCACCTCGCTGGGCAGTTGCACAATGGCCACCTCTTTGGAATCGCGCAGCACGGCAATCGCTTGCGTGCCATCGGGCGTCAAGTCCAGATCCGTCGGCACCGAAGTCATTGGAATCACAACCAACTTCTTGGTCGCAAGGTGCACGGCGTACAGGCCCACGATATTGCTGGCGCGGATCAGTGCCCAGCGCGCATCAGCCGTGACGCGCACCGCGCGATCTTGCGGTTTGTCCAACGGATCCAAGCTGATCGGCACGGGCACTACGATGTCGCCGTCCTTGATCGTGCTTAGTTCCAACACGCTGATGCCATCGTCTGTGACGATAAGGGCCTTTTTGCCGTCGGGCGTAAAATCGACGCTGCGCGGGCGAAAACCGATGGAAATGGTCATGCTTTGGGGCGGTACGTCCAGCTTCACCAGCGTCACGGCTTGGAAATTGCCTGTCGGATCCGTAGGTTGAGCGCTTAGCAAATCAAAATAAGCGACTGCGAATTTGCCCGATGGATCGATGGTCAGCGCGTTGCAATGCGGCAACATCGCGACGGTATCGACGGTATCGCTGCTGTCCGTGGAGCGCACGACCGACAAATCGTCGCTGCCCGAATTGAGCACGACTGCGGCGTCTTGGCCCGGCACGACTTTGAGGCGAGTCGGATGATCGCCGACCTCGATCAAAGTGACCTTGAGCGTGGCGCCGCTGACCTTGACGATGTTGTCGGTGCCAGCGGCGGGGATGTAGACAAAGTTGGGGCTGCCTTCAGGTGCGCCAAAGTCGTAGTGTTTTTCCTGTTCTTTGGGTAGGTCGACGCCCGGGCTGCCTTGGTCGGCGTTCGCGCCCGTGTCTTCGCTCTGCGCCGTGCCGTTGTTGCCTTTGGCGTCGTTAAACATCGCGCCGCTATCTTGACTGGCAGCTCCGGCGGCCGCCGTCGGGCTGCCGCAGCCGTCGGCGAGCAGGAACGCTGGCGCGGCGAGCAGCAAGAGGCCAATCGACGACCAAAGCCAGGATTCTTTTAAGATTTTGTTGCTCACAATCCACCCCTTCCTAAAACCGCAAGGCAAAGCCGATGCGTGCGGTCAAACCCGTCAACGTCAAGTCGCCCAAATTGATCGGCGCGCGGATGGATTCTCCGTCGTCATTGGCCGTCAACCCGACAGTTGTTTTGAAGAAATGTTGGTAACCGATGTCGAAATTGACGCCAAAGGCAAAATGCTTGGCCGACCAAAGGCCGCGCGGCGTCAGCACGTCAAACCCGAGCGCGGCGGCCACGCCTGGCGAGATCGTCGTGCCGTGATAATCCGTACTGTTTCCAAGGGAATAGTCGGACCGCAACACACCGCCGCTTGCGCGCGCATACGGTTCAAACCAAGGCAACACCGGCCAAATGTGCCGCGCACCGAGCATGAAAGCGTTGCGGCTCACGGTCATGTATTCGCCCATCGTCACGAAATTCTCTGTGTTTGTCCACCATTGAAAATCAATCGCCGTCTGCGGCACAAGTTCCATACCGACGCGGACCAACAAGCCACCGGGCGCGCGGTCCTTGGTCACGACGTTGGCCGACGCGTCAGAGGTCTGCATGGTTTCTCGCGTGAGATCAAAAGAAAATTCACGGGCATGGGCGTCAAGGGCTGTGACAAGCAGACCCATCGCGCAGACAAGCACCAAGAGGAGAGGCAGGCGGCGTTTGTGTTCGTTCATCGCGGCACCGCGTATTGCATTTCGCCATCAAGGTAAAGTCCCTCAATCACGTGGGGTTTGTTGGCATCCACCGCACCGTTGTCAAACACCGCAGTCCACCAACCGCCGACGCCCTCGCCCGCCAGCACCGCTACGCGGTCGCCGTCCAAGCGCCACAAGCTCTCGGCAGAGCGGCTGAGGTCGACCGAACTGCCGTGGGAGTCCTTCAAGTCAATGCGCGACAGGCGGCCGACGTGGCTATAACCGCCCGGACCGACGACGCTGCCCAGAATGTAAATGGAATCACCGGCAAGCAGCCATTGCACAATGGCGCCTGTGCCGGCGAAGGCGGTCAACTTGCCCAAATTCGGGTCGAACATCTCCAAACCGGTCGATGTCGAGGCGTGCTGCAGCAGGAAAAAGGGCGGCGCGCTGGCGACGCCCGTGACCGGCTGACTGAGCGTGAATTTGTGAATCGCCTTGCCTTTTTTCTTTAGCATGTCATCGATGTCGACGGTATAGATGGCAGCCGCTCCGCTGCCGTAGAGCAGGGCGTGGGCTTTGGTGTCGGCGCCCGTATAGGGCAGGATGTGGGTGGCGGGGAAGTCCAAATCGACATAAGTGCCTGTTCCAGTGGACGGATCAAGCAGCGCTACCGTTTGTGCGCCTTGATTGACGGTCAAAACGCGCAAACCGACTTTGCTGTCAACCACTTGCAAATCGGTTGGCACGGCACCAGAAGCGATCTGATCCAGCGATGCCGACAAATCGCCACCGGTCAAGTCGATGGTCAAGTGCACCGCGTCGTTGGAGCCGCTGGCAATTAAATACAAATGCAGCGAACCGCCGGCAGCGCGGGCGGCGGCGTGGTGCGGATGCAACACAGCTTTGCCGTCCGGCGGCGTCAAGGGCACCACGACCGTGCGCACTTTGCCGTCGGCGGCAAAATCGGCGACGCCGACCGTGGACGCTGCGTGCAGCCACACCACGCGGTGCGCGGTCGCGCCAAGCATAACCGGCGGAGAAACAAAGGCTTGCTGAGGCGTCTGCGGCATGCCTGCGACGTTGGCCACCTGCAACTTCGGTTCTTGCGCCGTCAGGTCCAAAAGCGCGACTTCAGCGGTATTGACCAGCGATGAATTGCCCGCAATGGCTGGATCATGATACAAGACAATGGCTTGACTGTCCTCACTGGTGGCAAGACCGGAGAAAGTGGCGGGCAGGGCGGCCTCATGCAGGGTGGCGGGTGGCGTGAACGTTGTGACTTTGCGATGGGTGGAGTCCAACAAAATCAGGCGGTTGCCATCAGGTGTGACGGCGCGTTTGGTCGGCGTGCCGATGTAAGGTTGTGAATCCCAGCCGTCGTTGGTCGCGCGCAAAAACGACAGGCGTTGGCGCACGGAATCATGAAAGACAAGGGTACCATGCACTTGCAGCGGCGGAGTCTGCGGCACCGCGCGCGCAAACACGGGATCGCGGGTGACGCACGCGGTCGACAACCCAAGTAAGGTTGTCCAGGTCAGAAGCAGCATTTGCCGCCACGTCGGTCGTGTAATGGCATAAAACTTCAAGCATACCTCCGCACGCGGACTCCGATTTCCGCCCCGAAACGGCCCGCGTTTTTTAGCCTAGGTATTGCCGCACGCAGATGCAAATGCTGCTGTGACAAAATCGTCACAGGGCAAACGCATCGAAATATATGAAGTAATCTTATATGGTTGCGCTCGGTGCGCCGCCGCACCTAAGTCGCGTGTTCGCGCTACGTCTGCGACAGAACCGCGCGGTCCAGCGTCAGATGCACCGGGCAATGATCAGAACCCATTGTATGCGCATGGATTTCTGCGCCTCGCACATAAGGCAGCAGACTTGGACTGAGCATCATCAAATCGATCCGCCAGCCGACATTTTTTTCGCGCACGCCAAAGCGCTGACTCCACCACGAGTAGGCGCCTGTGCGTTCGGGATGAACGTGGCGAAAACTGTCGATCCAACCGGCACTTAGCCAGCGCTCGATCTCCTGCCGTTCCTCGGGGCAAAAGCCAGAGACTTTGACATTGTCCTTGGGGCGGGCCAAGTCGATTTCGCGCGGGGCAGTGTTGAAATCCCCCATAACTACAACGTGTTGGCCACAAGCCGCTTCGGCCTGAACGCGCTGGAAAACGCTGCGGTAAAAGTCGAGCTTAAACGGTATGCGGCTGTTGTCGCGCTCTTTGCCGTTGCCGTTGGGGAAATAGCCATTAAACACGCTCAGTTTTCCAAAGCGCGCCAAATGGCTGCGACCCTCCGCGTCAAATTCCGCTTGCCCTAAGCCCGTGTGCATTTCCTGCCATTTCTGTCGTGAATACAAGCCCACGCCGCTGTATCCCGGACGCTGGGCCGCGACAAAATGGGGGTGCCAGCCGGTGGGGCTGGCGATTTCTTCAGGCAATTGCGATTGTTGGGCGCGGACTTCCTGCACGCCGACGATGTCGGCATTGCAGGCAGCCAACCATTGGCCAAAGCCCTTGGCCGCGCATGCACGCAAACCATTGACATTCCAAGAGATAATCGAAAGGTCGCTGCTGGATGATTTGACGCTACCCATCTTGGCTCTGCAGAGGCGCGCAGACAATCGGCAGCTCGACCGACGCAAGTGCCCGCAAGCGCTGAATTTTGCGCAAGGCGCGCATGCGCTTGCTGATGCAGATCGACTCGCGCGCGGGCTTCCAGACCCGAAAGGCGGCGTACAACGCCAGAGCATCGGTGCCGGCGATGACAAAAAACGCTTGCGACGGCACCAAGATCGCCACCAAACTTCCAGCCAAAAGCACTGCGGAGGTCTTCCACAGCCGTAAATCGATCGTCGCGGCGATGATGCCGGAGACGACAAAGAAGATCAGAAGATCATTGGCTATTGCTTGAATTAGCGACCCATGCTGCAACCAGACAAAGCCGCGGTGCGCCAACATCGCGACCACTGAGATTGCCAAAGCGCCTGAAAATGCGCGGTTTTGTCGGTTGACCATCAATTCTTCGCGGCCCAACCACAGGCCAGCGCCGATAAAGCCGGCCCAAAAAATCGCGCTGAAAAAATAACCTGTATAATCAAGGGTATACAGTTTAAGTTCTTGCAGAACCCCCACCGCCAGCGGCAACAGCGTCCACACAATGGCCATGACCAGCACGAATTCACTGCGGCCCTCACCGCCGACATCCAAATCGTAGTCCTGCTCCAACTGCTTTAATTTTTGCAGTTTTTCACTCTCCTGCTTCATCTTGCTGGCCAAACCGCCCAGTTCCAGTTGCAGATCGGGCGGCACGTACTTCATTTCCGTGACCAGCACGGCGGCGGCGCGGTGATCGCCCAGCGCAACTTCATAGCGCACCATGGTTTCCAGCGTTGCTTGCAGACCGACCGCGGCTGGCGCATTCTCCGGCCAGGTGCGAAGAGCTTGCTGGTAACCGAAGCGACATTCACCAAATAAATTGTAGGCTTCGCTGTCAATTTCGGCGGCCATGGCCGATGTGATGCGCTCCTCATCGCGCTGCAGCAACTCGCGCAGCGCCTGCAGGCGCGCATCCGCCTGCGCGACCAATTGATAAGAGGCCCGATGCATCAGAAAGACCGACAATTCAGCGCGAAAGGCCTCGGCGGACGGCTGGCGCTGCAATGGATCGCGGTTCATGGCTCGGCGGCAAATTTCGACTAGCTCCTGCGGCGCATCTTCCGGATATTCTTGCGGTTCTGATTGATACGCCGCGAACATCACTGCGTGCAGGCTGTCACCGCTGTGCGGCGTCCGGCCAGTGAGCAGCTGGTGCAGCAGGCCGCCGAGCAGGTACACGTCGGTCAGCGTGCTGACATCGAGGCCATTATTGGCCAGCATTTCCGGGGCCATGTAGGCAGGTGTCCCAGCGATGCCCTGGCCGCGTTCGGCCTCACTGGCGTTCAGATCCAGCGCAACCCCCCAATCGAGCACGTAGACTTCACCGTATTGACCGAGCATCACGTTGTCGGGCTTCAGATCGCGGTGAACAATGCCCTTGGCGTGGGCAAATTGAATCGCTTGGCACACTTGCATCAGCACCGCCAAGTGCTTCTCCAGCGCATCGCGCCCAGCAGGCAAGCTCGGGTGATCGCTATGTCCCAGCACGTCGCGCCACGCCGTGCCCTCGACGCGCTTCATCACCAGCATCGGTGCGCCGTCGGTGCCTTTGCCCAGGGCATAGACGGGAATGATATTTGGATGTTCCAGCTGGCCGGTGATGCGCGCTTCGCGCAGGAGTTCGGCGACAGCGGTGGGCGACAGTTGGTCGGTTTTCAAGGTCTTGACGGCAACATTGCGCTGTAAAGACAGCTGCATAGCCGATCGCACCAGGCCCATGCCGCCTTCGCCCAACGTGTCGCCGATGGCCAATTCGGGCGTGTCCGACTGGCCATCGGCTAGGGCCAACTGCGGAAGCTGCGCGGCCTTTTTGCGCTCGCCGGTGTCCGGTTGCGCGCGTTTGGGCAAAATCGTGCCCGAATGCGGCAGGCGCAGCGTTTCGTGTTCAAAGTCGAGGCTCGACCACAATCGCTCGAAGTCGCTGATAGGTCTGCGTAATTTGGTCGGTTCTGCGTTCACGGTGTCTCGTTTGGGCGGGCAAAAGCCGCGCGATAGCTTAATGGTTGCGCAATCTGGCGTCAAAATCCAGAGAAAGCGCCGACCCTAAAGTCGCGGGGCTGGCCATTTGTTCCGCCATTTATGAAATTGTATGTGCAAAATCGCCCGTCGCGAGCGCACGAGAATCGGCAAATCTTGACAGAAACCGCGGTGATCGATACACTGCGCCGATCGCGGCAACTCGCCCGCACTAGGGGTACATCTGTGATTCGCTTTCATTTCGCCAAGATTGGACTGCCGTTTTCTGCTTTTTCGATCTGCGCTCTTGCGCTGCTTGCAGGCGCCTGTGGCACGACAGAAACGCCCACGCCCATTTTGCTGCCCGACGTCAAAGCTGACAACGGCCAAGCTGATCTGGCGCAGGATGACGGCACCGACGCCATCACGCCTGACACGCTCGGCAAGGACAGTGCCACAGATGTCGAACAAGATTCCGGCCCTGACAGTGCGACCGATGAGATCGTCGAGGTCGTGGACATCGACCTAGACCTAGGTGATCCAGACAGCGGCGAGCAGCCGGACACGCCAGATGTGCCGCCGCTGTGCGGTGGCAAGGCTTTTTGTCCGTGCGCAGAAAACACGGATTGCCTAAGTGGGGCGTGCCTGCAGGACTCGGGGGCGGCAAAGGGTAAAGCCTGTGCGGCTTTATGCAATGGGAAATGCGGCGCAGGCTACACGTGCCAAACGCTGCCCAGCGTCGGCGATCCGGTCAGCGTTTGTGTTCAAAGCGCGGCAAAGCTGTGTCAACCGTGTGCATTGTCAAGTGATTGTACGATGTTAGGCTCTCCCGTCAGCGCTTGCGTGAACGAAGGTCCACTGGGCAATTTCTGCGGTCTGCCCTGCCAGGCGACGCCGGATTGCCCCGCAACGTACCTTTGCGCCGACGTTACCAGCACCGAAGGTGTCGCCAGCAAGCAATGCGTCAAAGAGCCCGCCGGCAGCAGCGGCGACTACGGCACCTGCGGCTGTTCCAACTTCGCCGTCACAGAAAAACTTGAAACTCCTTGTTATTTTCCGAATCTGGGCAGCCAAGGCCAACTTATCAGCAAGTGTGTCGGCAGCCGCGTCTGCGGCGAGTCGGGCTTAAGCATTTGTAGCGCCATCGCACCAACGGCTGAAACCTGCGATGGCGTCGACAACGACTGCAACGGCCAGACCGATGAGTTTACTTGTGCCGACAAAAATGACTGCACCGACGACAGTTGCGGCGGCAAAGCTGGCTGCCAAAACGCTGCCAACTCTTTGGCTTGCAGCGACGACAATGTGTGCACGCTCGCGGACGCGTGCAAAGGCGGGCTCTGCTTGCCCGGCAGCGCCAGCGCCTGTGACGACGACAACGTGTGCACCGACGACAGCTGTGACCCACAAGCAGGCTGCACTTTTCTGCCAAATACCATCACTTGCACCGATGGCAGCATTTGCACATTGGACGACGCCTGCGCTGAAAAGAAATGTGTTCCCGGCCAGGCAAAAGTGTGTGATGACGCCAACGTCTGCACCGACGACAGCTGCGATGGCACGCTTGGCTGTTTGGCGCTGGCCAACACACTTGGTTGTGAGGATGGATCGGTGTGCACGCTCAGCGACTTGTGCGCCGAAGGTAAGTGCAGCGCAGGGACGCCAAAATCCTGCGATGACAACAACCCATGCACCGATGAAAGTTGCGATGCCATCACTGGCTGCGCGTCGGCGCCCAACGGCGGCGCTTGCAACGACGGTTCAGTGTGCACGGAGAACGACAAGTGCGACGGCGTGAACTGCGCGCCGGGGGTGGCCACGCTTTGCGACGACAAAAACCTGTGTACAAACGATAGCTGCGATGCCAAGAAGGGCTGTTTGTTCTTGCCCAACGCAGTGCCTTGCGATGACCTGAATCCGTGCACCGTCAACGACGCGTGTTTTGGCGGCAAATGCGAAGCAGGCAAGCCTAAAAACTGTGACGATGCCAACACTTGTACCACAGACAGTTGTGATGTGGTCAAAGTCTGCGTCGCGACCAACAACGCGCTGAGCTGCGACGACAACAACGCTTGCACCAGCGGCGATAGTTGTGCAAACGCAGCCTGCGCGGGCAAGGCGACCCCCTGCGATGACAAGAACCCGTGCACACTTGACAGTTGCGACGCCATCAAGGGCTGTTCGGCTGCACCGACCAACGAAGGGGCCGATTGCTCCGCCGATGCGCTGAACTGGTGTGTCGCCGGCAAGTGCATTGCCAAACCATCGTGCGGTGACGGTGTGGTCAACCAGGCATCTGAAGAATGCGATGACGGAAACGCTGACGCTTCGGACACTTGCAATGCATGCGCGTGGAGCTGCGCCCAGATGCCTTTCGATGGCGTTAACGTGATGTTGGCGGACAATCCTGCGGTCGCCGCAGTTTCCAGCGTGACCGCGGCGTTTTGGGTCAAGGCCACCAAAAGCGCCCTATTTTTGGACAAGAAGACGGCGACGTACGGCGGTCATTCTTCCTACAGCGTGGGCTATTTGAACGGAAAACTCTATTCTCGTGTCCAGATCAAACCATGTAACGGTCAGTCCTGCGATAACACGGAATTCCTGGACCTTGTCGGCCCGGCGTTGCCGCTTGGGGTTTGGCAGCATCTGGCGCTCACTTATGACGCTGCGACTGGCAGCGCCGTACTGTGGCTAAACGGCGCGTCAGTGGCGTCGGGCATCAAGGGCAACGGCCTCGCGAAATCCGCTGTAGATGCGCTGGGCTTGGGCGCCGCAATGGTCGGCAACACTTCCGGAGGCTTTGGCCATGTCGGCGGTCTGGCGCACGTGCGCATTTGGTCCGTGGCGCTGAATCAGGCCGGCATTTTGGCCGACATCGGCGGCAAACCTCAGCCGGCGGCGCTGGTTGTGCGCAATGATGGCGCCATCGGCGCCAAGAACTGGAGCGCAGTCGCGCCAGAAGTAGTTAAATTCACTAGCATTGCCAATCCGCTTGTGGCCACGGGCGGGCCATTTTGTGGCAGAAAATGCGGCGATGCTATCGTGTCTTTGGGCGAACAATGCGATGACGGCAACAAGAACAACGGCGACGGTTGCGACAACAGCTGTCAATCCGAGGGCAAAGTGTCATGCAAGGCGATTCTGGCGGCATCACCCGGAATTAGCAGCGGTTTATACTACATCGATCCGGACGACGCTGGGCCTCTGGCGCCGTACCAAACCTACTGCGACATGTTCACTGATGGCGGCGGTTGGACCCTCGTCGCGCACGCTAACAATGCGGTTCTGGCCGGAAAACTGACGGCAGACGCGGGGGCGTGGTCACCCTTGCTGCGCGATACGTCGGGCAACAAAAACTCCGTGGCGTTAGGCAAAACAGCGACGGAAATTGCCTACAGTTGGGCTACGGTAGCGCCAAACAGCGCACTGGTTGTCGGCTATGACTACGCCTTCAAGCACCCGTTGGCGGGCGGCACCACGTGGGCCGGCACCGGCGACGGCGGCAGTTTGTTGACCTGCACCCAAGCGCCTTTCGCAAGTGTCGCTGTGACTTGCCTCAAAGGCACCTGCGCGTTGCCGGCCACAATGTACACGCGCGGCGGGGGATTGGGCACCTGCTTTGGCAGCGCCTACGGCGTGGTGGCAAGCGCCGCACCCAGCAACTTCTGCGACTGGGCCGTAGATCCGCAATTGTATAAGGCATTTTATCTGCGTCACACCGCGGCGCCAGCGGGCTGTGAGGGTTGGGTGAAAACACCGGGTGGCGCGCCCAATTTGTCTGTGCCGAAAAAGGCCGCTGTTTGGATTAGATAGGCGCCAGCGCCTCGGTCGCGCCGCCTGTCCGACCCATGAATTGTCTTTGTTGCGTCACGATTCCATGGCAGCCGCTTGGGACCCGAATGCTTGCTTGCACTGCTTTGCAATTGCGGCATACTTCTTGAACCGTCGGCAGACGCGCGCCCAGCAAATCGGCGCCGCGAATCGGCGGACAACGAGGTCCAATTTGTCAGCAGCCACCGCCATTGCCATGCCACTAACCGCCGTCGTGGCCGCCGCCCGCCCCCCAAAATTTGTCAAAGACGGCGGCTTTCGGCGCGACCTTGATGCCCGCGTCGACGCCTACTTTGAACAAACACAGCTACAACGCCGCGATTTGCCAGCCATGTATTGGAAATCAGCGGTGATTTTTGCGTGGTTTGGCGGCACATGGGCGTTGATGGTGTTTGCCGGATTTCCTTGGTATATCAATGTGCTGCTTGCAGTTGCGCACGGCCTCGCCGTTTCGACGATCGGCATGAGCGTGATGCACGATGCCAACCACGGCGGTTACTCGCGTCACCCTTGGGTCAACCGGTTTTTCGGCCATTCGCTGGACGTACTGGGCTGCAGTTCCTACGTGTGGAAGATGAAACACAACACGATTCACCATACTTGGACCAACGTGGTCGGGTTTGACGACGACTTGGAGGTCGGCGCGCTCGCGCGCATGGCGCCACAGCAACCGCGTTACCCTTGGCATCGGGCGCAGCACATCTATGTCTGGGGATTGTATGCGCTTTTATTGCCCAAGTGGTATTTGATCGACGACTGGTACAACCTCGCCAACGCCCGCGTCGGGCGCACGCACATGCCAGCGCCGCCGCCAGGTGAGATGGCCGCGCTCGTGACCGGAAAAGTCATTTTCGCGGCGTGGTCCTTGGTCATTCCCATCATGTTTCACCCGGTTCTGCCAGTTCTCGCGTTGTGGATGATCGCGTCGTGCACCCTAGGCGTCGTGCTTGCCACGACGTTTCAATTGGCCCATTGCGTTGAAAATGTGGAGTTTTCCGCGTTCGATGAGCCGCTTAAACGCGACTGGGCAGAACATCAATTGGCGACAACTGTCGATTTTGCCATGGCAAATCCCGTAGTTACTTGGTTGACGGGAGGCTTAAATTTTCAGGTCGTGCACCACCTGTACCCCAAAGTTTGTCATTTGCATTATCCAGCGATCGCGCGCTTGGTGGCGCAGACCGCGGCAGAGCACAATCTGAAATACCGAGAACAACCGACACTTAGCGGCGCTGTCGCGGCGCATTACCGCTGGATGCGCGGCCTAGGTCAGGCACCGGCCGCCGCGGTTTGAGCCGAGTTGCAAAAATGCGCGCTCGCCCAATCCGCGAAAAATAATGTAAAATCGCTAGTTTATGACCTATTGCGCGATCGCCGTGCACGACCCGCTGCCGTCGCACTGGCCTTTGACGCTGCTGGCGCCGGCACACTGCGGCACCAAGCACAGCGTTTTCGCTGGCACAAAAGCAGCGCGGCAAAAACCTTCCAAATCGCACTGACCGATCAGGCACGGGCCGCGCGCGCCAACCGCAAGTCCGCAAACCGATCCGGGCGTCGACCACACCTCGCACCGCACCGGCGCCTCAGCGCTGATCGTGTTGGTCGGTGCGCAGGTGCCGTCCGCGTCGTTGGCATTCATCGCACCGCCATCGTCGGTTTTCGCGCCGGTTGCCTTTGGCACGTCGGAACACGCGCTGAGCACAGTGAGCCAGATCATCATTGTTCGGCGCATTGTCGTCTCCATAGCGGCTTTCGGAAAAAGGCCACCTCGCTGCAACGGCTTAAATATGAAAGTCTTTTGGGTCGTCCCCCAGCGATGGCAATGCCAACCCCGGCTGACCTCGCAGCGCCCGCCGCACGTACGTCGGTAGCGCGAAGGCTGCGTGCACAAATTCACGGTTGATATAGCGCAATTGCGGTTCAAGCGCGGCAATGCGCCCATCGCGGGCCGCTCGGCTGGCCACGTCAATTCGCTGACTTGCGGCGGTATAGGCCCAAACGCCACCGGGATAGCCGGTGACTTGGCCCATGTACAAACTTGTATGGGCGAAAATGGCAGAAAGCTTGTCGAAAACATCTTTTACGCGGCTGAGATAAAACGTCGGCGAGTCGCTTTGCGGCACCAAAATGCCGTCGTCACCGAGCAACGTGGCGCAATGGCGATAAAATTTCTCGGTGAACAACTCCACGGCCGCGTCGACCGGGTCGGTGGAATCGACCAGAATCACGTCAAAATGTTCACCATTTGCCGCCGCTTGCTCCACATAGGCCAAACCGTCGCCGACGATGATTTCAGCCTTTGGGTCATCAAACGCAATCGCGCATTGTGGGAAGTATTGACGGGCACAGCGGATTACCTCGCCGTCGATATCGACCAACACGGCCTGCTTGACTTCAGGGTGGCGCAACACTTCGCGCAAAGTGCCGCCGTCGCCACCGCCGATGATCAACACCCGCGCGGGGTTGGGATGCGCAAGCAGAGGCACATGCGCCAGCATTTCATGGTAGCAAGATTCATCGCGGTCGGTCACGTTGGTTACGCCGCCCAGCGCCAGCACGGTTCCCCAATCTTCGGCTTCAAAAACGTCAATACTTTGAAAGGGTGTCTCAAACGACTCGTAGCGTTTGGTGACGGTGTAGGTCAAAAATGTGTGTTTGGTCCAGGGGTCAAAATACTGATCGCTCATTGGATTCCTTTGAAAAATGCGGGACACGTCAACGCGTGTGGACCGAAATCGTACACAGCATCCCGCCAGTAGGCAATTGAAACCACCGTTGCCCCGCCGCCATGGCCGATCTACAATAACCACGCGCGCTCGCATCGAACCTTGCCCGCATGAGGACAACCTTGTTCCACCGAATTGCCTTGTCGGAGCGCCGTTGAATGCTCGTCACCATCGCTCCGATCTCACTGGCGCGGAAACGCTTTTCGCCAGCCATGCCGTGGCCGAGCCGCCCGCGTTTGACGAGACAGGCACGCGCATCGGCGGCCGCTATTTGGTCTTGGGTCTGCTCGGCGTGGGCGGCATGGGCGCTGTTTACAAAGCGACTGATCTGGAACTAGATGAAACGGTTGCGCTAAAAATGCTCCGCCGTGAGTTAAGTCAAACGCCCGGCATGATCGAGCGCTTTCGACAAGAGGTGAAACTGGCGCGGCGGGTGACGCACAAAAACGTCGTGCGTACTTTTGATCTCGGCGAGCACGGCAGCGATCGTTTCTTGACCATGGAATTTGTCGAAGGGCGATCCTTGGCGCGCATACTGGAAGCGGACGGCCCGATCGAATCTGTGCGCGCGATCGCGATCGTGCGCGAGTTGACGGCTGGCATGGCCGCCGCGCACAAAGCCGGGGTGCTGCACCGCGATCTCAAACCCGATAACATTCTTATCGCGACAGATGGCCGTGTTCTGATTACAGATTTTGGCATCGCGCGCAGCACGTACGCGCACGTCGTGCAAACGCAAGGCGTGTTGGGTACACCCGCATACATGGCGCCCGAGCAAGTGCAAGCCAATGAGACAATTGATGAACGCGCCGATCTTTATGCACTTGGTGCCATCCTGTATGAAATGCTGACCGGCAAACGCGCGTGGGAAGGCGACAACGTTTACACCGTAGCGATTGCGCGATTGACGCTGCAACCACCTGATCCGCGGCTGCATTTGAAGTTGCCACCGGGCTTGGGTGAACTGGTGGTGCGCTGTATGGCGCGGCAACGCCATGAGCGGCCAGCCACTGCGGACGCGCTGCTCGCACTGCTCGCTGCGATCGGCACGCACTCGGGCGTGCATTCGATGCCGACAACGCCGTATAATTTCACCCAGGTACAGCCAATGCCCAGCGCCAGCGCGCCGGCTGTTGCGGTGTTGCCGTTCACAGCTGCCGCAGACGACGTGTACCTCGCCGAAGGCTTGACCGAGGAAATGATAGATATTTTGTCGATGACGCAGGGGCTGCGCGTGCGACCGCTGTCGGCGGTGGTCGGCCGCAGCCATGCCGAAGCCGATCCGCGACAAGTGGGGCAAATCCTTGGCGTTGACGCTGTTGTCAGTGGTTCTGTGCGCCGCATCGCGGACGGCCTGCGGATTACCGCGCGGGTCATTTCGGTGCAAGACGGTTTTCAGCTTTGGGGTCAACGCTTTGAGTGTGCGCCCAATGAAGCTTTGCAGATCGGCGATACGGTCGCGCGGGCGGTGGCTGACGCGTTGATGCAGCGCTTGGATCGATCGGAGCGCAAAATGCCGACGGATCCGGAAGCCGTTGATCTGTATCTGCGCGGTCGCCACGAAATGCGCGCGGGTTGGGATTCAGGTCTTGACGGCGCGATGAACCTCTTGGAAACCGCACGGACAAAAGCGCCAGATGATCCGCAAATTTTAGCGACTTATGCGACAACACGCGCGCGTCAGGCCTGGCTCGCAACGGTCGACAGTGAATTGTTGCTGGCGTCGGCACGTACGGCCGCCGATCGGGCAGTGCAGTTGGGGCCTCACTTGGGTGAGCCGTGGGTGGCGCTGGCAACCGTACTGATTTATTCGCGTGAGGTGCCTGCCGCCGCGGTCGCCTTGCGCCGCGCGCTGGCGATTGCGCCCGGGTTATCGCGCGCGCAGACGATGCTCGGCGGGCTTTTGCTCGAAGCCGGTCGATTGCCGCAGGCCATGGACCATTTGCGCGCCGCACTGTCTCTCGATCCGCAAGACAATCAGGCGGTTGGCGATTTGGCGCGCGCGCACGGCTACATGGGCGATTGGGCTGCGGCTGCGAAGCTTTACGCCACGCCGAACCAAGATGTGCACTCGCTTGTGCTGACCTGCATCACCTTGGGTCGGCTCAGGCTTTGGGATGAACGGGCACCAGAACCGCCGGAGCTGCCAGATGTGCCCAACGGCCCCGCGACCTACCAATTTGTCAAACGCTTGGTCAACATGTACAAAAACGTACGGGAAAACCGCAAACTAGACCCGCGGACTCTGGATTTTATCCAAGTCAGCAGCTTGCCCCCCAACCCGCGTCGCCGCGCCGCCCACTGCCAATTTGTCGCCGAAGTGCAGGCGTACATCGGCCAGGTCGACACCGCGCTTGCACTCATCCAGCAAGCGGTGGATTCTGGGCTGGAAGACATTCAATGGCTTGAGCATTGTCCGATTTTGGCCGCCGTTCGCCTCAAGCCGCAGTGGAGTTTCCTAGAAGTCCAGGTTTCTATGCGTGCAGCTGCAGTGCTCGCTGCGCTCGACGGATAATGTACTTTCGCAAGCCTTGCGGCTAAAGTTCACGCCGCCGCTTTGCGGCGATGAGCCAACCACGATGCCGAGCATGAACATCATCCAAGCGATTAACGACGCGTTATTTATCGCGATGCGTGCCAATCCGCAGGTGGTGATGCTGGGCGAGGACATCGGCAAGTTTGGCGGCGTGTTTCGCGCAACTGTCGGGTTACAAGAAGAATTTGGTGAAGATCGTGTCATCGACACGCCGCTCGCGGAAAGCGGCATTATCGGTACAGCGATCGGCATGGCGCTGTACGGCATCAAACCGGTGGCGGAAATTCAATTCAGCGATTTCATTTTTCCGGCCTATGACCAAATTGTCAATGAACTCGCAAAGTACCGCTATCGATCGGCGGGGCAGTTTCCAGCCGCGATGGTCATCAGAACGCCATACGGCGGCGGCATTCGCGGTGGCCATTACCACAGTCAATCGCCGGAATCCGTTTTTGCCCATCACGCGGGCCTGGTTATCGTAACGCCGAGCAATCCGTTTGACGCAAAAGGCCTTTTGCTGTCCGCGATTGACAGCCATGACCCGGTGATGGTGCTGGAACCCAAGCGGATTTACCGCGGACCGGATCACGGAACCAATTGGCAAAATCATCCGCAAGGGCAAGTGCCGCTTGAGGATTACCGTGTGCCCATCGGTGTGGCCAACATCGTACGACCGCGGTCAAATTCTGGTACCGGCGTAACGCTCATCACTTATGGCGCGATGGTGCACACCTGTGGCAAAGCCGCCGAGCTAGCGCAGCAACAGGGAATTGATTGTGAAATCATTGATTTGCGCAGTTTGGTGCCCTGCGACATGGATACCGTGGCCCAATCCGTGCGGCGCACAGGGCGGGCGGTGGTGGCCAATGAAGCCCCGCGCATTTGCGGCTTTTCTGCGGAACTTGTTGCAAATATTCAGCAAGAATGCTTTGATTGGTTGCAGGCGCCTGTGTTGCGCGTGACCGGTTGGGATACGCCTTTCCCGTACACGACCGAACACTTGTACATGCCCGATCCGGCGCGCGTTTTGCATTCTTTGCGCCTTGTCGCCGACTACAAATAACCTTGAACGAGCGGCCGCCGCGGCCAGACCTTGGAGTTGCAAATGGCTTTTGATTTCAAACTGCCCGACATCGGTGAAGGCGTCGTCGAAGGCGAACTGGTTAAATGGCTGGTCGAAGACGGCCAAGCCGTGTCTGAAGATACGCCGCTTTTTGAAGTGCTGACCGATAAAGTTTCGGCCGTGATTCCGTCGCCCAAAAAAGGTGTAGTTTCAAAGCGTCATTTCGCTGAAGGCGACATGGTGCCGGTCGGTTCCGTGGTGGTGTCGATCGAAGTGGACGGCGGCGCCGCCGCGTCGGCTAAGGCCCCAGAACAGAAAGCGGCCCCCGAAGCGAAAGCAGCGCCAGCCGCGAAAGTGGCTGCGGCTGCGCCAGTCGCGACAAAGGCGCCTGCGGAATCGGCGGCAGCGCCGGTCGCGAAAACCGTGCCGACACCGGCGGTTGTCGCAGCTGCCGCGCCCGCGGCGGCAGCCGCGCGCGACCCCGAGGAGCGTGTCCGCGCAGCGCCTGCCACGCGCAAGCTGGCGCGCGAGATGGGCTTGGACCTGTTTGAAATTCCCGGCAGTGGCGAGCACGGCCGCGTGACGCGCGAAGACGTCCAAGGCTGGGCCCAGCGCATCGTGAGCGCGCCGACGACCAAAGCGCCGGCCCAATCCCAGCCGCGCGGTGCCGACGAGGAGCGCATCAAGCTCAAAGGCCTGCGGCGTAAAATTTACGCAAAAATGCGGCAAGCCAAAGATACTGCAGCGCATTTTACTTATGTCGATGAAGTTGATTTCACCGATATCGCGCTGATGCAAACCACGTTGACTGCCCATGGTCTGAAGACGACTTTCTTGCCATTTGTGATGAAAGCCGTGGTCTTGTCGCTGCAAAAGCCGGAATTTGCTTACCTCAACGCCTCGGTTGACGATGCGGCGGGTGAAATTGTCCTCAAGAAGCGCTTTCACATCGGTGTGGCGGCGGCGACCGATGCTGGCTTGATGGTGCCGGTGATTCACGACGTCGATCAAAAATCGATTCGCCAATTAGTTGATGCGATCAAGCATGTTGGCGAAGGCGCCCGCGATGGCACGCTGCAGGCCAATGAGCTTTCGGGCTCTACTTTTACCATCACCTCGCTGGGGAAAATGGGCGGCATGTTTGCGACACCTATCGTAAATTATCCCGAAGTGGCGATTCTGGGCTTGCATAAAGTGGAAAAGCGTCCAGTGGTGGTCGATGGCCAAATCGTCATTCGCGACCGCATGTACATGAGTTGCTCCTTTGATCACCGCCTGATCGATGGCCATGTCGGTGCGGCTTTTGTGCAATCGGTCAAAGCGCTTTTGGAACAACCGATTTTGCTGCTGGCTGATCTCGCGTAACTTCGCGGCGCTGGACGTGCGGACGAAAAAGTTGCGTCGCGCACAAAAATTTCTGAATCGAAGCGCGTTTGATGCGTTCTAAGCTGCGGGCTAGGAGTTTTGCTTGGTTGACGAGCGCGAACAACTTCTGGTCTCCGCTGCGCTAACTGGCGATACCGTCGCCATTCGGAATGCGGCATTTGGCGAACTGGTCGATCGGCTCAAGCGGCCGGTGTTCCATATTTGTCTGGCGCACTTGCGCGATGAGGCTGAAGCGATGGACGCCGTCCAGGACACTTTCCTCAAGGCTTACACCAAGCTCGAACTGTTCACCGCAGACTCGAACTTTCGGGCGTGGGTTTTCAGAATCGCCGCCAACAACTGCTTGGATCGCTTGCGGCGCCTCAAGACGCGCAGGGCGGGTGAATTGGACGACTCGATCAGCAGTGAATCGCTCACCGAAGGCGAATTGCCCTCGATGGGCACGTTTGGCCGCGCGTCGCCGTTTACCGAACGCTCGCGGACACAGCTGAGTCAACGTCTGGAAAAAGCACTGGATACCTTGCCTGACGCGATGCGCCAATGCGTGTTGCTCTGCGATGTCCACGGCGCGTCGTATCAGGAAATCTCGGAAGAACTGGGCATTCCCAAAGGTACCGTGATGAGTCGGATTTTTTACGCGCGCAAGAAATTGCAGCAAGAACTGCAAGATTACCGCGATGAGGCTACACATGACTAACTTAAATAAAAACAGTGAACTGCTTGAAAATTCGCTGAGCGAGGCGCAGCTCGAATTGCTGCTGCTTTTGCTCGATGGCGAACTCGGCGCTGACGCAGCACAACAACAGGCGGCAGATGAATTGCTGGCCCAAAGTGAAGTAGCCCGCGTTTTGGCTCAGGATTGGCGCAACGCCAAGCGC
The DNA here is from genome assembly GCA_945889325.1 of Klebsiella pneumoniae. Taxonomy (GTDB): domain Bacteria; phylum Myxococcota_A; class UBA9042; order UBA9042; family UBA9042; genus CAMDBH01. The sequence goes on from CAMDBH010000013.1 coordinate 44,868, forward strand.
GCGCTGCGCGAAGGTATTTTGCAGGGTCCGGCCAAAATTTTACCGCAAACAGAGGTCGATCTGTCCCTGCTGCATGGCCGTATCATGAGCAAATTGCCCGCGGATGCGCAGCAAGTCGCGCGTTTGGCGGCCGCGTCGGCGCCGCAACCTCGCGGTTTGTGGGCGTGGATCCAGCATTTTGGTTTCGGCAAGACCAGTTTTGCCATCGGCGCCGCCGTGGCTGTCGCGGTGTTCTTGCTGGTTCGCGGCGGAGGACTGCCCACGGTGCACGATGTTGCGACGACGCCGGTTGCGCCAGACGCTGCAGCAGCGATCGGGGAGCCCCAAGTTATTATTGAAGAAATGGAGCTGGAATCGGGCTCCGTGATGGTTAATCCTGCAGGCAACGCCGGCGATGCGATGGTGATTTGGCACTTTCACGACAGCACCACCAGCGCTGGGGGTGAGGGATGATCGCGTCCTCTGGCGGCTATCAGCGCATTTTCGTTGCGCTGCTGCTGTGCTTTTCAGCCATTGTCGCGCTGCCCTTGCACGCGCAAGTGCCGGCGCCGTCAGCGGATCGCGCGGCGTTTAGCGTTTTGGTGATTGAAGCGACCAAAGCACCTGTGCCGCGCATCGACCCGAGATTGAATGATCTCAAGACGCAGCTGGCGGCATTGCACCGCGATTTCAACGTATTTTCACTGGTTCGCGAGCAAACGCTGACGTTGGCCACAGGCGGTCGCGGCGTGGTGAAGTTGCTGGGTACTGCTGAATTTTCTATCGAATTTCTGGGATTTACCCCGGGCAATGTCCAGCGCGCACGGCACAAAGTGACCATGCCCGGCGTGACCATGACGCGGTCGGTCGCGCCCGGTGGGCGCACGCTCGACGTCGTGCCGGGCAGCGATCGCTTAACGGTGATAGCGACCACGGTCGGCAAATCGCCCGAGATTAAATTACTGTAATCGCTGCTGTTTGCTTGCGTCAAAATGCCGTGGTAACTTCCGCCGCTGCGGATCGACCGGCGATGCGTTTCCCTTCTGCCTTTTAGCTTGAAACTACCGATGACGACAGCGTTTTATCGCCGCCACTCCTTGCAATCGCTCGCGCGGTTGGCGGTAACGTTGGTTTTGGCTTTTTCGCCGGTTGTGGCCTTGGCGCAGGAAGCTCCACCGCCGCCACCGCCTGTCGCGGCGCCACAAGTTGAAGTGGAACCCGGTAAAACGGAAGCGGATAAGCTGGCAGATGAGGGGCGTGAAGCTTACAAAGCGGGCAATTACGCCGAGGCGTTCAAGCTGTTCACACGCGCGTATGCGGCCGAGCCTAAGCCGGCATTTTTGTACAACATGGCCAAGGCCAAAGAGAAATTGGCTGACTACAAAGAAGCCGTTCATCTGCTCGAAAAATATCTGCAAATCTACAAGGCCCAAAATGGCGGTGCTGAACCGGCCAACGCCTCCGATGTCAGCCATTTGATACGCGATCTGAAGCAGCGGGCTTTTGAAGCCTTGCCCGAAGTCGTCATCGCCTCGGTGCCGCCGGGCGCCCAAGTGATCGCGGCCGGTGAGGGTTTGCTCGGCGACAGCGGTTCGACGATCGGCACCGCGCCTCTGACCACGCACATGGAGCCCGGCAAGTACAAACTGACGCTTAAATTGAAAGATTTTAGTGATTTGGAGGCAGATCTCGTCGTGCCGCAATCGGGCAAGGTCAACGTCGTTTTGTCGCTGAAGTCGCGGCTCAAACGCGCGGCTCTGTCGTTTTGGGCCAATGTGCGCGGCGCTCAGATCACAGTCGACGGCAAAGTCGTGGCCGTGACGCCCTACGCCGGACGCATCGACGTCGAACCGGGGCCGCACCAAATTACCTTGCACCGCAGCAGTTACAAACCGATCGAACGCGAAGTGACGGTGCCTGAAGACAAAATCCTGCACAGTCGATTCTTGCTTGAACCGACGATGTCCGCCGCGAGTTGGCGCGGGTATTTGGGTTGGCCGTTGATGATCGTCGGCGGACTCGCCATCGGCGGCGGTGCTACCGCCGCGCACTACGCCGATTTGGAATACGCCAACAGCCCTAATTTCAACAATTTAGTGAAGTACCAGAATGCGGGCTACTATGGCGGCGGCATCGCCGTCGGGTTGGGCCTGTTTTTGGCGATTTGGGACGGCGTGCGCAGCGCGATTCCGGACGAGGAGCGGATTGACGGCCCAGTGCAGGAAAACGGCAGTGAACTTCGGCCCTTAGGGACACCAGGGGAGGGTAAGCCATGACCCACGCGCATTTGCTGCACGCGCCGCGCAATTTTTCCATTTTGCCCGTGTTTCTGGTGGTTTTTGGCCTGTTGAGCGCCATTGGCTGTGCCGTCGGTAGACAGGCGCCAGCGGTCACGCCGGTGGCTTCGGTCGGCGACGGACTGACTTTTCAATTCGGCATGGGTGAAAAGAGTTGCACCATCGGCACTTGCAACAAGGGCACCCAATTGTTTGAAGTGGCGTCGCCCGAAGTCACGGTGCACTTGGCGCCATTTGCTATCGATATTCATGAGGTTACGGTTGAACAGTATCGCTACTGCGAGGAGATGGGCGTCTGCTCTTTGCCCACTGCCGACAATGGCCCCAACGGCATCAGCGATTACTACACCAACACCGCCGGCAAGTGGGATAAATTTCCAGTAGTATTGGTCAGTTGGTCGCAGGCGAAGGAGTATTGCGCCTTTGTCGGCAAGCGTTTGCCCACTGAATATGAATGGGAGCGCGTTGCCGGTGGAGCCGCAAAAACTTCTGCCGACAAACGGCTTTATCCATTCATCACCACGACCGGCCCGGATGTGCATTTGCCCACGCCGTGCACGTCAAAGGTCAATTTGTTCAATTGCACCAGCGGTACCTCGCAAAGTACCGCAGTAATGAGCCAAACCGACGATTACGTCATTGAAGCTGGCGTGAAGATCTGGGACTTGACCGGCAACGTCAGCGAATGGACGGCCAGCGACGCCGACGAAGGCAAAGTCACCGCAAGTTGTGATTATTCCGACCCTGCGTTGTATACCTGCGGCGATTGCGTGACTTGTTTGTCCGGCGCCGTTGGCGCAGATCAGGCCAAATGCGGCGAGAAATGTCGAAATTGCGTGTGCGGCGCCAACCAGACCCCCGATGCGCCAGGGCTTTTGCCACATCGGCCCAATTGCTACGCGCCGTGCGGTACGCCGATCTGCCCGCGCTACCCGGCCGCCACGGTGCTGGAAAAGCCGCCGGTTGTGGCCAATTCTGCCAAAACTCGAATGATTCGGGGCGGAAGCCACACCAAGGATCTGCCGGCCAATTTGCAAAATGCCTGCAACGGCCGTTCCGATGCGCGGGTGCTGACCCGCGGCCCGGGTGAAGTACTGACAACGGATATTGGCTTTCGCTGCGCAAAGACTTTGTAATTTCAGCGTAAAACCGAATCCGCGTACGCCGAATCGCCCTCATCAGGCGCGACACCCTTACTGCAAATCGTCGACCAACTCTTCTTTCTTGGGCTTGGGTTTGGGTTTGGGCTTGTCCTCATCCAACTTGATCTCAAATTTTTCGGGTTTGGCGACCGCTTTGGGCTCCGGCTTCGGTTCGGGCTTGGGCTCCGGCGCCTTGACCTCTAGCGGCGGCGCCTTTACTTCCGCTTTAATTTCAGTGTTCTTGACCCGCGCTCTCGGCGTCGGCGCTGGCTTTTCCTCGGCTACCGGTGCCATTGGAGCGGCGTGTTCGGGCAGCGCCTTCAACTGATAGTGCATCTGCTGCGACGTGCCGAATTCAATAGGCAATTCCTGGGTCTCGTAGCCCTTGAGCACCAACGATACAGTTACGGCCGGAGAGTCCTTCTTATATTTCAGGGTCTTGGGTGTGGTGCCCAAGCTGTCTCCGGCCACAATCACTTGCGCGCCAGCGGGGTTGGTGGTCAACGTCACTTGTACCATGCCCGCTTCGGGCGGATCGGCGATGACAGTGACGGTTTTTACGGTTTCTTTGGTAATAATTCTCTCAGTCTGCGGCTGCTGACCCGTAACCGCTGCCACAATCACGGCAGCCGTGCCGATAACGCCTAGGCCTACCAATGGCATCAGCCATTTATTGCTGCGCGGCGGTTCGAGCAGCGGCGCCTCAGGCCGGCCCGGCTCCGCCCCCACCCGCATCGTGCGCGCCGTCGGCATGTCCAGCGTGTGCGAACTCAGCATGCGCACACCGAGTTCTTCCGCTTCGGCCTTGCCCAGGTGCTGGTCAAACGCAGTGGGCAACTGGTGCGCCATGTCGTCGCAGCGCGATGCCAGTTCGACCGCTTTCTGCACGCGATCGGCAGGCAATTTCGCCAGCAGCTTGAGAACAAATTCTTCCACTTCGGCGGGCACGGCGATCTTGTCGTTGGCCTGACTGGGCGGCGGCGGCGGATCGTTGACGTGGGCGAGCAAAAGGCTGAGCGTTTGATCGGAATTAAACGGCGCTTGGCCGACGATCATTTCATACAAAATGACGCCCAACGCGTAAATATCGCTTCGAGCGTCAACGGGTTGTGCCGAACACTGCTCGGGCGACATATAGCGCGGCGTGCCAAAGATGCTGCCGGCTTGGGTCAAGGTGCCTTTGTCGTCGCCTTCGCGCAGTTTGGCCACGCCAAAATCCAGCACTTTGACAAAATCGGAGTTGTCGCCGACTTTGATCAAGAAAATATTTTCCGGCTTCAAATCGCGGTGAACAATCCCCTTGTCGTGGGCTTCTGAAAGCGATGAAGCCACTTGCGCCATGATGCGCAGCGCGCGCCTGATCGGCAATGGTCGTTCTTTGCGCAACACGTCGTGCAACGTGGAGCCTTCCAACAGCTCCATGGCAATGTACGGATTGCCCTGCGGCGTCTGGCCATAGTCAAAAATTTGAATTGTATTGGGGTGTTTAAGCCGCGATACCGCCAGCGCTTCCAGCGTGAAACGCCGCAACACGGTGTCGTTATCGGTCAGGTCGCCCAGCAACACTTTGACCGCCACGTCGCGATCCATGCCTTCCTGGCGGGCACGGTACACAGCTCCCATGCCGCCCGCGCCGATCTTCTTCAAGACCACAAAGCGCCCACCCAGCACTTCGCCGATCAGCGCATCTTTTTTCTTCTTGGGTTCCTTCTCCAGATGCGCGCGGATTCGATCGCCCAATTCATCTTCATAGTCGCTGTCTTGGCGCGTCGGAATTTCACCTAGGCGAATATCGTCGAGCGTTTGATCCGCCACGTGTGGCGAGTGACCATCTGAAATGGCCATCGTTGCGGCGGTCTTAAACGCCGGCGCAGCAATGCGCGTGGCTTCTTCGTCGCTTAACAGGGCAATGCCGTGTTCGGTATGCAATTCAATGTGCGATTCTGTAGCTGCACCGATGTCGGATTCGGTGCGATCGCGCCGCTCTTCGGCTGCGTCTTCCGCGTCCAAGTCTGGCGTCAGAGCTGCTGCTTTGGGCGGTTGCTTCACTTCCTAGTCTCTTGCAACGCTGCGCTTTTGTCACTGAGCGTCTCCATGACCGCCCCCAACACGTCATAGGCTACCGCTTCGCGCTGCCGACTGCCATCGATCACAGCGCAGCGGCCCAATTTTGCAGGCCGATCGGCAAACACTTGCTGGTAGCGCGCCCGCACGCGGGCGAGCATTTCCTCAATTTCAAAGCGTTCACGCGGTTTGCCGCGGCGTGTGATGCGTTCGAGCGCCAGATCAATTGGCACATCGATCAGAATAGACAGATCGGGCTGCAACGCGCCGCGGTTGATTTCCAGAACCCACGCAGCGTCGATTTGCCCTTGTCCATCAGCCACTTGAAACGCCAACGACGAGCCGAGATAGCGATCGCACACCACGACCTCACCGCGCTCCAGCGCAGGACCGATCACACGCTGACAATGATCGACGCGGTCGGCGGCAAAAAGCAGCGCAACCGCGCGCGGATCCATCTTGGGTCCGCTTTGTTGCCGCAGAACGGCGCGCAGCACGCGACCGATTTCGCCATCTGATGGCTCGGCCGTGCGCACAACAGTCCGCCCCGATTTGCGCATGGCATTGGCGAGCAAATCGCCTTGCGTGGTCGTACCTGCGCCGTCGGTGCCTTCAAAAACCACAAAAAGAGGCTGCAAATTCAAGACTCCTCGCTCAAGGCTGCTCATCGCAAGAAAGTTCGATCACCTGTGCGCCGGTTGGACATTGCACCAAGAAGGTCTCCCCATCGAGCGGCAAATCCAACTCCACTTTGCGCCATTGCACCGACATATCCAAGTCCTGCGCCAGATTTTTCACGCGCATTTCTTTGGGCGTATGGCCATCACTTAGCCGCCCAGCATAGACGATCGACGCGATCTTTTGGCCTTTTTCAAACAGCGCCGTACCCGCAAATGTGTACGTTTTCGCTTCAATGTACACGACCTGCCGCCTGCCGCCATCATCTCCGAGATCGATCTGATACAGCCCATGTTCACTGTCCCAGCTCAGCTTCTGCTTTTCACTTTGCATCACCGGCGGTTGCCCCAGCATCGCCTGCAGCAGTTGGTCGGGCGGCAGCGCAATCGGCAGCATTCGCGCCAGGTTACGCGGACAAGCCGCACCAACCTGACACGGCCCCTGGCCGCGCTCAAATGCGACAAAGCGCTTGCCGTCAGTGCTCATGATGCCGAGCATGTCCAGCGTGGGCGAGACCGCTTGCAATTGGACCGAAGCCGGTTTGGCCAAAATCGCAATTAAATCGACGGACCGTCGTTCGCCTTTTTGGTAGGCGTCCAAACGCGCCATGCCCTGCAAGGTTTGCGGCATTTTGTGGGCCTGCGCCAACGCCAGCAAATCGTTGGCCGTTTGCGGCCCATCGCTGGGCAGTTGGACGGCAACGGCTGAACAACCAGCGGCCAAAAAGCACAGCAAGGCAATGAATTTACGCATCATCCTTGCGCCTCGATGAAGCGTCGGTGCAGCGCGACCAGCAGCGGATGCACGCAGTCTGCCGCCACAAAGCACGAAAGGGTCAAGCCGTGCGCCACAAGACCTTGCGGTTCGTCAAAAGTGATTTGGCGCACAATGTCAGAAAATTGCTGCAACAATTGCGGATCACGCCCGACGGCAGGCCCGACGATGCTCACGAGCGATCCGCGAATCGCCATCGTCAAATCATGGGCCAGTTGTTGTTCAAAACGCGTCAGCAAATGCGCGAAAGCTGGGTCCACCGCGTCGGCGACATCGCGCCCAAGCAGGACGGTTGCAGAATTACCCAGCATGATCATAGCGATCGGCGACAGCTGTTGTTCCTGTAGCAAGGCATCAAGCGTCGGCAAGTGTTGCTGAGGATTGCAAAATTGAAGCAAGGCACAATCAGACCGCGCCGCAACGCCGGTCAGCCACGGTGCGTCCGCCGGTGGATTGCGGCGCACGATCGTCTCACCGCCGCGGTCGTCCGAAGCCCGCGCATACAAAGCGATCCCGTGCATGCGCGCATACGCCACCGCGTCGCTGCCGAGCACTTTGGCGCCCGCGCGCGCAAGCGCCAACATTTCCTCTTGATCCAGCGCGTCCAAGCGATTTGCAGCGACCACAATATGCGGATCCGCGCTGTAGATACCGTCGACGTCACTATAGATTTCACAGGCTTCGGCACCAAGGGCTGCCGCGAGCGCCACCGCAGTGGTGTCCGACCCGCCGCGCCCCAAGGTCGTCACTTCGCGGCGATAACTCACGCCTTGAAAACCGGCGACGATGACAATATGTCCTTGATGCAGCGCATCTTGCACCCGATAGGGCCGGACTTCGACGATGCGCGCACCGCCCGGTGCATCGTTGGTCAGAATCCCGCACTGACTGCCCGTCAGCGACGTCGCGGGCAGCCCGCGGGCGCGAATCGCGATGGCCAACAGCGACATGGAGATGCGTTCGCCCGCCGTCAGCAGCATGTCCATCTCACGGCGATCGGGATCTTCGGTCAGTTCATGGGCCAGCTTCACCAGTTGATCTGTGGTCTTGCCCATCGCAGACACGACCACAACCACCCGTTTGCCAGCGCGGGCGGTGGCCACGACGTGATCCGCCACCCGCTGCAGTCGCTGCACGTCTGCAACCGAAGATCCGCCAAATTTTTGAACGATAATAGGAATTTGCATCGAAGCCGTCGGGTGATTCCTGGGTTTTGGTTTAGGGTCGCTTTTCTAAAGTGCATCGCCGGGTTGGACCACCGGTGCCGGACCGGCTTCGCGCGTCACTTGCCGCGCCATCACCCAGTGATTGTTGGTGATCCAACGCCAATCCTGCTCCAGAATTTCGGCGTGGGATACGGGATCGGCCGTGCGCGTCCACACCGCGGCGATCACGATGCGCGCGCGATCGGCGCCTTGCACGTAATCGACCGTGCGAATTTCATATTCCAGAATCTGTACTTGCCCCTGGGCCGCGCGCTTTTTGCGAATGAACTCCGCGCGGCTTTCCTCTGGCACAAAAGCGGCTGCGCGTTCAAAATTGCTCCAGCGCAAACTGTTGCTAAATTCCGTCGCCGATTCACGCAATGCCGTGGATTTATTGGCCTGGCTGATGCTGCAGCCGCTCAGGCTGGCGACGGTGACACAAGCGCTGACAATTCGCCCGAGCGATCCAACGCGGCCAATTCCGTATACCCGCCGACAAAATGTTCGCCAATGAAAATCTGAGGCACTGTGCGCCATTGCGTTCGCTCCTCTAATTCAGCTCGCGCATTGGGCTTGCCGTCCAAATTGATTTCTTCAAAGGCAATACCGCGTTTTTGTAACAATCTTGCCGCAAACAGGCAGTAGGGGCAAACGCTGGTGCGATAAACGACGACTTGGGCCATAATGCATCCTCGATCGCAACGATCGTAGCGCAAACACGGGCAATTGCCACTGCGAATGCAAAATTGCTTCGCGCTTCTGAGTATTCCGATGTCGACTCTGGTGCCAGAACCGCCGCAACGGCTGAAATGGCGCGCCATGGCCATCGATTTGGGCCGTGCGCGCATGGGCTTGGCCGTCAACGACGTGGCCACTGCGATGGCGCTGCCGCACAGCGTGGTGGAGCGCAAAGGCACCCGCGTCGATATCGCCAAACTTTTGCCGCTGCTGGACAAACTGCAAATCGACGTGCTTGTGGTGGGTTTGCCGCCGCCCAGTGACGATGGCAAGGGCTCACAGCGGCTGTGTCGGCAATTTGCCTTGGCGTTGCAAACCGCGCAAACGCGACCGGTTTGGCTCATCGATGAAGCGGGTACCACCGTACAAGCACATGAAGAGATGCGCCTTTTGGGCCTCAAAGCCGCGAGGCGCCGCATCGATGTCGACAAAATAGCCGCGGCGCGCATTCTGGATCGCTGGCTGGCGGGTGAACCGGCCGAAACGCCATAGACGGCGCGCCGGCAAAAACAGTATGCTCGGCGCTGGCGGCAGCGAGGAAGGCAAGTGAGCGGATTTCACCAAACGACAGCGGGTAAACTGGCGCTGCAAGCCGAACTCGCCAAAGCGCAACAACAAAGCGGAGCGAAGGGTCAGGCGCAAGCGCTCAAGTACGCCGATCAAAAAAAGGTCGTCTCACCCGCGGGCCACAAGCCGGACGGGCCAAAGGCGCAAAAGCACGTGGAAAAATGGGTGCAAGCGGCGCTCAATGTGGTCTTGGGTATCAAACTCAAAGTCGATGGCGTGCTTACGGGAGCCGCGCGGACCGCGTTGCTGCGTTTTCAACATGAAAATGCGCTTCCGGCCACCGGCCTCATCGATGAGCGCACGCTGCAGGCGCTGGAAAAGCGTGTGGGTCTCAAGGCCCCGCGCGAGGGCGAACAGCATGAAATGCCCGCGTGGTTTCGCAATCTTGCCCGCGGCAAACGCAGCGATAAGCTGCAAAAACCGGACAAGAAAAAAGATCCAGACGTCGACGGTCAAGCCGTTGTGGCGCAACAGGCTGAAACGGCAGTGGAAAATGCGCAAGCGCCGCAGCGGACGTTGACGCCCGAGGCGATTTTGCAACAAGAAGCCATCCAATCGGTGGCAACGCTGGCGTTTGAGCGCGATTTTGTCGAGCAACAGCTTGAACGCACACAAAAAACCGGTGACGCGGCGCTGCACAATGGCATGCTGACTTGGTTTGCGCAGGCCCAAACTGCGGCCAATGCGCCGTGGCTGGCTAAAGTCAATGATAAAGCCCGTCTGGAGCCGGATGTAGCCGTGGCGGCCATCCGCGCCGCTTGGCTCAAAGACAACGGGTAGGATCACTATGTTTAAGAATTTGTTGATGCTTCTGGTTGTTGCCGCCTGTAGTCGTGCCCCCGCACCGCAAACGGTTGAACCGGTCGAACTGGACGGCCAAACGCAGCCGACGGAGGACGTCAAACAAACAACCGCGCAGGACAGCGCACCGGGAGCCGACGGCGTTAACGCTGCCGACGCTGCCGCCCTTGATATCGTGCTAAGTGCGGCTGCAGTCGGCGGTTTGTGGGTCGTTGATGCCAATGGTGAAGCGGTGGGTGTGCTGGTCCAGCGCGGCCATGCGGATCTGTCGACGGCGATGACCACGGACTTGCTGCGCGATGGCGCGCTGGTGTATTCGCCAAAAGCCGGTGTATTTTTTGGCATTCAGATGTCTAGCGGCAAAGTCATCGCGCCGCGCTTGGGGGTCGGCGACGGCACCTGCAATGAAGTCGTCACGGCCGGCTACTACACCGACGACAGCTACGTCAGCGGCCAATCCTATGCCTTTGTTTACAAAGAGCAATGGTACAAAGTGAAGGATTATCAGGCGATGATTTTTGTGCCCTGCGGCGGCACGGTCACCAATGGCCCCGACCCCAAATGTTCACCCCACAACGGATCTTGCCGCGGATTTGCCGTCAAACAAGCGGATTTGCCGCTGCCGAACCTGTTTGCCGCCCCCCTTTCGTTTGCCTGGCTCGCGCCCAAATAGAGAACTTGATGAACAAGCGCATTTTTCTTTTGGCCCTGGTTTTGCCCGGTTGCAGCGGTGGCTGCGATTCGCCGCGCAAGCCGCCGCAGCCGATGGCTGCGCCCGCGCCCGCAGCGCCGCCTGCACCTGCGGTTGCGCCGCAACCGCCTGATCTCAATGCAACAGTTGAGCATGAGTTGAATCTTCAGTTGCCCGAGCGCCGCTCCGGCGTGGTGCTGCCCGGGCTGCAAACTTTGCCTTACCGCCGTTTGCGCGAATTCGATCCGGCCAAGAACCTGGTGCTGCGCGTGACGCAGCGCGGCCTGTCGATCTTGGAAAAAGCCCTACCAATCGAACAGTTGCAAAATGAGCAGGCCTTGACGGAAATCCTGCGCTGGGCCCAAGGGCAGTGGGCGACGCGCACGGGGCTGGCGCCGATTCGCTTGGTGCTTGTTGCGGATAAGTCCATGCAACCGCAACAGATGGCGGTGTTGCGTCGTGTCGCGCTGACAACCGGTACATGGCGACTTGTGGCGTTGGCGCGGGACGGTGAGGTGCTGGTTGAACTGGCGCTCAATCCGCCGCCCGAACGGCGGCCGGAGACGGTCAAATAATCAAAAGTCGCATTTGAATGGGCGAAGCAATCGGACGGCTATTTCTTGCCGTCTTCGCCCACACGCACGAATTGATCGGGTGTGCCGTCGGCGTTGGTGTCCTTGCCGACTTTGACCAGATTGCCTTTGGTATAATATTCCCACACATCGACCACACCGTCGCCGTTGGTGTCGCGGCGGCGTTCGACCAAGCGGTTGATCGGTTTGCCGTCGTCGGTGGTCGTCATTTGGTAGTATTTCCACGTGTCGACTTTGCCGTCGAAGCCCAAATCTTGCTCGACCAGTGTCAAGTTGCCGTCTTTGTAGTGATTGGTCGAGTCGACGCGGCCGTCGAAGTCGAGATCCAATTCCTCACGGACCTTTTGTTCCTTGCCCGCTTCGCCTTCGTAATATTCAACAATATCAATACGTTGGTCGAAATTGATGTCCATTTCCTTGCGAATCAGCGTGCGCTTGGGTCCTTTGGTCACCTTCGGTTCTTTGGCGTCTTTGCCGTCTTTGCCCTCTTCGGTCGCTGCAGGTGCAGTCATCTCCGCCAAACGATAGAACTTAAACACGTCCGGCTTGCCGTCGTTGTTGATGTCCACCCGCTCGATCATGGTGTTGCCGTCGGTTTCAACCTGCACGGGCGCTGTGTTGGCCGTGCCGGCTCCGCTTTCCGCGCCTTTTTCCGCGCCTTCGGCGGCTTTGTCGGCCGCTTTTGTTTGCTCCTTGGAGCCACCGCAGGCGTTGAGCTGCACAAGCGCCGAAAAAACAACAACAATCTTGAAAAAATTCTTCATTGGCCATCATCCGTGTCGCGGGCGCAAACCCGCCTCGTTGCTGGCAATGTACGTCAGCGCGGCGGATCGGTCAAGGACAACCAGCAGCTTGCCGACTACCTTGCCAACATCTCTACACAATTGCACCAAACGCTGTTGTTGGCCTTCACGCCGGAAATACCCCAGCGTCACCAAATGTTGAACGCATTGCGCCCAAAGCTGGCCAAAATTGGATATCGCCGCGATTTTGCGTTAGCGTAGCGCTTGGGTTCAGAGGAAAAGGATCGGATGATTAGCAGAAATTACAAGCACTGGTCCTGGTTCGCCGTGCTGGCGTTCCTCCTACAAACGACATATGCCTGCAAAAAGTCGGCCAACAAGCCGGCCATGGAGGCCGTGGACCCGGCCGGCAAGCAGCCGCCGGTTGTGCCGCGTGCAGCCAAAGCCGGTGACAAAGCGAAGGATCCAGCCGCAGCCAAAGCGGCCGAAGCCAAGAACAAAGCGCCCGAACTCGCCAAGGCAGCCGACCCACGCGGCGGCGAACGCGGCCGACCGGCGACTTTGCCGGCCGAAGCCACGGCCAATAGCGCGGCCAAGGCGCCGCCACCTGCCGCCGCACCGACGCTTGTCGCGCAACCGGTGCCCGCTGCGGCACCGACACCCGTACCAGCCCCCCGACTGGCGCCTGAGCCGAGAGCTAAGATCGAAGAAGTCCACCGAGGTGGCGACGACGCCACCGGTGGCCGCCCAGCGGGCGGCGGCCTCGATCGCCATGCACCTGAAGCGATCCCAGAGGCGCCCAAGGTTGCGGACGTGCCCCGTCCAACGGAAGCGCCTAGCGGTGAACCACCATTGGACATCATGGGTTACATTTCAATTCAGGATTTGGAACTGGTGATCGGCGGCAAGGCGAAATTTCGCCGCGCCGATTTGGTCGGCGTCGCGCCGTCGCCGAACTACAACGCCTTGTTTTACGAGCCGGAAAAAGGCGATCAATTTGGCGTGGCGCTGCAAGTTTGGCGCGACCCGAACGTGGCCGAGAGCCGCACCCGCTTCAACACGATGCGCAACACATACAGCAACGTCGTGGCGACAAAAGCGGTGACAGAACAGGGCTTTCGCTCGTTTTACGGCAACGTCGTCACCTTGGTGTTTGCCCACCAGACCCGACCGCTGATCGCCGCCATCTCCTGCGGCAAAATCTGCACTGCCGACATGATCATTGAGTTGGCGTCGCGTGTGTCGCAAAGGCTGCGGTAACAGGGCTATCGCAAGAACGATCACGGGGCGTTAGGCTGAGGCCGCGGGCAATAATCGAAGAAAACCTCAATCGCGGCAACGCGTTGGACTGAAGTCCACCGCTACAGTTCGAGATGTCCCTCCGGGACAGGACGCGAGCGCTGCCCAGA
>CAMDBH010000014.1 GCA_945889325.1 Klebsiella pneumoniae
TGCTCAGAAATACTTTGAAACTTCAGCACATCCGTCGGTCTCTGTCATGGTCGAGCTCCGCACGTCATGCGCCCGCGGCCCTTGAGTTGATCTGAATGGAAATTAACTGTCAGCTTGTCATGGCGTTGGCGTTCTTGCGATCGCCCTGCGTTGCGGTCTAGCCGCGATTGCAGTTGCAGCAAATTGCGCGCAAAATTGCGCCGCGCGCATTGCACTCGCCGACTCCCCCCGTCGCTTCTGGATTGCGCACTTGAGGGACCATCATGCCAATCGAGAGGCGGATTTACCCGGCCATTCATATGGCCTTTCAGACCTATGCAGGGCCAGTGGCGGGCATTGCCGACGCACTTTTGCCGCTGATTCAAGCCGTGCGCGCCATCGGTTTGGAGCCGCAGGGGCCACCGATCGCGCTGTTTCCCAGCGTCGAACAAGACCCGTCCGCGATTTTGGCGCGCCTATGTGTGCCGGTGGACAAGTCTTTTACGGGTACTCAACAATTGCGCACGATCATGTTGGGCACAGTTGAAGTGGCCGTGGCCCGCCATTGTGGTGGGTATTTGGATATCGGCGAAGCTTATGAAATGCTTTCAAATTGGATCGACGACGAGGGACTGACCCGTGCAGAAGGCGTATCGGAAACTTTTGTGATCGGTCCCCAAGATGGCGTGGCGTCTGAACAATGGGTGACCGAAGTGGCAATCCGCCTCAAAGCGCCCAATCCGGAAGACGGTTGATGTCTGAAAATTGCGCGATCTCGCTAGTTTCATCTAGCCAAACCCAAATTTGAGAAAACATGAGAATTGAAACAAAACCATGGGGCCACGAAGAGATTTGGGCCGAAACGGCCCGCTACGCCGGCAAATTTTTGATCATTTCGCGCGGCGAAATGCTGTCGCGCCAGTATCACGAGCGCAAAGAAGAAACGATTTTCGTGCTCAGCGGTACATTGCTGCTCGAAATCGGTCAACATCCGGATATTAAACAATATTACCTGTCTCCGGGGCAGTCTTGGCACATCTCGCCGGGCACAGTTCACCGTTTTTGTGCCACCGACGACGACGTGCGCTTGGCCGAGGTGAGTTCGCCCGAGTTGGACGACGTCGTGCGCTTGGAAGACAAATACGCGCGCTGACAAGGTTTTTTTTTAGCCGCAGCAGCGCTGCTTGTCGCCCAACCCAACGCAGGCTAGACTGGGCCGTTGCGGCAACGTGCGGCGAAACTGTCGCGCAAAAACCGCATAGAATCGCAACGCAAGTGCAGTGGTGTAGGACTCTTTCCACACGACTTTTGGCAACGGAGCAGCCCTGATGTCGCAGAGCCCCGGAACGTTTTGGAACACCGGAGCCGGTGCCGACAGCGGAATCGGCGGCGGCGATGCGGAAATCGCAAAAATTGTCGCGCAGTTACGTGATGACTTGACCGTCGAAGTGCGCACCGAAGTCGCCAACCGGCTGCTGCAGCTGTCGAGCGCCGAAGGGCACCCGCTCGTGCGCGCCGCGCTGCTGGAGCGGGCCGCGCGCTTGGTGGCCGATGCCGACCCGGGGCGGGCTTTGGTGCTGCTTCGCGAAGCATTTCGCCAATATCCGGCCTTGAGCAGTGGCCTGCGCTTGGTCGCCTTGGCCGACCAAGATCCGGCGTTTGCCCGTTTAAATCGCATCGGCCGCTTGGTCGACACGCTGGCGGAAATCGCTGAACCGAGCGAGAAATTTGATCTGTTTTTGCTGGCGGCACGCACCCACCTTGGGGTTGGACATGGCAGCGCTGCCCAAGCAGCGCTGCAGGGCGCCGCCGCGCTGCAGCCCGATCACGCCGATATCGCTGATTTGCTGGAAATTGCCGAGCAGCAGCGCGATTCGCGTCAGGAAATGCTGACGGCCCAGCGCATCGCGCTGGCGGAGGCCAGTGACGACGATCGCCCATTGATGCTGCTTGGTTACGCCGACCTGCTCATGACCGGCGAGGAGCCGTTGGGCGACGCGGCCGCCGTGCTGGCAGACGCCGTAGATTCCGGTGCGCCGCTGGCCGATATTGCGCCGATGTGGATCGAAGTCGCACGGGCCACAGGAAATCGACTTGAAATTACCAAGGCATTGGCGGTCGGCGTTCGCTCTGAAGACGCACCGCAGCGCCTGCAATGGGCCGATGAATTGGCCAATCTGCCCGCCATCGATCGCGAGGAACCCAACGCCGCGTTCGCGGCACTAAGCGTATTATGCGCTGAATTGCCTGATGATTTGGCACTTAGGGCGCGGCTCGACATCGTCACGGTGCTGCGCGTCGGCGGCGATGCGGAATTGCCGCTTGAGCAAATTCGCATCCGGACGTTGCGCGATCGCGATCGCGTCGGCGAAGCCGTGGTTTCCCTTGCGTTGGCCCAACACGCACAGCGGGCCGGCGACATGGACAAGGCCGAGCGGCATTTTCGCCGCGTGCGGACGCTGGCCCCGCAAAATGCAGAAGCACTAGATTTTTTTGAGAATTTCTATCGCGCCACCGGCGACCACAAGCGACTAGCGGCCGCGCTGGCGCAACGTCTGCCCAGCAGCGAAGCGCGCGAGACCGTGCGCATCGCCTTTGAAATTGGTGGTTTATCGGACGGCCCTTTGGCATCGCCCGAACGCGCCGTCGAAGCCTACCAACGCGTGCTGAGCGTGCAGCCCGATCACGTAGAAGCCGCGGAAGCGCTTGATCGCGTTTTGCGATCGCTTGGCAACTGGCATGCGTTGCGCGAGTTGGTCGATCGCTCCGCTCGCTCGTGGTCGATGCGCGCGCGATTGGATGCAAGTGCACATGGCAACGCGATTGCGTGGCTCTCGCGGCTGGCGCAACTGCACGCGGCAGTTGGGCCCTTGCCCGATGAAGCCCTGTCGATCGCTGCCAACCAGCAGATTTTGGTGCTGGCACCGGCCGACGCCGACGCTTTGAAATCTCTAGGTGCAATCTGGACCGCCCAACAAGAATTCAAAGCGTTGGCGACTGTTTTGCAAAACGCCGCCAGTGCCGCCGCGACACCCGCTGCGCAAGCCAATTGGGCCGTTCAAGCTGCACAAATTTGGCGCGACCGCGTTGGCGATGCCGGTCGGGCTTCAGCGTGCCTGCAGTTGGCCCTGCAAGCCGATCCCAAGCGTCCAGGATTGGCTCAAGAATTACAGAGTGTTTGGCGGGTCAAAGGCGACCGAGCCCAATTGTTTGTCGCTCTACTCGCAGAATTGCAGGGCCTGGCTGGCGGCAGTTTGGCGGTGGATGTATTGCAAGTCTCTGTTCCCACAGCCGATCATCTGAGAATCGCTGAACTGTTGGCTGAACTCCTGCCCATCACTTCCGAAGACGACAACGAATACACCGATTTGTTGAATTGGCAATTGGTGTTCGGCACCTCGCAACCTGCCACCGCGGAGCGCATCGCCGCCGCGGCCGAAGACGTTGCGGGCCAGCGCGCGGCGGCGGATTTGATCGCGGCGGTTGCCGATCGCGCCACAGACGTCCAGACCAAGGTCGCCTTGTTGGGCACCGTGGCGCAGGTGTGGGCCACACAGTTGACCGATTTGGCGCGCGCGGGCGAGTACGCCGCCGCGATCCTGCAACTGCAACCCGATTCCGTTTTGGCCCAGGCGCTGCGCGGACAGTCCGTTGCCGCTAGCGGCGATGTAGCAGCTCTGCGCGCGTTGTTTGACGCCACACCGGACGGCGACAAACGCTTTGCCGACGCGGCGATCCAAGCAGGCGGCAGTGCCGCCGGCGCTATTCGGGCCAAGTGGTTGCTGGCGGCTGGCGCCGCGTTGACCGCAGAAGTGGCCACGGCGAGTCACCAAGCACAGGTCTTGGCCGATGCGCTGCAGGCGGCCGAGGCTGGCGGCGATGCTGACCTGCAACGGCAGGCGGCGCAGGCGCTGCGGATCGCCGCACAAGGCGCAAAACTTGCTGGATTTGAACGGTTGGCCTTAGAAGCGCTGATTCGGGTCGAGCCAGCCGCGCAAACGCTCGTGTACCGGCAAAATTGGGTCGATCTGCTCGTCTCTACTGAACAATATGAGGAAGCCGCCTCGGGTGCGGCGGACCTGGCCGACGATCTGTTGAGCGAAAGTGGCAGCGAGCAAATGCTGACCGCCGCGGGATCTTTTGCCCACGCGGCGGATCGCGCGGGCCAAGGTGTCGCCATCGCCTATCGTTTGCAAGGCTGGGCAGAATTGCTGGCAGAATCGCCATCTGGCGTTGACTGCGCCGTCGCACTTTTTTCGCGCGCCGTCGAGCAGTGGCTCAAACGCGGTGAAGACTTGGACGCAGCCCGAGCGACAGTCGAGCGGTCGCTGGTACTGGCGGGCCCTCGCCTAGAACTGCATATCTTGCGCGAGCGCGTATGCAACGAACTCAGTGATTGGCCTGGTGCACTCCAAGCGACGATTGAGCAAGCAGATTTGCAGTCGGGCGAGGCCAAGGTCGACACATTGTTGCGCGCAGCGAGTTTGTGCGATCTTTCCGTCGGCGACATCGAAAGATGTCGGCAGTTATACCGACAAGTGCTCGATTCCCGGCCCGATTCGGCCGAAGCGTGGGCGGGCTGGCTGGCGGCGTTGCGCGACACCGGCGATTCACTGGAACTGGCCATCGCGCTGGATGAATTTCTGGCCGGGGCAGGTCACAGCCGCGATTCAATGGCACGAGCTGCGGCAGAACGCGTTGAACTTGCAGCTACTTCTGGCGAAACGTCCTTGCTACCGTTGCTGGCGCCAGTTCTGAACCATTTGGAGGCAGCCGATACGCTGCTCGACAGTGAGCGGGCGGTGCTGGCCATTGCGCTGGGCCAACTCGATGTGCAAGCCCAAGGATTGCCAGTGGCTGAAACGCTGCTGCCAATTTTGCGCAAACACAAGCAAGCTGCAGATGCGCTCAGATGTTTGGAAATTATTGCGGAAAATCAGCCTGCGGAATCGCCGCGCCGTCTTGAGCTGTTCACTGCGCTGGCCGATTTGACGGCGGTTAGTGAACCGACCCGTGCTTGGCAAGCCCTTCGGCAAGCGTTGGAAAATGCAGCAAATCGGCAAGATTTGTGGACCCGCTGGGTAGCGATCGCGCCAAGCGCCGGCGTAGCCGACGATACGGACGATTTCCTGACAGCGATGCTAGCAGAGGATCCACCACTGGCCATCGATGAGGATACCCGCAAGCATCTCCGTGAGTTGCGCGCCGGACGCGCGGCGACGACAGGCGACAAAGAAGCAGCGATAGCGGTAAACGCGCAGTGGCACGCCGACGAGCCCCAAGCGCAGGCTCCGTACTTCGCCCTCGAGGCCCTATACGAGGAAACCAAGCAATTCGACGAATTGGCGTTGCTGCTCGAAGATCGGATTGCCGCGCGTTTCTCAGACGACGATACCTTGGGCGCTTACTTTCGCTTGGCACAGGTCCATCAAAATGAGCGCCTAGCAGCGGACGACGGCATCCAAGTCTTGGCGCGGGCGGTGCAAGCCTTCCCGAAACAAGAGCAAACTTGGCAAGCGTGGCTCGCGGCGCTGCGCGAACAGGGTCTGAGCGCTGCATTGGTGGATGCGCTCGATCTGCGCCTCGTGCATTTGCTGACCGACAGCGACGCGACGCAGGAACGCCATGAAATTCGTTCTGAATTGGCGGATTTGCTCGATCAGCCCAAACAAGATCGCGCGCGCGGCCTGCAACTTTGGCTCGATGTGCTGGACCTTGATCCGGCCGACGATCGCGCAGCACCCCGGGCCGTGGACGCCTGGCTGACGCTTGCGCAAGATGCTGTGGACGCGACTTTGCAAGCGGCCGCCGATCGCTTGGAGCCCGTGCTCGATGTCCGCGGCGACCACAGCCAACTCGATGCCATTCTGAGTGTTCGCGCGCAGTTTGCCGATGGCGCTGCTAAGGCGGCCTTATTGCGGCGTCAAGTTCGCGTACGCGAAGCCGGCTTGCTCGATGCGCAGGCAGCGTTTGAAAGCGTTGCGCAAGGTCTGTTGATCGCGGGTGATGATGAGCAATTCCATTCCGATTTGAAACGTTTGACCTCAGGCACAGGCGATAGTGCGCCGTCGCCTCTGCGCGTTGGCCATGCCCTGATGGAAGCCGCGCTACAAGCGCCAAACGCTCAGTTGTGCCGCAAACTGCGTATTGAGGCTGCTGAATTTTTGGCCAAGGACGCCCAATGCGCTGAGTTGGAAGGCGAGTTGTATGCCACCATGCTGGCCGATGACCCCAGCGACAGCGTCGCGCTCGATGGCATGGAGCGGCTAAGTGTCAGCGCAGGCGACGATCGCAAGCGTTTGGCGGTGCTGGCGGCACGCGCCAACGTTGCGGGCAACCCGGCAGACCGACTAGAATTTTTGCGCGAGCGCGCCCGGCTAGCCGACCAAATCGGCGATGTCGCGATCGCGATCGCGGCGTGGCAACCGTTGCAATCTTGCGGTGACGCTGCAACGCAAAGTGAGGCCGCTGCCGCTTTGGTGACCATTTATGAACAAAACGGCGATTTCGCAGGCCTTGCGGCGTCACTTTTGGTGTTGCGCGACTGCATTGCCGACGCAGACGACGTCGATGGCCAACTTGCCCTTACGCTGCGGGCCGCTGACGCGTTGGCGCAGGACAAGCAACTATCTGCATCGGTTGACCTATTGCAAAAGGCAGCAGCCGAACACGCAGTTGACGTCGGCGTCCACGTTGCCCTGCTTGAACTTTTGCGCGCAAACAGCGATGCAACCGCACTGAATGCGGAATACGAACGCGGCTTTAGCCGGGTGCATGCGGCTTCGCCCTCGGAGCAAAGGGATGCCGCGCTGCAATGGCTGCAATCAGCCGTCGCCAGCGGCGACAGTTTTGCTTGGCCGGCTCTGCAAGCTTGCGGACAATGTCTTGAATCGGAAGCTGTTTACGCCGCGGCGTTGAGCGGTGTGGCCATGTCGAGCGACGCCGAAATCGCTTTTGCGGCGGCCGCCTGTTGGATCGCGCTGTGCGAAAAAACGCAGCGTCTCGCCAGCGAGTTGGCGGCAAGGTTCGCGCGTCTGCAGCGTTTTGCTGCCCGTATGGATATCGGCGCCGAGCGCGCAGCGATCGCCTCACGGCTCAAAAGTGCCGCCATTCAGAATTCGACTGAACCGGTCGACGCCGTTGCCGCATGGCGCAACCTGGCCGCCGCAGAACCAGGCAACGACGGGTATTGGCAAGAACTACAGGCGGCCTTCGGCGAATCGCGCTTGGGTGAGATGCTGGAAGTGCTGTTCGCGGCAGCCGACGCCACGGCAGAGCTTGGTGTCAAGCACGATCTGATGGTTCGGGCGGCTGACGTTGCCGAGACGCTCAAGGATATCGACAGCGCCACGACTTACTTGCGCCTCGCGCTAGAGAGTCAGGCGTCGGATGCGGCGCAGATCAGACTGCAAAATCTCCTGCGCCAACTTGGGCGCTTTGACGAATTGGCCCTTGATCTGGAGACGCAAGCCCAACTGCAGCCCGATCGCGAAGTCGAACTGCTGGCGGACGCGGCGCAAGCTTGGCTGCAATCGGATGAAAGGCATCGCGGTTTGACGTTGCTGGAACAGTTGACTGCCAAACACCCGTCGCGCATCGAGTTGGCGGATTTGCGCCTGACTGTGCTCAAAACCGACGGGGATGCGCGATTTGCGGAGGCGGTGCGCCAATGTGTTGCCGATGCGAGCTCCGCCAACGACAACGTTCGACTAACCAAATGGTTGCCGGACTTGGTGCGAATTTGCGCAGAATCCCATGATATTGCTGGTCTTTTTTCGGCATTGTGCCAGTTGCTCGATGGCGACGTGCCTCACGACGCCGGTGTTGCGCGCGACCTCGGCGATTGCATCGCGTTGGTGCACAGCGAATTGCACGAATTACCGCGGGCTTCAGCCAGACGGGCAGTCGCTTGGCGACTGGCCACGCTGCATCAGGCGGACGATGCGCAAGAGTGGACCGCCGCGCGCTTAACTGAACTCGATCTGCTGGATACAGTTGAGCAACGCGCCGATCTGTGGCGCGATCTCGGACGCCATGCCCGCGATCATTTGGCCGATTCGGCTTTGGCGATTGAGTGGTTGGCGCAGTCGCTCGGCCTAGATCCGGCCGACGCGGCGCTGCGCGCGGAATTGTGCCAGTTAGCGGCCAAGGGCGACCTCGCGCGCTCGGTGCTTGCCGAATTGTTGCCAGTTTTGGCCGGCGGTCTAACCCCTGAGATTTCTGCCGCAACTGGCGCAGCCGGCTTTGATGTCGGCATGGAATTCGACGTTGAACCTGAATTTGTCGCGCCATTTGCCCAAGCCGCGGCCGATGGCGAGCCGATGCGCTTGGACGCAGCCCTTTGGCTGGAGTCCGATCTGCAAAATCGCGGCGATCTGGCCAATCTCGCTGCCCGCCTGCAAAAGCGCGCACCGCGCATGGTCGACAGCGAGGAGGCGAGCGCCATCGATGCGTGGTTACAACTTGCTGATATCGCGCAACATTCGCTCAACCAACCCCAGCGCGCGGCCGGAGCTCTGGATCTGATTTTGCAGCATCAGCCGGCCCACGAGACGGCCCTGCGTCTGCGACTGCAACTGAGTCAAACACTTGGCGATCAGGCCAAAGTTGTGGCAAGCGCGACCGCGCTGCTTGCCCTTGTGCCCAACGATGAGGTCGCCGCGCTCGCAACCGAATTAGCCAATGCTTATATGCAATTGGGCGACATGCTCGCCGCTCTCGCTGCGACGGTCGCCGCCAAAGAGGCGGCGCCCACCGACGTCGCCTTGCTGAGCATTCGCGCGGAAATACTGCAAGCGCTCAAACGCAACGCGGAAGCGCGAACGGAATTGACCCAATTGGCCGTCGCGTTGGGCGACACCGCCGGCGTTCGCGCCCGCCACCGCGCCGCTGAAATCGCGTTTGCGGACGGCGACTGGCAAGCCGCTGTGACACTGTATGCCCATATTTTTGCAGCGGATTCACAGGATGTCGCCGCATGGGAATCGCTGTATGCCGGCCGCCACAATCCGACATTTGTCGCGCTAGCCGCCCTGGAAGTTGGCCCAGTATTGCATGGGCAAAAGGCCTTTCAGCGTGCCGTTGATTTGCAACTGGCTGCGCTGGAACATTGGCCGGAAAGCGAAAAGATCCCAGCGACTTTGGCACTCGCGCGGACCTTGGCGCTAGACGTCGGCGATGCGCCGCGCGCCTTGTCCTTGGTTTTTGATCTTGCCCGCGTTAGCGCTGAACCACTAGAACTGCTTGCAAATGCAGCGGAATTGGCGCGCGAAGCCGGCGCGAGTTTGGACTACTTTGACGCAGTGTCGGACTTGGTTCGCGGCGAGGAATTGCCGGCGGAGGCCGTGGTTCCTGCCGTGGCCCTAGCTGCAGATTTAGCCCGTGATTCTGGTGATTTGCAGCGTGCGCTGGACCTATGGCAAATGGCGTGGACCCAAGATCCGGACAGCGCCGACGCGCGCGAAGCCGTGTTGTCGCTGCGCCGAGAGTCCGGTGATATCACTGGTCTTGCCCGAGATTTAGAGCAATCGCTGATGCTGGGCGGCGACAGCCTGCGCATTGCCGTGCGCTTGGAGTTGGCCGAACTCAAGCTCGGCGCGTTGGCCCGACCGCGCGAGGCCCTACGCCACGTCTTTGACGTGCTGGGCAAACAGCCAAACCACGCCCAAGCACTGGCGATGGCTGAACAATTGACCCGACTACCGGCAACTGCCGATCAGGCCTTGGGGCTGCTCGAACCGATTCACCGGGCTGCGCACAATTGGACGGGCTTGGTCGGCGTGTTAGCCCTGCGCTGCGAACGGGCGACGTCTGCCGGTCAGCGGGCTGAACTTTCCAAACAGATTGCGGAATTGCGGGCGCAACACCTAGGCGACACGGCGGCCGCTGTCTCGTCGTATATGGCAGCACTGCAAGGCGATGCCAAAGTTTCAACATTACAAGCGCTTGAGCGCATTGCCCAACCGCCCGGGCCCGATGGCAAGCTCGGCGAGAGCGCAACGCTGGCCAAGGCCTATGAACTTGTCTTGGCCAGCCAACTCAGTGTTGACGAGCGCTTCGCGGTGTTGATGCGCGCGGCACAACTCGATGTTGCCCTTGGGAATTCGGCTCAGGCCGAGCAGAGATTGCGCGCGCTTGTGGACATGCGGCCTCAAGAAAACGAGGCATTTGAAGCGCTGGAAACCTTGCTCGACGGTGCGGCGCGCTTCGAGGATCTGATTGCCTTGTGGCAACACCGGCTTGGCCGTTTGACCGATCCGGACCTGTTGCGCATGGGCCTCAACCGCGTGGGCGGGTTGGCGCGAGCGCTGGAAAAATCGACGTTGGCCATTGAGGCCTACCGCGAACTGGCACGTCTAGAGCCAACTGATGCAGAACCGCTGCTGACCCTTGTGGAATTGCTGCGCGAGCAAGATGCGCCGGCCGCGTTGGCTGAAGTATTGGTGGCGCTGGGCAAGATCACGCAAGATCCTGTGGAGCGCGGCGAATTCCTTTGCGATGCCGGACGCTTGTATGCGCGGGATCTCGGCATGGCCGATCGGGCGGCGTACGTGTATGGCTTGGCGTTTGCAGCAGACCCAGGCCGTGATGAGGCTTTTGTATTCCTAGAGCGGCATTCTGGGCATACACCTATGGAATTGCAGCAGCTTTACGATCGGCGCAGCCAGTCCCTGCCAGTGGGTCCTGGACGCACCTTGATTTTGCGCAAATTGGCCAACCTGCGCGCCGATCTGAACGATGGCGCAGGGGCTTGCCAAGCGTTGGAGCAGGCGTTCGCCGATGATCCCAATAATCTTGTGGTGCTAGACGAACTGCTGAAGGTCAGTGAGCAGCAACACCAGTGGCAAAACTTCGTGCGTGCGGCCGAACAAAAATTGACGCTGGATACGCGAAAAGAAGTGCAGATCGCCACACTTGCCCAGCTGATTCGGGTACAACTATCTGAATTTAATGACATCGATCTGGCGGGCGTGCATGTAAAGACCTTAGAACAATTGGCACCGCGGGCCGCGCAAACGCGCCACCTGCAGGCCATGCTGCGCGCGCGCTCTGGTGATCCGGCCGAAGCCGCTGCCGGCCTTGAGCAAATGGTCAAAGAAAGCGAGGACCCGTCCACGCTGATTTCTTTGCACCAACAACTGGCTGATTTGTATGCGGGTCCTCTCAATCAAGCGGCCAAAGCCATTCGCGAATTGCAACGCTTGGTGCAATTGGATCCGCGGCGATGGACAGCGCGGCGCAAACTGTGCGATCTGTACCGAACCCGTGAATCTTATGAAGCTTTGGCTGAAAGTCTGCGTCAATGGTTGACCGCGATGTCCGACACCAAGGATCGCGCGACCTTGCAAGCCGATCGGATTGCGCTGCACGTCGAGTTGCAGGTCGAACTCGGCGAAACATTGCTGGTTCTCGATGAGGCGGGCGACGCAGCATCGGTGTTGCGCGACGCCAAAATCATCGGCGGCGCTGGGGCCAAGGTCAACACCGTACTGTCGATAGCCCTTGAAAAAATAGGTGAAATCCAGGAAGCACTTGAGTTGGAAGAGTGGCTGATTGAGCACTATCTGCACAAAAGTGACATGCTGACCCGCCATTGCTGGCGGGCCGGACTTTTGGCGGAACAGCTGGAACATCATGAAAAGGCGCGAGAATTTTATCGGCGCGCGCCTGACGCGCGACCGGGCGATGACGAAGCGACGCTGGGCTCTGCGCGGTCATGGCTGGCGCTCGGCGGGTCAGATCGCGCCATGCGCTTGTTTGATACAGTGGCGCGCAGCGCGACGGCCAGCCAATTGCTCAAGGCCGATGCCCATGTGGGCATGGGGCGCTGCCGTGTTTCGCGCCTGCAAATCGATCAGGCGCGGGCCTGTTACGAGCGAGCCTTAGGCTTGGTTCCTGGGCACGCGGGCGCCATTGAGGCTCTTTCGGAGCTTTAAGCAACCTATGAATTCTACTTCCATTTTGCCGCGTCCCTGTCGCGTTGCCGTCGTAGGTGCCACAGGCTACGGCGGCGCCGAACTGCTCCGGCATTTGCTGGTGCATCCGCACGTTCAAGTTACCAAGCTGATTGCAAAAGACAATCTCGGCAAGCGCTTGGACGATGTGCATCTTTCACTGGCGAATTTGAGCAATTTGCTCATCGAAGACCTAGCGCCCGAAGAAGTTGCGGCTCATGCCGACCTTGTTTGCGTGGGCTTGCCCCACCGTGTAAGTGCTGATATTGTTGCCAAATATGTCGACCTCGGGGTCGCGGTCGTTGACCTGAGTGGCGACTTTCGCTTGCTCGATTTGGTCAGTTACGAAAAATATTACGAGGCCAAACACGCCCAACCGCAGCGCCTAGGTACTTTTTGCTACGGCATGCCGGAGATGAATCGGTCCGCGATTGCCCAAAGCCGCGCGGTCGCCAGCCCAGGTTGCTTTGCCACCGCCATCACGTTGGCGCTTTTGCCCTTTGCCCGTGCGGGCTTGTTGCAAGGACGTGTGCAAGTAGCCGCCATGACGGGTTCATCCGGTTCAGGCGCCAATCCGGCGCTGGGCACCCATCATCCGCTTCGCGCGCAGACAATTCGGGCCTATAAGCCACTGACCCACCAGCATGTGCCGGAAATTGAACAAAATTTGCACTTGTCCGGCGCGCCCGATGCGCAGCTGCAGATGGTGCCGATTTCCGCCCCGTTGGTGCGCGGCATTTTGACCGCCTGTTTTTTTGAAGTCGACGCGGACATCGAAATCTCTGTATTAAAAGCGATTTTAACCGATGCGTATCGAAATGAGCGAGTGATTCGCGTCTTGCAAAATCGCTTGCCGGAAGTCAACGCCGTCGCCGGTTCCATTTTTGTCGAGATCGCGCTGTCCATTGACGATGTCGCGGCTGATGGCAAACGCACATGCGTGGTTCACAGTGCGCTCGACAATTTGATCAAAGGCGGAGCGGGCCAAGCCGTGCAATCGATCAATTTGATGCTCGGTTTGGACGAAAATTTTGGCCTGCTTGCGCCATCGCAATGGCCGTGACACCTGCACCTCCTTCTTCCGCCGCCGCGGAGAATCCCATGGCTGCACGCCGAATTCTCGTCAAAGTGGGCGGCGAAACGCTGCGCGATCCGGCCGATCGCGCGCGGCTAGCCGTTGAATTGGTCAAACTGCACAAGACCGGCGCGCAACTGTGCGTCGTTCACGGCGGTGGCCCGCAAATTACCGCACTAGGTCAGCGACTTGGACTACAATCCTCGTTTGTCGCCGGCCGACGTATCACCGACGCTGCCATGTTGGACGCCGTCGCCCTGGCCCTTTGCGGTGAAGTCGGGCCCCAGTTGCTGGCAGCTTGCGAGGCCGCGGGCTTGCCTGCAGTGACAACCTGTGCGGCTTCAGGCGGTTGTGTCGTCGGTCGCCGACGTCCACCGCGCGCGGTGGCTGGCCAGCCCGAACCTGTCGATTTTGGCCTCGTTGCCGATATCGCCGATGTGCAACCCCAATTGCTGCTGACGTTGTGGCAAGGTGGCTTTGTGCCGCTGCTGTCACCGCTGGTCGCCGATTCCGAAGGGCAATTGCTTAATCTGAACGCAGATTCTCTAGTTGCCGGTCTGACGGCGGCGCTGAAATTTGACGATGTCGTCCTGGTTACCGGCGTGGCGGGTGTGTACCGCGATCTGACGGATCCATCGACGCATATGCCTGAACTTGTGGACTCGGAGATCGCACAACTCATTGTGAGCGGTGCGATAACCGGCGGTATGATCGCCAAACTGGAAGAAGTCAGAAGCATCCTTGCCCACGGCGCCAGCGCGGTTTGGATCGTCGGCTACAAGGAGGCGGGCGCGCTCAGCAACGCGCTCAATCCAACCGCTGACACCGATAGGCGTTTGCGCACAGTGGTCCGGCGGGGCTAGACTGTGGCCTGCCAGGCTCGGAATTCTCGGGTCCGGCGCGCTCCACAAATTGGGGCGCAAATTCGGAAATGTAACGGCGCGGCAAGCAGCGCCTCGACACTTGGCGGCTTTCGTTGTTCAGCCACTTTTGCAAGCTCCGTCGTTTCCCAGCGTTGCTGCTCGCCACCGCGATCGTGGGCGCTGTGGTGCTGCCTGCCAGATCGGCGTTGGCGATCAACGTCGATGGCAAATTCGGTGTCGGTTTTGAAACCACTTTGAGCGGATTGGACGGTCGCTTGGGCAGCGCTTTGCAACATATCCCCGACGTGCGACCAGCGGGCTTCGCGATGCGGTACTACGCTGGCAACGTCGGCATCGAAGGCATTGTCGGCGCAACCTTTCAAGCAAGCAGTGGTACACCCGCTGAATTCGCAGGTTTTCTGTCTGTGGGCGTCTTGTACAACGTGTTTCGCGCGCCCAATGTCAATTTGTCTCTCGGCGTGCGTGCCATCACCGCAGTAGCCCGCACAAATACGGCTGGCGTTTCCACCGGCAGCCGCATTGGCTTTGCGGCGGAAATTCCTCTGCGCGTCGAATATTTTTTTGGCGCCGCTTTTGCCATTTCAGCCGCCGTTGGCCCCGTGCTCAACGTGCCGGTGACGTCCGATGTCGATCCATTGACCGGCAATACTTCGTCTTTGGATATTTCTCTCACCCGCGGCGAGTACTCCGGCGGTCTGGGTTTTACCTATTATTTCAATTGATTTCCGCAACAAGAATTCAATCGCCGCGCAATCAGCGCGGCAAAGGTAGTGCTGTTTATGTTAAAAGTTGCGCTGTTGCCCGGCGACGGCATAGGCACTGAAGTGATCGCAGCCGCGCTGCATGTGCTTGAAGTAGCTGCGAAAAAATACGATTTCGCCTTGCAGACAAAATGGTTTGATCTGGGCGCAGAACGCTATTTGCGCACCGGAGAAACGCTGCCCGATGCCGATTTTGCCGGTTTGCGCGACGATTTTGATGCCATTTTGCTCGGCGCTTTTGGCGATCCGCGCGTGCCGTCGAACATCCACGCCAAAGAAATTCTGCTTGGCTTGCGTCAACGCTTGGATCTTTATGTGAATTTGCGACCGGTAAAGCTGTTCGACGCCAGACTGTGCCCCCTTAAAGACGTCGGCCCCGCCGCCATCGACATGGCCATCGTGCGCGAAAATACTGAAAGCGTGTATGTCGGCATCGGCGGGTCTTTCAAATTCGGCACCCCCGATGAAGTCGCGCAAAACACGATGCTTTCAACACGCAAGGGCGCGGATCGCCTGCTGAAATTCGCCTTTGAACTGGCGCAAACGCGCCGCGGCAAATTGGTCCTGTGCGACAAAGCCAACGCGATTGAGTCGGCACACGGCATCTGGCGGCGGGCGCTGAGGGATTTAATCCCGCAATATCCTGATGTTGTTGCGACAACTCTGTACGCCGACGTCGCGGCCATGCGCATGGTCACACACCCGCACGAATTCGATGTGGTGGTGGGCGACAACATGATCGGCGATATTCTCAGTGATCTCGCGGCGGCATTGGTTGGCGGACTGGGCTTGGCGCCCTCGTCGTCGACGCATCCGGGGCGGGTGGCGATGTATGAGCCGGTGCACGGGTCGGCGCCGGACATCGTGGGCACCGGAAAAGCCAATCCTTTGGCCGCTATCCTGAGCACGGCCATGCTGCTGCGCGATTTTGGCCAAGTGGCTGCCGCCGATGCGCTTGACGCAGCGTCTGCCCGCAGCGTGCAAGATCGCAAAACCACACCTGATTTGGGCGGCACGCTGACCACCGACCAAGTCTCGGCGTTGATTGCCGAACAAATTTAGATAGATCGGGAGGGGTCAGGTGTTAACACTTAAGTCTTTCAGAAAGACTTAAGTGTTAACACCTGACCCCTCTCGCTCCCCCTCGCTCGCTCGATCGCCGCGTTCAGTGCTTGACAGCATTGCCATGACGGAATAGCACACTGCCCCGCAATGCTGCTTTGGCGTTGCGTTGGAAGCGAGGTGGGCATGGCGACCGATTCGATTCGTTTTGACGGCAAGATTCTGTTTTTGTATGAGGATCTTGACCTCGTGCGCGCACAGTTGGCGGGCACCGACGTCGGATGGCATCCCGATTACAAACGCATCGACAACATTTCCACCGATGAAATCACGCCCGGTTGGGTGTGCTTTTACTTTGACGAAACGTTGGGTGAGTACAGCCTCGTTGGCCTTCGCGGCGGCGCGATCAGCCACAACAGCATCAAACAAGGCGGCTTTTCGGTCATCGTTTCTGGCAAATCCAAAGGCTGCGGCAGTTCGCGTGAGACGGCGCCGTACTCTGAACAAGCCGCTGGCATCCAACTGGTGATCGCGGAGAATTTGGAGAAAATATACGGCCAGAATTGCCAAAATATTGGTCTCTACACCTCGACAGATTTTGGCCTGATTCCGCGGATTTTGCGCGGCGACGCCATTGAACTCGACGCGTTTACCGTCGGTTTAGACCCCGTGGCTACGCAGATCGTGCGCAGTGGCGGGCTTTTCGCGTACAACCGCGCGCGCTTGCGCGGCGACGTGCGCCCGCCCGCGCTCGACACGCCGGCGCGGCCGATGACACTGGTTGAGAAAATTATTGCGAAAAAGACGATCATCGATGCCAAGACCGGCCAACTCGGCGCCACGGCGGTCAAACCCGGCGATGCGGTTTTTGTGCGAACCGATGTGCGATTTTCACACGATTACACAACCGCGATGGCCCAAGCCAGTTTCAAGGCCGCGCTGGGTGATGCTGCAAAAGTGACTGATCCGGAAAGTGTTTATGCCTTTCGCGATCACCTGACTTTTCTCAAACTCGTGATGTCGGACAAACACAAGGCCATGGGCTTGGACAAGCAAGCGGCGCTGCTGCCTGAAATTCAAAGAGCTTTCTGCCTTGAGCAGGGTATTCGCCTTTACGACGAACTCAAGGACGGCTCGGGCTCTGAAGCCATTTGCCACAATGCCGTGCTCGAAGACATTGCAATGCCAGGCGATATTGTCGTTGGCACCGACAGCCACACTTGCACGGCGGGCGCGTTGGGCACTTTTGCATTTGGTGTCGGCTCAACCGACATGGCCAATACTTGGTATACCAAAGATATTCGCGTTTCAGTGCCGCAAAGTGTGCGTTTTGTGGTCACCGGCACGCCGCGTCAAGGCGTTGTGGCCAAAGACGTCATGCTGCGGATCATGGCGACCCCGTTTATTCGCGACGGCCATGCTATCGGTAAAGTCCTTGAATTTACAGGAGCCGGTGTGATGGCGCTGTCGATGGATGAACGCGCGACGCTGACAAACATGGCGGTTGAAGCGGGCGCAACGACGGGTATTATTGAAGCTGATCAAGTCGTTATCGACTATTTGCAGCGCAGTCGGCCGGGCGTTGACACGAGCGGCGTTGAATTTTTGCACAGCGACCCCGACGCCGAATATTTGGCCAGTTTCGAAATCGATTTGGATCACTTGGACTTGATGGTGGCGACACCCGGCGACCCGCGCAACGGCATCCCACTTGCCGATCTGGGTCCACCGATCAAGGTCGACGTCGCGTATGGCGGGTCGTGCACCGGCGGCAAAATGGCCGACATGGACATGTACGCAAGCGTACTACAAGTCGCTGTGAACAAAGGACTTCATGTGCACGAGGGCGTTCAGTTGTTCATCCAGTACGGAAGCCAAAAGATCAAACAATACGCGGTGGAACGCGGCTATCCGGCGATTTTTGCCGCCGCTGGCGCCCAAGTCATCGATCCGTCTTGCGGCGCCTGCATCAACGCAGGACCCGGCGTCTCCAAAACCGCAGAAACCGTCACTATTTCAGCGATCAACCGCAACTTCCCCGGGCGCTCCGGTCCTGGCAAAGTCTATCTCGCCAGTCCGCTTATCGTCGCCGCTTCGGCAATCAAGGGCTACATCGCGTCACCGGACGACGTGTAAATCGGCTTTCTCTCGGTTTGTTTGCGCCTTTTAACGGCCGACGAACCTGCTATGCTCCTGACCGCGCACCAACGCGCGATCTTGGCGACCATGCTTGCAAGTGCCCGAATTTTCATAGCTGTCTGTTCGAGCTTGGCGCTTTCGCCAAGCGCATTTGCTGCGGGCGCTGCGGCGTCGCCAAGCGCCGAAACCGCGACCGCCGCGCCGTCGTTGGATGCCGCGCTGGCCCTGCGCAAATCTGGGCGTTTTGAAGAAGCGCTGCGGATGATTCAAGCGTGGCTGGTTGACCATCCCGATGACACCACGGCGATGCATGAACTCGGTGTTTTGTATGCGATTCATGGACAGTATCGCGAAGCTGCGGGCAAATTCCAGCTGGCGCTGACGCTGGACCCCGAACTGCGCGAAACACGCCGCAATTTGGCCGAAGTGCTGCGCGCAGACGGCCAATTCGCCGGCGCGTTGGTGCATTACCAAATTCTGTGGCCTACGCAGGTCGACGACGCCGTGGCAGCCAAGGGTCAGGTCCTTTGCTCGCAAGCCTTGGGGCGGTTTGATGAGGCTATATCGCTGTGTGCTTTGGTGATTGCCAAGCAACCGGCCACACCGCTGGCGGAATGGATGCAGGCGCGCGCAGCGATCTTGCAGCAGCGCAAAGATCGCGGCACGGTAAATCCCCAGCAAATGGACGCCGAAGGCCAAGCGCTTTTCGCGGAAAAACGCTACGCCGATGCGGCGCAGTGGTTTGCCATGGCCTTGGCAGAGATGCCGACCGCCGAGCGGGCCAACCACTTGGCCATGGCGCAGTTAGGCGCCGGCGATTCGTTGGCCGCGCTGGGCAGCCTGCAGCGGGCATTGCAATTGGATTCCGGGCACTTGCCCTCTGCTTCAGCCTACCCGACCGTTGCCAAGGCCGTGCGGCTGCAAGGCCGCGGGGCCAAGGAAATTGCCTTTGGCAAAGTGCGGCGCGCCGCGATTCCCGCGATTGCCGTAGCCCTTGACGAGGGTGATTTGGTGCTGGCGCGTCAACTCATCACCGCGGCAACAGCGGCTATTGCGCCCGGTCAACCGCCGGAAAAATCTCTGCTTTTGCAGACTTTGCTTGCCGAAGTGCTGCTTCGCGAAGGCAAATTGACCGATTCGGTCAAGCTGTTTCAAACCGTTCTCACGCAAAAACCAACGTATTCGTTGGCGCGCAAAGGCCTAGCAGCTGTCTACGTTGGGCTTGGACGCTTCGACGAGGCGCGATCGTTGGCGCAACTGACGCGCAATCCGGCGGAATTGGAACCAAATGCCGATCTACAGCGTTTTGCCCAGAAACGCCGCGCAGAAATTTCGCATCAGCTACAGATGGCGCTTGATCCGGGACTGAAACCTGCGGCGGCTCTGGTCGATCAAGTGGCCGACGATCGCCCGCCACCGCCACCGCCGCCGCTTGTTGTCCTGACTGAACCGGCACCTGTGGTCACCAAGGGCAAAGGGAAAGCAGCGCCCCCAAAGCCCGCGCCCGCGCAGGTCAAGGCCAAGCCCGGCAGTGGCAAGTAGGGTGGCAATGGCGGCGCTCAAGCAAGCGAACGCCCGCACGGGAACATTGTTGCTGCCAATGGTCGCGGGCGACCTGCACGTCGTCGCGCGCGGTCGGGTGCGCTGGCACGATGGGCGAATCAGCGCCATTGAGCCGCTGTTGCCAGATGAGCCCTGTGACAATCATCTGATTTTGCCCGGCTTTGTTGACTTACACTGCCATTGGCCCCAAGCCCATGTGCGCGGGCAGTTCAGCGGCCAATTGCTGCCGTGGTTGCGCGAATCGATTTGGCCCGCAGAAGCCGCATTTGCCGATGACGCCTATGCTTTGCTGCACGCCGAGCAATTCCTGACCGACGCCGTGAGCGCTGGTACCTGCGCGGCGCTGCTGTTCGGCCCGCCATTTGTCAGCGCATCACAACAATTTTTTAGTGTTGCGCCGCTGGGGTTTTTCGACGGCCCGGCGTTGATGACCTGCAACGCGCCGAGCGAACTGCTCAGACCGGTGAGCGACACGCTGGCGGATTTGGCGCGGTTGCCGACACACCTATTAGAAAAAATTGCAATTTCACCGCGGTTCGCCCCCAATTTGACGGCCGCAGGCTTGCGCGAGTGTGGGCTTTTTGCCCAAGAGAACGGGCTGGGCTGCCAGAGTCACCTGAGTGAAAATATAGAGGAAATTCAGTGGGTCAAGCAACTATTTCCGGAAGCGCTCGACTATTGCGACGTCTACGATCGCGCGGGTCTGCTTCATGCCAAGTCGGTCATGGCACACGGCGTGTTTCTCAGCGATCGTGAACTGGCGCGGCTGGCGGAAACCCAAACGATATTGGCACATTGCCCTACCAGCAACGTGGCATTGGGCAGTGGTCGGATGGATCTAGCCCAGTTGCGCAAGCACGGTGTGC
Organism: Klebsiella pneumoniae; assembly: GCA_945889325.1. GTDB lineage: Bacteria > Myxococcota_A > UBA9042 > UBA9042 > UBA9042 > CAMDBH01. The sequence goes on from CAMDBH010000014.1 coordinate 20,284, forward strand.
GCTGGGTGCTGGCGACCGATGTCGGCGCGGGGCCGCTGCTGAGCCAACTCGACACGATGCGGACGTTTTTGCACGTGCATCAGGGCCACGTTGCCGTCACCGCGACCGAAGCGCTGTGTCGCAGCACAGCGATACCCGGTGATTTCTTGGCGCGTTTGCAGCCCGCGCTGCGCGGATTGGGCACGTTGGCAGTGGGGGCCCCCGCGCATTTGGCGATTTTTGACCGACCCAACGGCGGCGATGCGGAAACGATCTTGCTGAACTTGCTGGCCAATCCCAGAGAGACGCTGGAAACGCTGCCAGTCGAGGTTGTTCTATGGGGCAAGAGTTAGGCCCATCGCACGACGCCCAGCGCTTCCGCAGCCGCAACCAAGTGGCTTTGGGCGTTGTCTTTTTGGCCGTATTGCTGCTTGCTGGCCGGGTCGTCATCGTTCAGGCGGTCGGCGGTGAGCGTTATGAAAAATACGCAACCATTGAGCGCGTTACCAAAATTCGCGCCCAAGCGGCGCGCGGCCTCGTCAAAGCCGCAGATGGCAGCATTTTGGCCCGCAACATTGAAAGCCACTCTCTTGAAATAATGACGCATTTGGTCAAGCAGGAGCGAGTGACCGGCATCGCCAGCACGCTGCGTGAACTGCTGGACATGACCGACGCCGAATACGATGGCTTGATCGCCGAGTTGAATCGACCCGTTGATTCGCGCAAGAAAAGACCGCTGGTGGTTCGGCGCGACTTGGTGTCGACACATTGTCCTTATGATTCATCGCAGTTGGAGTTGGTAAGCCAACTCGATTACGGCTTTTGCGCGATTTGCGGACGCTATTTCCAACCCGTTCCGGCCAAAAAGACCTGCCCGTTTGATCAACGCAAGCTCGTGGCCGCCAACAACGGCGGCATGCGCTGCCCCTCGTGCGAGCGCGACTTCACCAACGCTGAAAGCTGTTCGTACGATAACCATCTGATTCACCACGGTAAACATATCCTGAAGTGCCCGCTGTGCGCCCGCACCTTTAACGACGAAGTGGCTGTGCTGCGCGCCAATTTGCATCGGTTGCCAGAGGCGCGAATTCAAACAGAAATTCAGCGCGAATATCCTTTTCGCTTTCTGGCCAGTCACATTTTGGGCTATATGGGCTATGTTGAAAGGCTGGTTCTTGAGCCACTTGTCCCTTTCAGTTCACCGCGTTATGGCCTGAACGATCGCGTCGGTCGTTTTGGGTTGGAAAAATATTTCGATTTGGTGCTGCGCGGCATCGACGGTGAACAAGTGCTGGTCAAGCGGTCGGGCAATGAGGAACAAGCGCGCGATTTAGATGAACTTACCAATGCTTTGCAGCCTAGGCCTACCGTGCCGGGCCATTCGATTCGCCTCACGCTGGACATGGAATTGCAACGCACGACCAAAGTCGCGATGAAGGATGTGTATTCCGGTGCCGCCGTGGTGCTTAACGCGAAAACTGGTGAAATTTTAGCGCTTTATAGCAAGCCGAGTTTCGACCCGAATACGCTATCGGGTCGGCGCACGCCGCAAAGCAAGACCGAGCACGACATCGCCGCGTACGCACCGTTGCTCGACAAGGCGGTGCACCCATTTCCACCGGCATCGACGTTCAAAGTCGTGGCTGCAGTTGCTGCGCTGGAAACCGGCTTGATCAATGCACAAACGACGTTTCACTGTCCGGGATATTACGATTTTGGCGGGCGGCGTTTTCACTGTCACAGCAAGCGCGGCCATGGCGACATGAACGTGGCGCAGGCACTGCGGGCGTCGTGCGATGTGTTTTTTTACCACATGGGTGAATTGCTGCAGTTGGACAAGATCGAAAAGTATGCGCGAATGCTGGGATTTGCCGAAGCCACTGGCATTGAACTGTCGGAGAGCAAAGGCCGCATCCCCACGCGGCAATGGTACGTTGAACACGTCAAAGGCGGTTATTATCCGGGCTTTGCGTTGTCTACCGCGGTAGGACAGAAGGACGTGACAGCCACGCCGTTGCAATTGGCGCGCGTCTACATGGCGTTGGGCAACGGCGGCTTTTTGCAGCCGGTGTCGCTGGTTGCGGGGTTTGAAAGTGCCGACGGCAAGTTTACCCCAAAACTTCATGTGCCTGCCCACGACATGGGCTTCAAAGCCTCGACAATAAACTTGGTGCGCAACGCCCTGCGCAGCGTGGTCAACGAACAAGGCGGTACGGCGTTTTCAGCGCAACCCATGAATGTGACAATGGCGGGCAAAACGGGCACAGCACAGGCAGCGCAGCGCGCGCGAGCGGACGTTATCGAGCGCCTCAAGCCCGATCCGCCGGCCCTGAACCGTTTGGTCAACTGGTTACAAAACGATCACGCGTGGTTTGTCGGGTATGCGCCCGCCGACGAACCCGAAATTACCGTGGCGGTCTTGGTCGAACACGGCGGCAGCGGCGGCCACAACGCAGCGCCGATCGCCAAACAGATCGTGGAAACTTGGTTTAGCAAGCATCCGCTGCTGCAAAAAGCCGCACCGCCAGCGGCAAAAGCCCGCAAAAAGGCCGCGGAAACCGCCGAACCGGCAGCCGATGAGCCCGAGGATGAAGTGCCCGTTCACGACCCGGAAGCCGCGCCGACAGTGCCCGATGAACCGCAGCCGGTCGCTGAGCCAACCGAAGGTGGCGACGGAGCAGCGCCGTGAGCCTTTTGCAGCGCTGGCGGCGGCCTTCGACAATTTTGGGCGTGCTGTGTTTGCTCTCGCTCGGCGTCATTTCGGTGGAAAACCTCAATTTTACCGATAGTTTGCTTGGAACCTCCTTTCACCGCACCCAGACCATTTGGCTGGTCCTCGGCTTGATCGGCATGGGCCTGACCGCCAGTGTGGATATCGTTTTCATTCGGAAAATTACCCCAACCTTGTATCAGGTACTGGTCGTGCTGCTTGTCGCCGTGTTGGTGGCCGGGCGGCAAATTAATTTTAGTCGGCGTTGGATTGAACTGGGGCCCGTGAATATCCAACCTAGTGAATTTATGAAGCTCAGCGTGATCCTGATGCTGGCCGACTGGTTTGACAAGCGCCGCGCGCAGCAACCGTCGAGCTTTGGCCAACTGTTGATTCCGGCCGCATTGATGCTGTTGCCAGTCATTTTGATCAACCGCGAACCGGACTTGGGGACCTCACTGTGCGTGGCATTTATCGCGTTGGGGGTCATCCTGTACGACGGCGTCGAGCGCAAAACCTTGATCGCGAGCGCCCTTGTGGCGATGGTCGCTGTGGGTCTGGCTTGGCAATTTGGCGTCATCCGCGACTACCAAAAAGGCCGCGCTGAAACTTGGTGGGCCACAATCAGCGATGAAACCAGCGACATTCGCCAGCCGACCAAAGACAATTGGCAATCCGAACAGGCGCTTTGGGCCATCGGATCCGGGCGGATTTGGGGCCGGACCGACGACGAGGCGCGCCATTCTGTCTTGCGTCACGTGCCGTTTGTCCACACCGATTTTGCCCTAGCGCCGTTTGCCGAGCGCTTTGGTTTGGCGGGCTGCCTTCTGTTGTTTTCGCTTTACTCAGGCGTGGTTGTGTGGGCATTGCGCGTTGCCGATCGCGCCCAAGAACGCTTTGACGCCTTGGTGGCGATCGGCGTGGCGGGATTGGTGTTCTGGCAATTCTTCATCAATACCGGCATGGTCATCGGCGTGCTGCCCGTTGTCGGCATCACGTTGCCCTTGGTCAGCTACGGCGGCTCCAGTACCTTAACGGTGCTTTTTGCTTGCGGTTTTTTGCTCAACATAGCGACTCGGCGCAGAGCGAGGTAGCGTTGCTCGGCTTGCTAAAAAGGTATCAAACTCTGGGCGTTACGCTGATCGCTCTGGCTGGCGTGCTGACGCTATACGGGCCCCATGCATACAACGGCGGTTACACGCTCGACGATGCCGCCGTCATTGTGAACAACCCGCAAGTCACGTGGCCCCCGAATCTGCAAGCGATTTTTCACGGTCGCTATTTTGGCGACAAGGAAAGTTTCGGTTACATCGCAATTTGTCGGCCCATGGCCACCTTGAGCTTTGCACTGGAAGTCGGCTTGGGTCTGCATTCCGCCGGCGCCCGCCACTTGCTGCAACTGGGCTTATATATTTGCCTTTGCCTGTTGCTGGCGCGGCTGGCCTATCGCCTCTTGCGGGCCACTGCGTTTGAACCAAGGGCTGCAGCGTTGATGACGGGCGGTGGAGCGCTGCTGTTTGCGCTACATCCAACCCACGCCGAAGTGTGCATGTCTTTGGCCTATCGCCCTGAAATTTTGTCGCTTTTGTTCGTGACGCTGGCAACATCACTGCTGCTCGATTTTCGCTTGGATTTGGCCCAGCGCGGTCATTTACCATTGTTATGGCTGTGTTTTTCGGCTGCGCTGTTGAGCAAGGAATCGGCGATCGCTGCCCTCGGGCCTTGGCTAGCTTGGGCGCTGTGTCGCAAAGGAAACTGGAATGTTCTAAAAATACCAGTGATTTCATTGCTGCTGCCGACGCTTGCCTTTCTTGCCTGGCGGCGCTGGAACATCGGCGTGCTGACGGCCGGCGAAATTTCCTGGCACGACAACCCGTTGGTCCGCGCAAATTTGCCAACACGGCTGCTGACTTCCCTGCAACTCACGTCGCGGGCGCTGCAACATGTGCTGTGGCCCCAAAACCTCGCGCCGGATTACACGTTCAATGTGTGGCCGTTGGCGCACCATGCCGACAGTCTGGCGTTTGGGGGCGCCGCGATTTTGCTGGCTTTGGCCGGCCTTGCGCTACTTCAGTTGCGCAACGCTCGCCGCAAGCCTGCCAGCGAAGCGGCGTTGTGCCCGCAAGAATTGGGGATTCTGGCTGTGGTCTGGCCGCTGGCGTTTTGGCTGCCAGTCTCCAATTTGCTGTTCAATTCCACGGTTCTCTTTGCCGATCGCCTGCTTTTTGCCGTCGGCGTGCCGCTGTGTTGGTTTGTTCCGGCGGCTCTGTGCGCGGTGCTCAAGCGGGCTTTGCCGCGTGTTTATATGCGCTTCGGCGGGCTGTTGGTAGTTCTCGCACTCGTGCCGATCGGTTGGATCTTTGGGCAGCAAAGCAACGCGATTGCCAAAGCTTGGCGCAATGATGGCGCGCTTTTCGCCATGGGCGCGGCGCGGGCGCCGCAATCGCTGCGGATGCAATACAACTTGGCATTTTGGCAAGCACAGCACGGCCAACCACAACTTGCCCAAGCTACACTGAAAATTGCGCGCGGCGTGGATGCGCGCGACAGCAATGTGTTGGCGCTCGGTATAGAACTTGCGCAAAAATATGGCCAGTGTGATAGCGCGCAACCGTATCTGGCGACCTTAAAAGCCATAACAAAGCCTGCGGTTTCCGCACGTCTCGCCGCGGTCAACTGGGCGATCGTTTGCAAGGCTTTCCGCCAAGGCTGGGACCTCGCCCACCTGTTGCCGCCGCGGGTGCCAAGTGAATACCGCCAAAAAGTCTTTGTACTCGCGGTGGCCGCCGGAGATCGAAAGAACGCAACAGCATGGGCCAAGCAATTTACGCCCGATCCGTGGCAATCCGCGCCTTGGGTGGCCGCCGCCGTTTACGGTTTTGAGCTCGACGACAAACCGTTGCTCGCCGCGCAAACGCTGGTAACTTTGGCGCAATCGCAGCAAAATCTGGCTGGGCTGGACCTTGCGGCCAAAGCGCTGTACCAACGGCAACTGCAACACCGTGAGGCGGCGCAGATCCGCAGCCTGTTTTTGACGACCTGGCCGCAGCTGGTTTTTTGACCGCAATCGGAGCTACTGATGGAAATTCGCGATCCCATTCACGGTCCAATTGCCGTTTCTGCAGCTGAAGTGGCGGTTATCGACAGCGCGCCGTTTCAGCGTCTGCGCAATATCAAACAGCTGGGATTTTCAGAGCTTACCTTTCCCGGTGCCAGCCACAGCCGCTTTTTGCATTCACTGGGTGCGATGCATCTAGCGGGCCTGGCGTTTGATTCCGTTTTTCAAACAGCGGATTGGCTCGTGGGCGACGATCGCCTTCGCTTGCGCCAGACCTTGCGCTTGGCCACTTTGTGCCATGATCTCGGGCATCCGCCGCTGTCGCACACCTCTGAGATGCTGTTGCCCGCGCTGGATCAGTTGCAAGTGCCGGGCCTTGTCGCGTCCGCCGATGCACATGCAAGCCATGAACATTACACATTGAAATTCCTCCTCGATTCTGAATTGACCGCCGTGATCCTAAAATCCTGCGGCCAGATGGGCATCAACGGCGGCCACATTGCCAGCCTGTTGACGGAAGATATCCCTTGCGATCTGCCATTTTTCGCCATCGGCGATCGCAACGTTCACGGGATTTTGTCTGCGCTGACTTCAAGCGAACTCGACGTGGACCGCATGGACTATTTGCTGCGAGATAGCTACTACACCGGTGTTTCTTATGGCAAATTTGACAGCGATTGGCTCATCGGCCACCTGACGCACCACACCATGCCCAACGGCCAACTGCATTTGGCTTTGCATGAACGCGCGCTTTTTTCTTTTGATGATTTTTTGCTCAGCCGCCACCACATGTTTTTGATGGTGTATTTTCACAAAAAATCAGTGTGTTATGACCAGATGCTGCGCAAATTCTACAGCGAATTCCCCGCCGCGGTGACGGCGAGCGCCGATCCCGCGCAATATCTGGAGCTTGACGATCACACGGTGTGGCGGGCCCTGCGCGAACACCGCAAATCGTCGACTTGGGCCGACGGGATTTTGCGCGGCCAACCGTTGCAGCTCATTGCGGAAAGTACGCCTTCCGGCCGGTCTGAACCAATGCAAGCCTTGGCCGCGCGCCTGGAGCAAGAAAATGTGCAACATCTGCACGTGACCAGTCAGGGTGCGCTGTCAAAATACCGGGCCACCGATCACGCGCGCGCCATTTTTGCCCAGAAACATCCGCCAGTTGGCGATTCCTATGTGCTGCCGCTGTCTGACGCCACGCGGCTGTTCGAACGCTATGCCGACAACACCGTGCTTGAGCGGATCTACGTCGCGCGCGATCAAGCGGAGCGCGTCGGCCGGTGGCTTGTGCAATTGCGCGCGCAGATTTGACGTGTCGCACTGGCGATCTAAGCTTAGCCAATGGTTTTTTCGTCGACGCTGTTTTTGTTTCTTTTCTTGCCATTGACGTTGCTCGGCTATTTCATCGGGCCGCGCGCTTGGCGCAACATCTGGCTTTTGCTAACTAGTTTGGTGTTCTACGCTTGGGGCGAACCGCAGCTGACTTGGGTCATGCTGGCCTCCATGTCGGCGAATTACCTGTTTGGACTTTGGCTGGGCCACCTCACAGGCAAAAATGCCGCAAAATATGTGCTGATTTTTGCCATCGCGCTCAATCTGTCGGCGCTGGCCCTGTTTAAATACGCGCACTTTGCCGCCGGAGCCTTGAGCCAATTGTCCGTCCCGCTTGGCCTGCCCAAGCTAGAGATGCCCGCAATCGCGATGCCGCTTGGCATCAGTTTTTACACGTTTCATGCCCTGTCGTATTTGATCGACGTGTACCGCAAAGACGCACAGGTACAGCGCAATCCGTTCGATGTTGCCCTGTATTTGACCCTGTTTCCGCAGCTGATCGCTGGACCGATTTTGCGCTATCACGACGTCGCCGACCAACTCGCCAAACGTTCGGTCACCAGCGACGATTTTGGCATCGGCGTGCAGCGCTTTATCGTCGGATTGGGCAAAAAAGTCTTGATCGCCAATACCTTGGCCGGACCTTGCGATCGCCTGTTCGCCCTGCCCGCCGCCCAGCTCGGCCCGGGCGGCGCGTGGTTGGCGGTCATCTGCTACACCGGCCAAATCTACTTTGATTTTTCAGGGTACTCCGACATGGCGATCGGCCTTGGGCGCATGTTCGGCTTTGAATTCAAAGAAAACTTTCAATGGCCCTACATCAGTAAAGATATTCGGGAATTTTGGCGCCGCTGGCACATTTCGCTGTCTACCTGGTTTCGCGACTACTTGTACATTCCGCTGGGTGGCAACCGCCGCGGCGAGTGGCGCAATGCGCTAAATTTGCTGATCGTTTTTGTGCTCTGCGGCTTCTGGCACGGCGCAAGCTGGACGTTCTTGTTTTGGGGTCTGTACCACGGTGCCTTCCTCGCGTTGGAGCGAACGCGCTTCGGCGCTTGGCTGGGCGGCTCACCTCGGATTTTACGCCATCTTTACACGATGTTCGTCGTGATGGTCGGTTGGATCTTTTTCCGCGCCGAAACCTTTACCCAGGCGGCTGAACTGCTGCGCGCCATGAGTGGTCTGGGCGCAGACGACACCGCATGGCCAGTCGCTATGTTCGCTGATTCTAGGGTATTTCTGGGACTTGCCGTCGCCGTGGTCGCAGCGACGCCGATGCTGCCGCGCCTATCGGCTTGGTGGCAGCACGCACCGCGCTCCGACCGCGCAACGATTTTAGGTGCTAGCGGCGCGCTCTTCGCGCAGATGGCCGTCTTGGTGCTGTGCGCAGTGATGTTGGCGGCTTCAACGCATAACCCGTTCATTTATTTTCGGTTTTAGCCACAGAAATGCAAAATCGCCCGCCAAAATTTCTGCGCCATTTGCAAATCGGGCTGTTTCTGCTCGCCATTTCACTGCCATTGCTTTGCAAAATCGTGCGTTACGATCCGTCGCCGACGCTGGACGAGTACCGCGAGCTCAAAGCCAAACCGCCGCTGCCGCGAAATTGGAGCGAACTCGTCGCTTGGCCCAACGCGTTTGAAACTTGGCAACGCGATCGCTTCGGACTGCGCAACACCTTGATTTGGTGGCATAGTGTGCTTCTACGCAACGTGCTGGGCGTTTCGCCCACGCCTGACACGATTTTGGGCAAGGACGGCTGGCTGTTTCACGGCATCCCCAAAGCGCTTGACGGTTATCGCTGCCTGACGCCGTTTAGCGACGGCGAATTGGCGAGCCTTGCCAAGGTGTTGCAAGAAAAGCATCAGTGGCTGGCCCAGCGCCAGATCGCCTACGTCAACGTCTGGGTGCCGCTCAAGGCCAATATTTATCCAGAATTGCTGCCTTCTTGGGTCAATAAGCTCGACCGGCCTTGTCGTTTGCAGCAGTGGTTCACCTACATGCGTGCACATACGCAGGCACCCGTGCTCGATCTCACGTCGACGTTGCGCGCGGCTAAGTCCCAAGGAGAACTGTACTATTTGACCGACACCCACTGGAATCCGCGCGGGGGCTTTGTCGGCGCGCAGGCGATCTTGCAAAATCTGCACGATCAAGGCGCACCTGTTGAACCGACGCCTGCTGAATCTATTGAATATTTTCAAGAAATTCGCCATGGCGGTGACCTGGCCCGCTTGATGGCCATGCAAGACGCCTATCGCGCACCTGAATGGTTTGCAAAAATCACGCGGAGTTGCGCCAAACCGGCTTCGGCCAATGGGATTGTCAGAGAAAAGGGCGTTAACGTGCGCGCGTTTGAATGTGAGCGCCACCGTCCGACCAAACTCGTGATGGTCCACGACTCGTTTGGCATGAACGCGCTGCCTTTTCTTGCCGAAAGTTTTGGCCGCACTTTGAGCATTGAATTTGGGGACTTTGACCGCGACGCCATTGAACGCGAAAAGCCAGACGCCGTCGTGGAAATTCACCTCGAACGGCAGATGACCCCAGATCGTTGAAGGTTTCTGCGAATTCGCCATGCGCTGCGCGTTGTGGTACTCGCTGGGAGCGGTACACATGATTTATCGCGTCATTTTGTGTATTTGCGCGCAAAGGCTTGACCTTCGCAGCTGGCAAAGCTATCAGGCCATCGGGCGATCGCCCGTGTGCGGAGCTTTTTGATGCGACCCTCGGTTCCAGGTTCTGTTTGCTTGCGCCGCGTTTTGCTTGTCGCGGTGGCCGCGGTGGCGTTGACTTGGGCGTCGGTTGTCAGCGCGCAAGCAGCGCCGACCGACCCGCCTCCCGATGATCCGAACGCCGGTTTGTATGTGATCGTGGAGGCTTCCACGCGCCCTCTAGATCAGATGCTGCTGCTGCCGACCGTCTGCCAAGCGAGCAAAGCGCAGTGCGATTTGATCGATCAGGTGCTGTTCAACGACACGCGGCTGTCGGGTCTGCTGCGCCCAGCGCGCGGTACCGCCGCCCAAGCGGCGGCCATGACCAAAGCGCCGCTTCCCAATTTTGTTTTAAAACCAAGTGCTTCTGCGGGATCTGGTGCCGTTTGGATCATGGCTACAATGTTGCGTCCAGCCAAAGTAGCTGGGCAGCTGGAACTTGTGATCGCCGTGGCGGCTGCTAAGGATGGAAAACCACTGGATTTGGGCGATTGGGCCCACCAACTGGGACCGGACACAAGTTTGCGCTACGTGGCCCACCGCGTGCTCAACGCCGTACAGGGCGCACTGACTGGAATTGAAGGCAGTTTTGACACCGTGGTCTACTACAGCGCCCCAGCCCCCGGCTGCAACCGCGCCATTTGGCAAGTCGATGTCGATGGTTACAACCGCAGGGTGCTCGTGGCCGATACGGGGCCCAACGGCATTCACCTGCTGCCGGTGCAATTGCAAGACAGCGCGCTGGCTTACACCTCATTTCGTTCGGGTCTGCCATCGCTGTACAAATTGGACGCCGCTCAGATCGCGATTCTGACAGAAATGACGCCGACGGTGGCCAAGGGCCTCAAGCTCAAGAAATCCTCCACCGGCACTGCGACGCAGCCCGCGGAGAAAGTTGCGCCGCCGGGACCGTTTGCGTCGGGTAAAGACTTGCAATTTCATGGTTGTGCGCAAAGTCCGCGCGGTGAAATCGTGTCGACGGTCAACGACGGCGAGCAGTCTGACATTTTTGTCGTGGATTATACGGGAGCCCCGGGCCGCAATTTAACGCATGATGAACATGACGATTTAAGCCCTAGTTTCTCTCCTGATGGCGAGAAGGTCGCCTTTGTTTCTGATCGCAAAGGCACGCCGCAAGTGTACGTCATGGATGGAGACGGCAGCAATGTCAGACGCTTGACGTTCGTGGGCCCGTACAACACCGATCCGGAATGGGGCCCTGACGGGCGCATTGCTTACTCGAGCTTGCGGGGAAATGCCATTGATATTCTGACGATCGACCTCAACGGCAAGGCGCAGCGCCTCACCCCGGGTCAAGGCCGACGATCACTTGAACCGACTTGGTCGCCCGATGGAAAACGCCTGATTTATGTCTCCAATGAAGATGGCAAATGCACGCGCCTATGGGTCACCAGCGCCGATGGTGCGGCCCGCGAACCGCTGGATGTGCCCTGTGACAGGTCCTATAACACCCCGTCATGGCAGCGAATTCCCGGACAAGGGCCGCGCAAGTGGCAAGCGCACCGCACCCAATGAACGCAACGGCCACGCCGCCGCCAGATCGCTGCGACTATCGGCAAATGCGCCCGATCAATCGACAAACGCCCAATAGCACTCTAAACTCCAGCGCCGATCGTGGAGGCCGGCCGAACCGATGAAGATCTGCGCAGTCTGCCGACGAACGTTCGCCGAGGGCACGATGTTCTGCCTCGATGACGGTTCGCCGCTTGAGGCGGTGGCGCCGGGCCCGCAAGCGCACACGATTGCGCCGGAAGCCGAGACCATCATTGGGCCGTTGCCGAGCGCTGAACGGGATCGCGCGCATGTCGCGGCGAGCGCGACAACCACACCTCGCGCGCAAAGTTCTGAAAATCAAGCGCCAAATAGGCCTTCGTCCTCAACCCAACAAACGGTCCCGGACGGCGAAGTGCCGGCCCAAGCCACGCCGACGGACCTGCCGTCGGGGCCGCCCAACCGGCCGGGCCATACGACGACGCAGCCCGGCATGGCGGCAGCGCGGCCGGTGTCCAGTCGCCCCCTGGTTCAGCCGGCCGCAGAAGATACTGTGCCGCCTCAGGATTTGCCGACATCTCCGCCGCCGCTACCGCCCAAGCCCGCGGCGACGCCGGCCAAACAGGAGCGCAACCAGACCATCTATCGCCCCAACCCACCGGCCACGCTGTCTGAGAAGGAAACCTTTGTTTCAAATATGGATGGGCCGGACGACATCCATGACGACGATCAAAGCGCTTATCTTGGCACGCTGATCGCCGATCGCTATTTGGTGCTGCAATTGCTCGGCCGCGGCGGTATGGGCGCGGTGTTCAAGGCTGAACAGATCCATTTGCGCAAACTCGTGGCGGTCAAGCTGTTGCATGAAACGTTGTCCTCGCGCAAACAGCTGGTTAGCCGTTTTACACGCGAAGCGCGTGCAATTTCTAGACTTTCTAGTCCGCACACCGTGATGGTTTATGATTTTGGCCGTTGGGGCGAATTGTTCTATCTGGTCATGGAGTTGCTTGAAGGTGAACCATTGGACGCGCTTTTGGAGCGCGAAGGCCCGCTGCCAGCGGCGCGCACGACGCACGCTGTGTTGCAAATGTGCGATTCGCTGGGAGAAGCCCACCGCTTCGGCATCGTGCACCGCGACTTGAAGCCTGAAAACATCATGCTCGTGCGCAATCATTCGGAGCCCGATTTTGTGAAGATCCTCGATTTTGGCTTGGCCAAGGTCAAAGGTGTTGATGATCCCTACACAATTCACAGTCAGCGCGATATTTTTGGCACGCCGTACTACATGAGCCCCGAACAAATTCGCGCAGGCGAAGTCGATGGCCGCGCGGACATTTATGCGGTCGGCGCGCTGATGTTCCGCATGTTGACCGGTCATTACGTTTTTGGCGGCGATCAGGGCACTTTTGATCTGTTGAAATGCCACTTGATGGAACCTGCGCCCAAAATGAGCAGCAAGGCGCCGCAGGCCAAAATTCCGCCTGCTCTCGAACAAATTGTGGCCAAATGTTTGGAAAAAGAGCCGGACAAGCGCTTTGCGACGATGGAGGAACTGGCGTTGGCGCTGCAAGCGGCTGAAAAAAGTGGCTTTGCTGCCTCCAACGTCGGGCCGGCAACGGTTGTGCCCTTGGATTTGGGCGCGACACCAGCAGCGGCCCGACCAGTTAAGTCTGCATCGGTGCACGTAAAAAGCGCCACGGCGGCCGCGGACGCCGTGCGCCGCCCGGCGCGCGTGGCCGCCAAGTACGATTCGGGGCTGTACGACCCGGACGCGGGCACCAGCGTCGAGGACATCCAGGATCGCGCGCAAAAGGCCCAAAAATGGCGCTCAATTGGCTTTATCGCTGCGCTTTTGCTCGGTGTCGGGATTCTGCTGGCGATGATCATGGCGTCTGGCGAACAAGTGGGCGGCGTTGAGGTCGAACCAAACAATGAGCCCAAGCTGGCCAACCCGCTGGATACCGACGGGACCACCCGCGGCAAGATCGGCGCCAAGCGATCGCCAACCCTAGCTGATCGCGATTGTTTTCGCCTGCCGCCGGTGCGCGACAACGACATGCTGACGATCAAACTCACGGGCGCTCAGACCATGGATTTGTTGGTTTCACTGCATGAGAAAAGCGGTGAGACCATTGCGCAGGGCTCACATCGCGGCAAAGGAGACGGAGAATTATTGCGCTTTTTGGATATGCGCAAACAGCCGGTGAGCGTGTGCGTGACCGAGCAAACGGCCCCGGGCGGCGTGGCGAGCGAAAGTCTGACCGATGAGTACAAACTCAAACTCGAAGTTCAACCCCGCGCCGACAACGCCGAGCGCGAGTTCAATGACACGGGCAAGGGGCAAGATCTAAACACCGGCGCGCAGTTGCAGGGGAGTTTGGACGGACCGCTCGACCGCGATGTGTTCGCGCTCATGGGCAACCTGGACGGGCGGATTGTGCGCGCCACGGTGGATGTGGCCCAGACCGATGGGCCGTCGTGGTTGCGTCTGGCGCTTTTGGACAGCGGCGACAAGACGTTGGCCACTGGGACATTGCGGGCGGATACCCATAAGATCGTTCTAGCTTTTGTCGCCGGTTCGCCGCAGCTGCCCGATCGCTTGGTGTTGAGTCGCGCCGCGCCCAAAAGCGACGAACTGCTGCGCGCCGAGGATGTGCCCTACACGCTTCAGTATGAAGTGCTTGATTTAACGGAGCAACAGGAAAAAGAGCCGAACAACAACGCGGCCGAAGCTACGCCGATAGTGCTCGGCGCATGGCATGTCGGTTCGGCCGATGACAACGATGGCGATTGGCTGCACATTGAAGGCGGCGATCGCAGTCAAACGCGGGTGCGCTTGGAAGCGATCGCGCCCGTAGGTAGCACTTGGCGGCTACTGGTGCGCGATGCCGGCAATCAACGCGACCTGCGCGACGTGCAGATCTCAGGTGGCGCACCCGCCACCGAAATGCTCATCGACGGGACCGGCGAAGGGTTTTTTCTGTGGCTCAAGCAGGTGCCGCAAGTACCCACGCGCAAAGGCAAACCCCTTGACGCGCGCTACCAAATCCGCGCCCGGTTCGTAGCCGCCGACGGCGCGATCAAGTAGAAATCAAACGCCCAGCGCCAGTCGACGGGCAAATTTTTCATCATGCCCGACCGTTTCTTGGGTCGCCAAGCTCACCGAGGCGGATTCGCGGCTCCGGCTTACTGTTCACACGCCAAGCGCCAGCCTTCGAGCAAACTTCTCATCATGACCAACTTCGCGAATCCGCGCTGCCGCGGCAGCGACGTCGTATTGCACCCGCGTGTGCTGCATGGATTTTGACTCGGCGTCAAAAATGACAAAGCAGGCGTCCGGATTGCGATCGCGGGGCTGGCCGACGGAGCCGACGTTGGATAAGTACTTTCGGCCTTTAACGAATTCGTAATTACCGGATACGTCGCGGACTTTCCGTCCGTTGTATTCATAAGTCGTGGTCAAGTGGCTGTGACCGATAAAGTTATGCGTGAAAAGCCCCGCTTTCATCCGCGTCAGCGCTTCGGCTTCCTCGTTGCGCACGACGTAATAAAAACTCGACGGCATGATCGGCGCGGCGTGGTAAAAGCCGATGTCGAGTTCCGGCCGCTGATGGGTATAGGGCAGTGAATACAGCCATCTAAAGTTGTCTTCGGTCAAAACGTCGCGCGACCAGTAAAGCACTTTTTTTGCTGATTCGTAATAATAATCAGCATCCATCACCCCAACGGTGGCCGCGTCGTGGTTGCCCATGAGGACCACGCTGCAGTATTCCCGAAGCAACTCACAGCATTCATTTGGATTTCCGCCGTAGCCGACCACATCGCCCAAGCAGACGATCTCATCGACGTCTTCCTGATCGCAGCGCTCTAAAACGCGGGTAAGCGCTTGAATATTTGCGTGAATATCACTAATGATGGCGATGCGCATGGTGGCCCCGACAGCAAGCGTGCTGCCCGCTCAACGTAGCTTGTGCGCTGCAATGTCGCAAGTGTTTTTACTAAAGCCCTTTCTACTGGCCGCGATGCGTTGACGCTTTGACCGCTGCGTGCGAATTTGCACACTCTACATCGCAGTGAGGCCACCTTTGTCCATTCCCCAAGTCGGTTCACAAGCACCTGATTTTGAAATTCTTTCAGATGCGGGCCTGCCGGTTCGCCTCAGTGCCCTGCGCGGCAATCCGGTGGTCGTGTATTTTTATCCCAGGGATTCAACGCCCGGCTGCACGATAGAGTCGTGTGATTTCCGCGACAACCATGCGCGTCTGGCCGGCCATGGCGCTATCATTTTGGGCATCAGCGGCGATTCCGTGGCGTCGCACGTCAAATTCAAGGCCAAATTTAGCTTGCCTTTTTCCCTACTTGCCGATCCAGAACACAAAGCGATCGACGCGTTTGGCGCGTGGCGCGAAAAAACGCTGTACGGCAAAACAGCGCTCGGCATTGTGCGTTCGACGTTTGTCATCGACAAAAACGGCAAGATTGCCGCGGCTTGGCCCAAAGTCGCGGTCAAGGGCCATGTGGATGAAGTGCTGGCCGCCATCGCCGCCCTTTCCTGAGAGCGTGTGAAAAATCCATTTTTCACGCTCTCGATTGGGGTCTGGTATTGGCAATTTCTGCCAATCGACCCAAAGTGGGCTCGGATTCAATTTTCTGGTTCCAGTAATATCATTATCTTACGGAGCATCCATGCAGAAACTGCTAATACCTGACCCCGCTCAGAAGCTGTGAAATGAATATTTCACAGCCTCTGAGACGCAAGAACGCAACGCCACACAAACGCAGGCGTCCAAATTCAAATTCCCCAAGGAGTACCCACTCATGGCAGATTTTACCCCGACCGGCCATTTGGCAAGCTGGAGCGCAGACGCGCCCGACATCCGCGACTGGTCCGACGCCGATATCTTGGATGGCCTGCGGCAACTTGGGATCGAGACCGACCGCGAAAAATTCGCCGGGCTCGCCCAAGCCGCTAAAATGCAAGGCGATCTGGAAGAAGACTGGCTGATCCAATCGGGCACCGCCGATCAAGGACTGCAAGTTTTCGTGTGGATGAGCGTGCAAGAGCTGTGGGAACGTTGGCTAATTCCGGCGTGGCCCAAAGATCGCACGGCGCGCATGTTCCTGTATCTGGTTGATGCGGATTTTTCCACACAACTTGCTGATATGTATCATGTTCCTAGCGCGCTTCAGGTCTTTGACGGCCTAGAAATCTATTTGCAAAAAGACGGTCGCGGTCGGGTTGCCGTGGACGAATTGATCATGCTGGGCGAATTGCCGGCCGAAGCTTGGCCGGGAAAAATGCTCGATGCCATGGCAGAATGGACGGAAATCGGTAGCCATAGCTTGACGTTGCGCGGCGGTGCGTTCATGGCGCAGTGGCTCGGTCACGGCGACGCGCGGGCGTTCGCGGCGGCCGCCTACGTGTCCGCGCGCATGTATGATCGCGCGCAAGCGGCGGCCATGGAAGTGCCGATGGAGGCCCCGTTGGACGCCAGTTTTGCGGAAATGGTGGGCTATCTCTGCCTGAGCAACGGCGACGCCCTGCTTGGCAACCATTGGATTTTACATGCCGATAGCCTGTCCAAGCTGCGCAAATCGGAGATGACCTTTGCCGCCGAAGCGGTGCGCGATTTTCTGGCGACCTACCGCGAATTGGGCGACGACGGAGTGCCGGTGCCGCAGCCGATCTTGGCGGCTGCCAAGCAAGGTGCCGCACAGGCTGCGTATTATGCGTTTATGGCCTTTGCGGGCAACCAAAAGCCGGGCGGTGGTGTCTAGTGCACGACCCCTAAATTCTTGCAGGGTTACCAGCAAGAATTTAGGGGTCGTGTACGGTTGACCGGGGACCCGGTCAACCGCAGGGGTGAGCGCGCGGATGGCGCGCGAGGGGGCGGCGCGCCCCCTAAAAACAAAAGGAAACGCAGTAGTTCAACCCGACAGGAACTTAGGGTTTGAACTACTAGTTTTCCGCCAAGCGCGGTCTGGCCAAAGCCGAGCGATTAGTCGCAGCTGGCACACGACAACGCTTTGCTTTGGCCCACTTCGATGCGAGTGGGTGCCACGCCCTCGCCGACCAGATCGCGGATGACCACGCTTGCCGCGGCCATGCCGAACACCGAAGTGACAAAAACGGCCGAACCTTCGATCAAATTGCGGTGGCTGCAGCTGTGTAAGTCATTGTCACCGCTGGGACAAATGCATTGAAAGCCGTGGGCGTCGTCCCAACTGGGTGGCAACGGTTTGCGCCGCGATTCCTCGGAGTAGATCACGGTTACGCCGCAGGTGACTTTGGTTTTGGGCTTGGAGTTTTCAGGCCAGTCGTAAAACCGCCGCAATTGTTTGCGAATCGCCCGCGCGAACGGGTCCGTGTGCGTTTGATACAAATCGGCAATCCGCACGGCCGTCGGATCGAGCTTACCAGCGGCACCCATCGACGAAACAATCGGAATTTGCAAGTGTTTACAGCGATTCATCAAATGCATCTTGGCCGAAATATTGTCGATGGCATCCACGACAAAGTCTGGCTTGTTGTGCTCGGGCAACAACCGCTCCGCATTGTCCTTGTTGTAAAATTCCTGAACGATGTGTAACGTCGCTTGGGGATTGATCAAACGCAGGCGATCGCCGAGCAACTGCGCCTTTGACTTGCCCGTCGCCCCCTGCAGCGCTTGAATTTGCCGATTGACGTTGGTGGCGCATACCGTGTCGAAATCGACCAGCGTTAACGTGCCAACCCCGCACCGAGCAAGGCCTTCTGCGGCAAAGCCGCCGACACCGCCGAGACCAAAAATCACGACATGCGCCGCCTGCAAGCGCTCAAAACCCGGTTCGCTCACCAAGCGAATAAAACGATCAAAGCGGCGGTGGTTGGGCTTGGACTTGGCCACCCGTGGCGGCAGCTCAGGCATTTCAAGCACTTGATTGGTTGTGGTCGCGTCGTCCATCGCTGCCTCTCCGCCGGGTCGACGCCGTCAGGGCGCGCTCGGAAGGGCGATACGGTACACTTTGGCAGCATTGAGCGCCAGTTGAATCTGCAAATCGGCCAATGCTACGCCGCGCCACTCGGCGATCTGCTGGGTCATGTCGATCATCGCCTGCAGCGCTTGCGGGTAGGTCAGGTCGCCAAAAGGCCAATCGGTTTCCACCAGCAAGCGATCAAGCGGAATCGCAACCGCGAGATCGCGGCGCTTTTGCAGATCTTGCCGCTGCTCCAAGGCCATTGAAATGTGTAGGCCCAAGGCGACGAAGTGCGGCACCAACTCGGCTGCACCAGAATATCTATGGATCACACCGCCTTGTGTGAGAGGATGCTGCCGCAACGCTGTCAAGGCGTGACCGTGCCAACCGACCAAATGCAGCACGATCGGCAACTGCCGCTGCTGAGCCAGCTGCAATCCTTGATGAAACCAACTGATTTGATCAGGCAATGGAAAAAGGTCGCGGTAACGCCGATCGAGGCCGATCTCGCCGATCGCCAGCGCCGGAGCGAGATCGAGTTCGGCCAAAAGTTGCAGCCAAGCCGCCTCGCGTCGCGCCGCCGGTGCCCGCGCAAGCCATTGCGGATGTAGCGCAATCGCGCGGTGAATCGACGAAAAATCTTGGCAAAGCAGGCGACTGGCCTCAAAGCGCTCCGGTCCATACCCCGCGGTCAGTGCACCTTGCCAGCCAGTTTTGACCAACGAAGTCAACACATCGCACAGTTGTGCGCCACCGCTATCGGGATCGTCCAAATGCACATGGGAATCAAAAGCGATCAAGGCGCGCAGTTGCAAATGGCTTTATCCGCGCAGCAATCGCCTACATCTTTGCACAAGGCGTCACACCAACACAGACCGACGCCTTGGCCGCCGCATTTGCCTTTGCAGGTCTTGGCCGCGTTGGCGCCGCAAACTTGCACGCCGGCGCAACCGATGGCGTCGAAGTCGGCGCAGCAATCGCCTGCCGTCTTGCAAAAACCGTCGCACCAGCACAAGTCATTGGATTTGCCACCGCATTTGCCCATGCACGATCCCGGGGGAGGCGCCACGCAACTCGCTGAACTGGCATCGGCAGCGGCGACGCATTTTGCGGGTGAAACGCAACTTTGCGTTGTACCCCACGGACTCCAAACGAGATCGTTGACGTTGACCGAGCAGGTGTTGGCGCCGTTGCAAATTTGCTGCCCAGTTTTCTTTTGCACGTTGGCCACGCTGCACTGCCACTGCGTCTTAAAGCTCGCGCTGCCGCACAACGTACCTTTTGCCTTAATAATTCCTGGGTTGACATCGCAGCAATCGCCACTGCTGCAACCGCACACCGGCTTGAAATCGCCGCAGCAATCGCCGGCGCCGGTGCAGACGGAGTCACAGAAGCAGCTGCCATTGTTGCTTTTTCCGCTGCAAGATCCAACACAACTGCCCGCAGGCGCGTTTGCTTTGCAAGTGGGCAAAATGCCGCTGCCCACTGAGGTGCATACGGTATTGACGGCGCAGGTTTGCAGCGTGTTCCAAGGACCCCATAAGATATCATTGGCTTGTGACGAACATGCGTTGGCGCCGTTGCAGCTGGCTTGGCCGGTGCGCGATTGAATATTGGCGCCACTGCACTGATATTGCGTTTGGACCGCCAGCGCGCCGCAAGCGGTGCCTTTGGGCTTGGGAAAATTGCTGGCCAAGTTGCAGCACTCACCGTTGGCACATCCGCACAAGGCTACAAAATCGCTGCAACATGTCCCCGCGCCCTTGCAGCCGCCGTCGCAGAAACAACTGCCATTTTTGCTCTGGCCGCCGCAAGATCCGACGCAACTGCCCACAGGTCCAAGGGGTTTACAAGACGGCAAAATGCCGCCGCCGACGTCAGTGCACTGGGTATTGGCGGGGCAAATCTGGACGTTCACCCAACCGCCGACGCTGACGAAGGCGATATTTCCCGAGCAACCTTCATTACTTGTGCCGTTGCAGCCCGGCACCGTTTCACGCTTTTGGATAGTCGGACCGTTGCATTTGTATTCGGTGCTCAACACATTGTCGGCGCAGGCGGTGCCCGCAGCTTTGAGCACACCCGCGTTGACGTCGCAGCAAACGCCGACAGTACAGCAATTCGGTTTGGCAATTTTTGCGCACAACCCCAGTGCGAGGTTGCACTTGCTGGTTTGGCAAGGCTCCATGGCGACAGGGCAATCGCCATCGTTCTTGCAACAGCCAGGTATCGGCGCACCTTTGCAGGCCCCCGCCACATTGCACGCGTCGCCCGAAGTGCAATCGTTGTTGTCGTTGCAGAACGCGCCGACGTTGGTGCTCCAATCCTCCTTAACTAACAAAGGATTGCAAACTTTGCAGCCGTTGTTGGCCTGTGCGTCGGCTTCGTTGTAACAAACACTGTCGATCAAACAGTGGCCCGGCGTAATTTCGCCTTGGCAAACACCGGTTTTGGCCGCGCATGTGCCCTTCTGACAGGGGCTTGGCGCTGGGCATTCTTTGGGCTTGCTCGTGCAAACACCCGACACAACATCGCAACTGTCGGCGGTGCATAAGCTGCCGTCATCGCATTCGGCGTCGGTCAAGCAGCAGCCGAGCTTTTTCACGACCTTGCAGGTGGCAGTCGTCAGATCGCAACTGCCCAAATCGCAGCCACTGCCGTTGGGGCAATCGCTGTTTTGGGTGCAACAGCCCTGTTTCTTTGACCAAGCGTTATCTTGCAGGCTCGGATCGCAAACCTGACATTTGTCGTATTCGTTGCTGGCTTCGCCGGCAACGCATTTGCCGGCGATCTTACAAAAGTCACCTTTGAGGGTGTGTTTGCAATTGCCTGATTTGTCGTCACAAAAATCAATGGTGCAGTCCAACTGGTCGCCACACTCGGCCTCGCCCCCGCTGCACAAGCCCGATTTGCAAACATCTGGGCCATTGCAGCCCACGCTGTCGTCGCAAATGGCACCGTCGACCACGGCATTGAAAACGCAACAACCACCTTGACAACTTCCTGAATTACAAGGCATTGCTGAACAATCGCCGTCCACCGAACAAGGCGTCGCGCAAACCGCCATCGCAACTTCCTCAATCGCAGCTTCCTCATTTGCGTCCGTTCCACTTTCCTTGCCAATGGGCCCAGTGTCCTTGACGGCATCGGCCCCGATTTTTACATCGTTTTTGCCGGTGTCCTTTGTGGCGTCCGTCAGCTTGACGTCTTTGCCAAAACTGGAGTAAATGTCAGTACTTCCCGACTCTTGCGCCGTATCCACGCCGTAATTCGTGCACGCCACGGCCAGGCTGCCCAGCAACACCGCTAAATGTGCGGCGATCGCGGGCAAGCCAAAGGCCCTTAACCCGTTAGGAGCTGCCGAACAATAACACGATCGGTCCAATGCGCCGATGGAGCCGCGAATCCGCATCGCCTGCCCGAAAGCCGAAAGCCACAGCCTTGGCGACCCAGCAAAACTGCCAGGGCAACTCGTCGAGATATTGCTCGACAAGCCCTTGTTGAGATTGTCGCGCACTTTCAAGGTGGTCACGCGTGACTCCGCAGGCAGGATGGCGACGCTGGCCCAAAAACATGGGCAACCGCGATCGCGCAAACGCCGTGTCGCGCAATTGTACCCGATCGCGACAGCGATCTGCCAGCGCAAGTTGCGCGAACGGCACGAACTGCGGCATATCCGCCCCAGCCAAGCGATTTTCGGTGGTGTTAATTCGATCTTGACATTATGCGGCCGCGGGCAGATTCTTCGCGCCGTTTTTAGAATAGCCTCTTGCTGGAGCCACTTCAAATTATGCGCGACTTTATTTTCACCAGTGAATCTGTGACAGCGGGTCATCCGGACAAGGTGGCCGACCAAATTTCCGATGCAATTCTGGATGCCTTGTTGGCCGCCGATCCGCGCTCGCGGGTCGCTTGTGAAACGCTAGTAACCACCGGCTTGGCGTTGATTGCAGGCGAGATCACCACGACGGCCTACGTCGACATGCCCAGCATCATTCGCAAAACCATCGGAGAAATTGGCTACGACGATCCGCGCGATCACTTCGACGCCAGTACCTGCGCCGTGCTGACGACCATCGGTCGCCAATCGCCGGACATCAGCCAAGGCGTGACCGCAGGTGAAGGACTTGATCCGGAACAGGGTGCGGGCGATCAAGGCCTGATGTTCGGTTTTGCCTGCGATCAAACGGAAGAATTGATGCCGCTGCCGATCACGCTGGCGAGTCGCTTGACCCGTCGCTTGGAGGCTCTGTTGCACAACGGCACATTGCCATGGCTGCGTCCCGACGGAAAGAGCCAAGTTTCAGTGCGTTATGCCGACGGAAAAGCGGTTGGTATTGAAGCAGTGGTCGTGAGCACCATGCACCGCGACACGATCGCCCACGCCGATTTGTATGAAGCTGTGCTGGAAACTGTGATTCGGCCTGTCCTTCCGGAGGAATTGCTGCACGCTGGCACCAAGTATCATATCAATCCAACTGGGAAATTCGTCGTCGGTGGCCCGCATGGCGATTGCGGCGTGACCGGACGCAAGATCATCGTCGACACCTACGGTGGCTGGGGCCGCCACGGCGGCGGCGCATTTTCGGGCAAGGATCCATCCAAGGTCGATCGCTCGGCTTCGTATTTTGCGCGTTATGTCGCTAAAAACATTGTGGCGGCGGGACTTGCGAAAGAGTGCGAGGTTCAGGTGTCGTACGCGATCGGCGTGGCGCGGCCCACGAGCGTCAAGATCGACTGCCACGGCACCGAAGTGCTCGATTCGCTCAAGATCGAGAGGGCCGTGCTCGAAGTGTTCGACTTCCGTCCTGCTGAAATTATTCGGCGTTTGGACCTCATGCAGCCCAAATATCGCCACACGGCGGCGGGCGGCCACTTTGGCCGCAATGAGCCGGGCTTCACCTGGGAACGCACCGATGCGGCCGCAGCGCTGCGATCTAGCGTCGGTTTTTAGCACTGGGCGATTGGCTCGCCGCTGGGTTGGTTGTGCAAGTGGCGGTCTGACCGCGACGATTGCTGCGGTCCGGCCGATTTTGCGTTGACAATTGCCGGCGCTGCCTTTAGAATTCTGCCCCCCGCGGAACTGAAAGGCCGCCAGCCCCTGCGCGATTGCCACAAATCGCGAAAGAATACTGAGGAATTGCCATGAGTCTGACCAAAGAAACCGCCCACATCCGCACACAGGACGCCGCTCACCAGTGGTACATCGTCGACATGAAAGACGTTGTTTTGGGACGCGCGGCCGTGCAATTGGCCAATATTTTGCGGGGCAAAGACAAAACGAACTATTCGCCCAACGCCGACACCGGCGATTTCATCGTTGTGATCAACGCGCAGCAGGTCAAATTGACCGGCAACAAGTTTGACAACAAGATGTACCGCCACCACACCCAATTCATCGGCGGCCTGAAAACTTTTAGCGCCAAGCTGTACTTGCAGCGCAATTCGGCAGAAGCCATCCGCCGCGCCGTTTGGGGCATGTTGCCCAAGGGCCCGCTTGGCCGTCGTTTGATCACCAAGCTCAAAGTTTATGCTGGCGCGACGCATCCGCATGCAGCACAGAACCCGATCGCAAAAGTGCTCTAAATTCTGCTTATTGTTCAACGCGTTTTCTCATTGTCCGCGCGCAAAATCAAGGCGCAAATAGGTTAAAGCATGGCAACCACCCGTCGAGTCACCGAATCCACCGCACCCGCAAAACGCTGGTACGCCACTGGCCGCCGCAAGGAAGCCACCGCCCGCGTTTATTTGTCGACCGGCACGGGCATCGTGACCGTCAACGGGCGGGCCTTGGCGGAATACCTGCGCCGCCCGACGCTGGAAATGGTCGTGGGCGAACCGTTTGATGTGATCGAACGCAAAGAATTCGACGTGCATTGCACCGTCGCTGGCGGCGGATTGGCCGGACAGGCGGGCGCAATTCGCCACGGCATCGCGCGCGCCTTGACCGTGTTTCAAGCCGATTTGCGACCGTCCTTGAAAGCCGCGGGCTTGCTCATGCGCGATGCGCGCGCCAAAGAACGGAAGAAGTACGGCCGTGCCGCTGCGCGCGCCAGATTCCAGTTTAGTAAGCGATAATTCCCAAAATTTCATGCAGATGCGCCAGCGTGCCCGCACGCTGAGTAGCTCAGCTGGTTAGAGCGAACGACTCATAATCGTTAGGTCGAGGGTTCAAGTCCCCCCTCAGCGACCCGCGTTGGACAGGACCGCCCGTCGGTCGGTTTTTGACGCAACTGGCACCTGGCGCATCTGTTGAAGTTTCCGGTCACGCACTGCCGCGCGCCCCTATGGCCGCTTGCCGGTCGAGGGTTCAAGTCCCCCCTCAGCGACCCGCGTTGGACAGGACCGCCCGTCGGTCGGTTTTTGACGCAACTGGCACCTGGCGCATCTGTTGAAGTTATTTAGCGAACGAAGGCTGGCAAGCAACAGCGCGGCGTTTGGGGTGCAACGCCGCTAGACGAGCTAGCTCAAGTGCATGATCTCCTGCGCAAACCTTGTGCGCGGGCGTGTTGCGCAGGCTGTCGCAAGCCCAACTAGATCGGCCTGGACTGCCGCGCTCGACTACGCGCAACGGCGTCGGCGAACGGCGCCAGGAACTGCCGAGCTTGCCGTCGGCGGTGGGCGAAATGCGTTCAAGCGCCATACCGGGGACCGCTTTGGGCCACGGCTTTTTGCGGTGCCATTGCACAACGTCGACCGTTGTTTGGCGCCATCGTAGCTCCAATCGCCCAGCTTGATTAGGTAATTTTAGGCCGCGCACCTTGGCTTCGTTGGGGCCGTAGCCTTGCGGGGTCAGCAGCGCAATTTCGCCTGCGCGCAAGACGGGCGCGCGCGGGCGCTCGGGCATGACCCATTTGCCGGACGGCAAAAGCAATGAAATATCTGCAAGTCGCACTGGTTCGCCGGACAAATTTGCCAGCTCGACAAATTCTCCAGCGCTGTCCTCCAACAGCAAGGGATCGACCATCATTTCCGAGATCAGCAAACGCGGCGGCTGCCAATTCGCCGTCGGCGCGGCGTACACAACCGTAGGCGGCGCGGGCAAGTCCACAGCGGCCGTTCGCCCAGCCGTCGACGGCGTGGATGTCGGCACCACGGAGAAGGTGTCACCTGCGCGGCTGCAACCGCCGACCATCAAAGATAAAAATGTCAGAATGAGCAAGTGAACAAGTTGGCGTATCACGGGCGTTTCCTCCGGCCGCCGGTTTGTCGCGGCCGTGGTGCGCTTTTGCAAAATGTGTGCCGCTCGGTCGCTGCACGTGTTTGTTGTATTTAGGGCATTTTTTTGCCGCCCATCGGGTCGGTGAGACCAGTCTCGCCCAGTCTCAGTTGGTCTCAGTTGGTCTCAGTTGGTCTCACCGCGGGCGCAACAAGCGCGATCGTCAAATCGACTGCCGGATTTTTGCGTGCCTGCCGCCGATGCTGCGTTTTCAGTGGCACTTTTGTTCACTATTGTCGTTTGCGTGTCTTGACAAGCGGGTGTTTGCGCTTACAATCCCGCGTTTCTAACGCACACTGGCGGGTGCCTTGTTTTGTTGCCCTGAAGTTTTCGGCCCGTTTTTGCAGCTGGCCACGTAGGATGATCCATGCAGAACCGATTCAGAACCAAAGCGGGATTTGCCCGAACTACAGCGATCGCTGTGCTTTTTGCGTGGCTCGCTCCGAGCGCAGTTGCGCTAGCTGCTGAGGGCGAGGTCGAGCGCACGCTTGCAATCGTCGAATTGCGCACCGGAAACGAAGCTAGCCCGCTGACCACGGATTACCTCAAGGAAGTGGGTCAGGCGTTTCGCGATGAAAACAGCGGTGATTACATCTTGGTGGCGCCGGAAAAAGGCGCGGAGAAATTGCGCAAAGATCGCGATCAAGTGCCGACCGCGCTGACCGAGGAACGGCGCGCCGCGCTGACCGAGGCGCGAAAAAAAGGCATTGAATACTTAGACAACGCCGACGCGGCCAACGCGATCAAGGCACTGCAGGCTGCTGAAGCCAAGTACCGAGCAGCCATCGCTGCTCCGGGTGCGGACGACGCAATTCGCAAAGAATATCTGGACGTTTTGGCGCAGTTGGCGACAGCCTACGTGATTTCAAAAGACAAAGACGCGGCCTCGGAAGTTTTTCGCACCGTCATCACGGCATTCGGCTTGAAAGCCCAAGTCACCGATGACAACTATCGTCCCGATGTTGTTGAGCTTTTCAAGGCCGTTGTCAAAGAAGTCAACGCGCTGAAAAAGGGCTCGCTCGAAGTCACTTCGACAACGCCGGGGGCACACATCATCTTGTCCGGCATCGATCGCGGTGCAACACCCTTCACCGTTGCTGATTTGATTCCAGGCACTTATGCCGTGCGCTTGCAGCAAGAAAAGACGACTTCACTGCTGCATCGCGTCAAAATCGCCGGCGGCGGTGCGAGCAAGCTCAACGTCGACGTGGAGTTTGAGACCCACCTCGTGATCGATGACAAGCAAGTGGGTTTGTCCTATTCGGATTTTGACGCCGCTGGCAAACGTTTGCAAAACGACGCGGTCGCACTTGGCCGCGAGTTGGAAGTCAACATGGTGTGTGTGGTTGGCGTCATGGACGGCAAACTGCAAGCGCTGTTGATCGATGTGGCGGGCAACAAAATCACCCGCAGTTCCAGCAACAAGGTGCCGCAAGTCGGCATTTCCAAACGCGCCGTGGCAAGCGTGGTCAAGACCATCCTGGGCGAATCGAAAAAACCGGAAGAAGTTGTCATCGGTGAGAAACCGGCGCCTGCACCTGCGGGTGGTTGGTACACCTCGGTACCGGGTTGGATCGCTGGCGGTTTGGGGCTAGGCGGTTTGGGGCTCGGCGCGGCGAACGCCGGCAACCTCAGCAGCGCGGCGGTGGAGGTGACCTCGGACGAAGAAGCGCAAAAAATTCAGACAGGTCGCACGCTGGCTGGCGTCGGTTTCGGGTTGGGTGCCGCGTTGATTGGCGTTTCGGTTTATTTCTTTTACGCCAAAGCCAAATCGAGCGCAGCGCCCGACGCACCCGCGGCGACGTGGCTGCTGCCAAACGGCTCAAACCTTGGCCTACCCCCTGTGCAACTGGGCAACGCGCCAGTGCATTTTGTGATGCCTGCGCAGTCCTCAGCGCTGCCCGCCCAGTAGCCGGCCGAAGCGATCGCCCATGCCGCACACCGGCGAATTGCTGCCCAACACCGATGAAACCCGCGACCGCCTTTTGCGCGATCGCGTCGAGCTGTTGCAATCCCGACGCGGCTATCGCACTTCCGTCGACGCGATGGCGCTGGCATGGTACGCCGCGCCGCACTTGCAACCGGGTATGATCGCAGTTGATTTGGGTGCTGGCACCGGTCTGGTGTCGATTCTTTTGGCCAAAGCGCAACCGCAAGCTCAGTTGCAGTTGGTCGAATTTCAGTGTGATCTCGCGGCGCGAGCCGGACGCAATTTGCGCCTGAACGGCGTGTCCGATCGCGCAACCGTGCTGATTCACGATCTGGCAGAACCGGCGCCGCGTTTGCCGCAAGTGCAATTGGTCGTTAGCAACCCGCCGTACTACTTGCTTTGCAACGGAACGCCGCCCCAACACCCCGAACGCAAAGGCGCTCATTGCGAATCTACGGCCACGTTGGCGCGTTTTGCCGAGGTCGCTGCCGAGTTGCTCGCCGCGGACGGGGTGTTTTGCCTGATTTATCCAATGCTGCCGGAGAAAGTGATTTTTGCCATGCAGAGCGCGGGGTTGTCGGATATTTGCTGGTCGCCGCTGCTGCACCGTTTGGGCGACGCACACGCTGTGCGGATGCTCGCGACCGCGCGCGCAGGCAAGGCGCAAATCACCCAGACCGCGCCGATTTGGCTGCATCCGACCGAGGCCGCCGACTGCACGTATACTGCTGAAATTGAGCAGTTTTTGGCAGCGATGCCGGCGATGCCCCACTAAAAAGCAACAAAATTTGCGGTGCCCGCACCCGAATGCTAACTTGATTCAAGAGGACGCGCTGCCGGGCCTCAAAGAGACGAGGCAAAGGCCGGCAGCGCAGATGACTGAATCAATCGCTCACGTCGAGCGTCTTATTCTCAGTGCCGACAACTAACTGTCGGAGGGCGTCATGCTGGACGGATTCATCATCGAGCAAATCAGGCGTCGCGAGCTGAAAGACGATCGTCCTCAGCCGCGTTTGCCGCAACCCGGTCAATTTGAATTTGAAGAGCCGCCCGAGGCCCCCAAACGCCGCCGCCGTGAAACCGATCGCGATGCCGATTGCGAAGACGACAATGACGGTATGATCATCATCGAAATGTAGGGATGGTTTAAATTTCGCTGCGGTTGACAATCACGCGCGAAATCAAGCCATAAGCCACCGCTTCGGCTGCAGTCAGCCAGTAATCGCGGTGGGTATCGGCTTCAATCCGCTCGAACGGCTGCCCCGTTTCCGCCGCGAGTAATTCATTGATACGCTTGCGGGTTTTGATGATCTCGTTGGCGGTGATTTCCAGATCGCTCGCTGGGCCATAAACCGAACCAGAAATCAGCGGTTGGTGAATCAACAGCCGCGTGTTCGGCAGCGCGAGGCGGTCCTCTTTTTTCGCGCCGAGCAAGATGACCGTCGCGATCGAAGCCGCTAAGCCTGAACAGATAATTCGCGTGCGCGGTTGGATAAAACGCAACACGTCGTAAATCGCAAAACCGGCCGTCACACTGCCGCCGGGCGAATTGATAAACAGGGTGATCGGCGCATCTTTGTCCATCGCTTCGAGAATCAGCAGTTCGCCAATCACCCGCGTGGCGGTTTTTTCGTCAATCGCGCTGCCGATCTGAATGGTGCGCGACTCGATTAGGCGATCGGCCATGCTCGGACGGTTGGCGTCGCCTTCCTTTTTCTCCTGATCCGGTGCGGGATTGTCGTTCAAAAATGGCTGACTCATCAAAAGCTCCGACTGCAACTGAAATAGCTGAGGTGACAGGTTATCACGCCAAGGCGTGCGCGACCACTTCAATCACCCGCGCGCGCTCGTATTCCGTCAAGCCGGGATAAATCGGCAGGGCCAGCACTTCCTCGCAGGCTTTTTCCGCATTCGGCAACGGCACAAATGGCCCAGCCGCGGCCAGAGCGCCCTGCGTATGTAGCGCAGATGGATAGTAAATTGCGTTGCCAACCCCTGCAGCATCCAAAGTAGCCTTGACGTGATCGCGTTGGGGCGACCTGATCACATATTGATTCCAAGCATGACCCGCTGTCATTGCAGGCAGTTGCAACCGTTCAGGCCTGGTTTCTGCCAAGGGACGCAAAGCGTGATCGTAAGCCGTCGCATTCTGCGCACGCAGCAGCAGCCAAGAATCCAGTTGCGGCAACAGCACTTGCAGAAATGCCGCGTGCAATGCGTCCAAGCGGAAATTGCCGCCGAGGTGGGTGTGCTGATAGCGCACGGAGCATCCGTGCTGGCGCTTTTCACGCACGCGCTTGGCCAAATCCGCGTCATCGCTAAAGAAGGCCCCGCCGTCGCCAAGGGTGCCCAAGTTTTTGGCCGGAAAAAAGCTCAAAGTGCCGGCCACTCCGGCCCGGCCGGCATGGCGTAGGTCGCCTGCGCGCGCGCCGATAGCCTGCGCACAATCTTCAACCAACACGCCGCCTTTGGCCCGGCAGAGCGCCGCGACCTCGGTCAAGGGCTGCGGTTCACCAAATAAGTGCACGTTCAAAATGCCGCGGGTATTGGCCGTCCAAGCTCGCTCGTAATCCCGCAAATCCGGATAAAACTTGCCCGGTGCGATGTCGACAAAAACTGGGCGCAAATCAGCGCGCAAGATCGAGGTCGCCGAAGCGATAAACGTAAATGGCGTTGTCAAAATCTCTGAATTTTTGGGCAAATCCAGCGCCATCAAGGTGGCAAGCAGCGCATCGGTGCCGCTTGACAGGCCAACCACGTGCTCGGCACCGACGTACTGAGCCAATTGTTTTTCAAATGCCAGCACTTCTGGCCCGAGCACGAAAATCCCGTGGCGCAAACAGCGCTCAAGCGCCAGGTGCAATTCGGGCTTCAGCGGTTCAAGAACACGCGCCAAGTCAAACAAGGGCACTTTGGCTGAAGTCATGCGATATGCTCAGAATTTGCTGCTGTTTCAGAGATCGCCCGCGCGGAAAGGGCCACAAACGCGCGGCCGCAGCGCTCACATTCCGCAGTTTGGGCGGTGTGCACGGGCAGAGAAAACGGCAATTTTTCACCACAAGTGCAGACCCAACCGCGCACAATGGCTGGATTGCCGCTGACCAATGCGTGGGCCGGTACGTCCTTGGTGACCACCGCACCCGCACCGACAAAGCTGTATTGTCCCAGTGTGTTACCGCAAATGATCGTGGCGTTGGCGCCGATGCTGACACCGCGGTGAACGATCGTGCGCGCGAACTCACTTTTGCGGTTGACTTCAGCGCGGGGTCTGGTGACGTTGGTGAAAACGCAGCTGGGGCCGCAAAACACGCCGTCGCCCAATTCTACGCCGTCGTAGATCGAGACGTTGTTTTGTACGCGGACGCGATCGCCTAAAATGGCGCGGCCTTGGACAAAGACATTTTGGCCCAAACTGCAATCGCGGCCAATTTTTGCCCCATCCATCACGTGGACGAAATGCCAAATTTTGGTCTCAGCGCCGATGCTGGCGCGATCGCCGACGAGGGCCGTTTCATGAATCTGCACGCCGGGATGACGCTGTTGGGCCTGGCTTTGGGCCCCCAGCACCACCGGCGCGCCGCTGGATCGCAGCGATCGCTCGGCAGCGTCGAGCACGGTGAGCACGCGCAGCCCCTCGTGCCCGTCCGCGATCATCGGTTGCAGCGGATCCGCGATCGCCGTCAAGAAGGCCTGCATTTCCTGGCGAAGGGGTTCGATATCCGGCAATGCGATCCTTTCGGGCTCGGCTTTTTTCGCTTGTGGCACGCCGTCGTGCCATTCAACACCATGGCGATAAAGCAGAAGCTTTTCTTGCAACGGCAAGCGATCGTCAAAAACGGCCATTGCGTCTTGGCCGATCACAACAAGGCGTTGCTCCTTAAATGGATGCAGCCACGACACGTAAATGTGCGCTTGCACTCCGTTTTCCCAACTCAGGTGCGTAACGGTTGAATCGGCGATCTTCGGATGCAGAAAATAGCCACCCGTTGCCGTTACTTGGGTAGGCATCGCGCCGGTAAGCCGCAACATCACAGCGATATCGTGCGGCGCAAACGACCACAGGCTGTTTTCCTCGCGGCGGATGCGCCCGAGGTTGAGGCGATTGGAGTACAAATATTGCAAACGCCCCAAAGTGCCTTGCTTAATCAGCTGTTCCAGCGCAACGACCGCAGGATGGTGGTGCAGGAGGTGGCCGACCATGAGCACGATGCGGTGTTTTTGCGCCAAATCGATGAGCGGCTGACATTCATCCACCCGCAGCGCCAAGGGCTTTTCAACAAACACGTGTTGCTTTCTGGATAGATACAGCTGGGCCAATTCAGCATGCTGCGCAGCCGGAGCCGCGATGGCGACGGCCAAATGCACGGGCACGGCCAGCGGATCGGCGACAATTACTGCGGTTGGGTAAAGCTTTTTTGCGTCTTCGCGTCCGGCGGCGTCTGTTTCGCACACGCAGGCAAGCGCGCCCAAGGCGTGCAAATTGCGGGCCAAATTGCGGCCCCACGGCCCAAAACCGATGAGCGCTACTTGTGGCGGAAGCTGCTGCACGATTCACCTCGTCCGCGGCGGCAGACGCGCGGTATGTTGCGCGCGCGCGTCGGCGATCTCAAGCGGCAGGTGCAATCGCGTTGTTTGAACGCGGCTTTAGAGGGCGTAGCTAAAATATGTCGGTACGAGCGCAACGAGGCGCCCGAAAGGCGAGGCGGAGGTCACCAACGCGCTTTCGGCGTACTAGCGGTACGTCGGAAGTGCGTTGGGGTTCGACAACAAAGCATGTCGGGATGCATCGTTACGCGCAGTAGACGTTTTTTTAGCTACACCCTCTTATGCCAAAAGATTGGCGCTGCGGCACAAAATGGCTATGATCGGGTGTTGAAGAGGTGGGCAAAACGGAGTGTGCACGTGAAGTTGGAACGATACGCAGTACTGGTTATATTACTTACGCTTTTTGCTGCCAATACCGCTGATGCCGCCAAATGCAGCCATGCCATGGTGCAGTGCTCGCGCAAAGACGGCGTTGAAACATTCGCCAACCTCAAGCAAATGTGGGAGGAACGCAAATCTGTCGCTTGGATCCGCAAGAATTGCAACATAAGCGATCGCATACCCTCCGGTTGTGATTGGCAAAGCGGCCCAGCTGCCGACAGCGACAGAGGACAACCAAGGGGGAATGGCAGCATAAGCGCAAGCAATGCAGGCAGTTCTGAAGTCATCAGCGACAAAGAACCGGCCGCGCAGCCAGCGCCCGTGAACCGCGACGCCCATGGCAAATTGGGGCCGACGCCAGCGCCCGTTCGCGACGCACCTTCGGCCGCTGCTGCGAAAGAAACACTGCCAGATGACGGTATTTTTGCACAGGAAATAGCGCTCGCAGCCGCGCGCTACAAGCTGCCGCCGCATCTGATCCGCGCCGTCATGACCGTCGAATCAGGCGGCAATCCGCTGGCGGTGTCTAACAAAAATGCCCATGGTGTCATGCAACTGCTGCCGGCGACCGCGCAGGCGCTCGGGGTGGAGGACATCAACGATGTCGGGCAAAACATTTTGGGTGGTGCGCGGTTCTTGCGCGTACTCGCCAATAAGTTTGAGGGCGATCTGGTCAAGGTTTTATCGGGTTATCACGCCGGTTCGATGCGCGTAATGGGACGAGATGCAACGCCTTTTGCGGCAACGGACGACTATGTTCGCAAGGTGTTGCGCACCTATTACCAACTGCGCGATCAAGCGGCCAAACGCGGTGGCGAGTGATCGCGGGCCGTGCAAAACGCCGCGCCGTGTAGGTTATTGAAAAGACGCACTTCTTTTTTGGCAAAATCGGCCAAAATCGACTGGCGCAAAAACCGCATTTTTGTACTAGGCACAAAGGCTTGGCTGTGGTGAGATAGCAGCGGGCGCGTACCGCGCATCCACAGCAGCACAATGGCCAGAACGCACGCTCAGCAAGCGTCGTCCGCGTTGAAAAGCCCCGCCAGCCGGCGGTGGCTCTGTGCAATTTTCACATTATTTTTGGCTAGTTGTGGCGCACACCTGCTGGCCGACGGCGCCAGTTGCGCAACCGACAGTGAGTGCAACCACGGGCTTTGCAGCGGCAGCGTCGCTTGGCAACAACCCGCCTTGTGCCAAGACCCCAACGCCGATCGCGACGGCGACGGTCTGAGTGAGCGGGCGGAACGCACGTTTGGGACCAATCCGCTGGACGGCGACAGCGATGGCGATTTGCTCAAAGATGCCGCGGAGATCGGCAGCGAAGGCGCCCAACCACGCGATAGCGACGGCGACGGCAAAATCGACGCACTCGAAAGCAACACAAAAGACGGCGATCGCGATTGTCTTGTAGACGCGTTTGATCCCAAAGATACCACTGCCGCGACAAGCGCTGAACTGGCCGTTTTTGCATGTCAATTGGGGGTTTGCAAGGGCCACGCCAAAGGAGCTGTGTGCAGCGCCGATCTGGTGGTCAGCTGTCAGAGCGACGGCACGGTGCCGTTCCAAGCTGGCAAAGAAGCCACCTGCGACGGTCTGGACAACGACTGCGATGGCCTAACAGATGAGGAATTGGCTGGAAAGGCGGGTTCGGGCTGCGGCGACAAGGGCGTGTGCAATGGCGCAGATACGTCGGTGTGCAGCGGCGGCAAGTGGGTGTGCAACCTCGGCAACTTGGGCACCTATGAAACGACTGAGAAAAAGTGCGACGGCCTGGACAACGACTGCGACGGCGTAACCGACAACGCGGGCATTTGCGACGACGGCTTGGCTTGCTCAGACGACAGTTGCGGCGGGGCAAAAGGCTGTCAAAACATTCCCAACGACGCCAAATGCAGCGATGGCAACGCCTGCACCAACGATGTTTGTGAGGGCAACGGCTGCCGCACGCAGGTCCGCGTCGGCGGTTTTTGTGACGACGGCTTGATTTGCACGATCGGCGAAACTTGCAAGGGTGGCAGTTGCGTCGGCGGTTCGGCAGTGATTTGCAACGACGGCAATCAGTGTACGTTGGAAAGCTGTGATGCCATGCTGGGTTGCTTGCCGGTCAATTTGCCAAAGGGCAGCGCGTGCCAGCCAAGTGACGCGTGCGGCCAAGCCGGTGAATGCGACAAAAGTGTTTGCATCACCACAAGTTTTGTTGGGTGCGACGACGGCAACCCGTGCACGACCGATTCCTGCAATTCAAACAGCGGCTTTTGTGAACACACGGCCGTGGTCGGCGCTTGCAACGACAGCAACCCGTGCACGGAAAACGATCAATGCCAAGGCAAGTTGTGCGTCGGCAAGCCACTGCAGACTTGCTGCAAACAGGATGCCGATTGCCTCGACGGATCGCCGTGCACGATCGACATTTGCGTCAGCGGCCAGTGTGAGAACGATGTCGTACCGGCCAACGGCTTGGCTTGCGAGGATGGCAACAAGTGCACAAAAGTTGAAACCTGTGTTTTTGGCAGTTGCGCTGCGACATTGCTCGACAAATGTGCCGACGACAACCCGTGTACTTTGGATTTGTGCGATCCAATAGCCGGTTGTCAACACCAGTCGCTGGCCAATGGCGTCGGCTGCGACGATGGCGATGTCTGCAACGGCATCGCCGTGTGTGCCAGCGGCGCCTGCGTTTTGGGCGCTAAGATCGACTGCAAGGATTCTAACCCATGCACCGCAGATAGCTGCGATAAAATCAAGGGTTGTGTCTTTACCTTCGCCAAGGGCGACTGCAACGATTTGGACGCCTGCACCAGCAAAGACACCTGTGTCGCAGGCTCGTGCATCGGCGCGGCGCTGAAGTGCGACGACAACAACACTTGCACCGTCGATTCTTGCGAAAGTGACAAAGGTTGCAGCTACATCCCTAGCCCCGGTGGGTGCGACGACGGCAACTCGTGCACCGCTACCGATAGTTGCAAGAATGGCACTTGCAGCGGCACGGCAAGCGATTGCGACGACAAAAATTCATGCACCATCGATAGTTGTGCGCCGACAAAAGGTTGCATCCACAACAGCACGGTGTTTGAAGGCACGGGATGCAGCGACAACAACGCTTGCACGTTGGGCGATCTCTGCAAAGTCGGCGCCTGCGTTGGCGGCAGCGCGATCAGCTGCGATGACAAAAATGTATGTACCACAGATAGTTGCGACACTGTGACGGGCATTTGCAAGCACGGCTTCAACAACGCGGCGTGCGATACGGGCACCGGCTGCACCGACAACGCGACCTGCAGCGGCGGCAGTTGCAAGGGCGTTGAAAAAGCAAACTGCTGTAAATTCAATGCTGACTGCAACGACGGCAACCCTTGCAGCATCGACGTGTGCGACAAGGTCAAGACCCCGGGCACTTGCGGCTACACGTCGATCGAAAGCGGCGCGTGCGATGACGGAAATGCCTGTACAACCGCCGATGTCTGCGCCAAGGGCGCTTGTGGCGGCAGCGGCCAATTGGCTTGCGACGATGGCAAGCCTTGCACCGCCGACTACTGCGTGGCTGCGACCGGCTGCCAACATTTGGTTTTGGTTACTGGCACTTGCTCAGACGGCGAGCCTTGCAACGGCACGGAGACGTGTTCGGCCACGGGCTGCAGCGCTGGCTTGAAAATGGATTGCGACGACAGCAATGCCTGCACCAAGGACAGTTGCGAACCAGGAAAAGGCTGCAAAAATGAGATCTTAACCGGCACACCGTGCAGCGACGGCTCCAGTTGCACCTCCGGCGATATCTGCGACAACAAGGCGACATGCAAAGGTATTGTTGCGCCAGGCGAAGGATGTTGCACCAAGAACGCGGACTGTGCCGACAGTTTTGGCTGCACGGCCGACATTTGCGACGTTGTTTTAGGCACTTGTAGTCACCCTGCCCTGACCTGTGGCACCGCGACGGCCTGCAAAGTGGCGTATTGCAGTGAGGGCGCGTGTACGTCGGTGCCGCTGTGCCAACCCACTGCGATGTTTACAGAAAGTTTTGAAACGGTGGTGCCCGGCTGGAATTTTGCCGCGGTCGAACCCGCGCCAACGGCTGGGTTTGGCTGGCAAATCGCCAAGGATGCCGTAGCCGTCACGGGCACGCAGACCTTGCACGTCGGTCTGGGCAACGGCACGTACACGGCGCAACTGCCGGAGATCGGGCTGCAACCGGGCAATTATACAGTTAAAATCGCGGCCCGCATCGACGTGGACGGCACGGATTGCAGCCAAGGTGCGCTGTCGATCCTGCTCAACGGCGTGCCGTTAGAAGAGTCGCTGTGCACCAGTGCGACGAGTTTTGCCACCCTGCAGCGGACGTTCACGCTGGTTGAGGGTAGCAAGATCGCGCGTTTGACGATTAAATTCCAAGCAAATTCAAAGGCCCCTGCAGCGGCGCGCGGCGCATGGCTCGATGTCGTGCAAGTCATCGCCCAACCCGCCGACGCCGTGTGCGTCTGTCAGTAGGGCGTGCCGGTTTTTGATAGTTCCCTATTTTTCGGAGGTTCCATGCGGTTTTGTGCGATTGTGGCTTTGTTCATCGCTTGCGTGAGTTGTCAGGCCAATACGACTGCGCCATTGGGCGACTCCAATTGCCTCAAATCTGCAAATATCAGCAATCCCGTCGGGCACTTACATGGTGCTGAGTGCACGGCCGACGCCGATTGCAAATACGGGGTGTGCAAAAAGCCGGCGTATCAGACAGGCGCCGACAAGACTTTCGGCGTTTGCACCAAAGACTGTTCGTGCGGTGCCGGATCAGAGTGTTCCAAGGACGACGACGCCACCCAGGGCTTGCATTTCAGTTGCATCAAGGCGCCCAGCGGCGCCGGTTCGGAATGCGGCATTCAGTGCACAAGCACAGCCGATTGCAGCAAAATCAACCCGAAATTGAAGGTTTGCGCGTCCTCTTCCACCTTTTTCCAGAGCGCGCAAAAAATCTGCACCATCCAATGAAGGGGGTGCGTAAAAATAGGATTTTTACGCACCAAGTTTTTGTTAGCTGGGTCGCAAGTTCGCGCTTTTCAAGCGACTCACCGCTCCGATTGGTTTTTGAAAAGGCGGAATTTGGGTCCAGATCGTTATCTATTTTGATCCCCGAAATCGCCAGTTGGCAATCGCCAGAAAAAGAATTCCTTGCGCGCCAACTGCTTATCTGTTACGCTGCCTGTTACGGCGCTATTTTTGCTCCGGTGAGACACGCCCAAGGTGGACCCTGCCCCTGCTAGTCACGGTGATTCCGTAATAACCGCCGTGGTTTTTCTGATTGTCGCGCTCGCGTCGGCCTTCGTTTTTGCCGGCACCGAGACAGCAATAACCAGTATGGGCGAGTTGCGCCTGCGTCGCTTGCTCGACGAGGGCCGCGGTCCGCGCAAGTGGTTGGAATTGTGGCAGCGCGACCCCTCGGCT
Source organism: Klebsiella pneumoniae (assembly GCA_945889325.1). Classification (GTDB taxonomy): domain Bacteria; phylum Myxococcota_A; class UBA9042; order UBA9042; family UBA9042; genus CAMDBH01. Next base: position 58,051 of record CAMDBH010000014.1, read on the forward strand.
GTGCTCACGACGCTGCTCGCCGGCAATACGCTGGCGAACATCTTGGCTTCTTCCATCACGACTTCACTCACGCTCGAATTGGCGCACCGCCACGGCCTGCCAGCGTCGTGGCTCGATGGCGTACTCGCGCTGGCGATTGGCGTTTTGACCTTGGTCATCCTGATCGGCGGCGAGAT